>JBMNUA010000098.1:0-8684 GCA_050945995.1 Christensenellales bacterium
GAATACATCTACGACGCGCAGGCGGCGCATGATTTGATCGCGGCGGACGCGCGCATCGGGGACATCTACCTCGTCGGGCACTCGCTGGGCGCGATGGTCGCGCCGCGCGCCGCGGACGCGCTGGATTCCGAGCGGATCAAGGGCGCGGCGCTGATCGCGGGCACGCCGCATTCGCTCAGCGAGATCGCGTTGCGGCAGATGCGCGACCAGGGCATGGATCAGGCGCAGATTGACACGCTCGCGGCGCAGTTTGACGCGATGAACGACATGACGGACGCGCAGCTTCAGGAAACCACCGCGCTGGGATCGCCCCTCTGGTACTGGAAGGATCAAGCAGGCGACGACCCCGCGGCGCGCATCCTCGCGCGCGGGCTGCCGGTGCTGATTTTGCAGGGCGGCAAGGATTTTCAGGTGCTGCCGGCGGAGGGCATCGAGGCGTGGCAGGCGGCGCTTGCGGATTACGAGGGAGCGACCTACCGGTACTACCCCGACATGAACCACATGCTGTGCGACATGGCGGGCGAGCCGACGGAAACGGCGGCGGATTATATGGAATTAACGGGCATCTCGCCGCAGTTGGTCGCAGACATCGCGGCGTGGATTCACGAACAGTAACACGGATTTCATTTGACATCGGGGAACGGGCGGGATATACTATTGCATAGGGATGAAACCGTCGCAGCGCGCGCAGAGAGACGGCGCGTGGTGAGAGCCGGAGGCGCGGCGACGGGTTGCCGCCCCCGCGGTGTTTTAACAGCCGCGCCCCGCGCAGGAAATGGCGCGGCGGGTTCGCCCACGTTATCGGGCTGTGAGAGGGCTTGAAAAAGCCAATCAGGGTGGTACCGCGAAACGCGCCTTTCGTCCTTGAATAAGGACGGCGGCGCTATTTTTTATGGGAGGGATGGACGATGAATCCAAGCATTCAGACGGCGGGCGATCTGCGGGAGATGTTTCTTCGCTTCATGGAGGGAAAGGGGCACGCGCTGATCCCGAGCGCGTCGGTCGTGCCGGAGAACGACCCGACGGTGCTATTCACCACGGCGGGGATGCACCCGCTCGTCCCCTATTTACAGGGGCAGAAGCATCCGATGGGCACAAGGCTCGCCAACGTGCAAAAGTGCATCCGCACCGGCGACATCGACGACGTGGGCGACGCGAGCCATTTTACGTTTTTTGAGATGCTGGGCAACTGGTCGCTGGGCGATTACTTCAAAAAAGAGGCGATCGCATGGTCGTGGGAGTTTCTGACGGCGAAGGAGTGGCTGGGCATCGAGCCGGAAAAGCTGGCATTTTCCGTGTTCGCGGGCGACGAGGACGCGCCGCGCGACGAGGAGGCGGCGGATTACTGGAAGCGCGCGGGCGTGGCGGAGGATCGCATCTTCTATCTGCCCAAGGAGCACAACTGGTGGGGACCCGCGGGGCAGACCGGCCCGTGCGGTCCGGACACCGAGATGTTCTACATCACAGAAAAACAGCCCTGCGGCGCGGACTGCTCGCCCGCGTGCAGCTGCGGCAGATATTTGGAAATTTGGAACGACGTGTTCATGCAGTACGACAAGCAGGCGGACGGAAGTTTCCTACCGCTTGAGCAGAAGTGCGTCGATACGGGGATGGGGCTGGAGCGCACCTTCTGCGTTTTGATGGGCATGGAGAGCGCGTATGACACCTCCCTCTTTGCGGGGATCATCGGAAAGATTGAGGCGTTGTCCGGGGAGAAATACGGCGCGGACGCGGATGATCTCAAGTCCTTTCGCATCATCGCCGATCACCTGCGCACCGCCACCTTCCTCATCGGCGACGACAAGGGCGTGACGCCCTCGAACGTCGATCAGGGCTATGTGCTCCGGCGGCTCATCCGGCGCGCGGTGCGCCACGGGATGAAGCTGTCGATGCCCGAGGGGTTCACCAGCCAGATCGCGCAGGTGGTGATCGACCAGTACGGGCAGACCTACCCCGAGCTGACCCGAAACGGCGCGCACATCCTCGAGCAGTTGAAGCTGGAGGAGGAGCGCTTCCAAAAGACCTTGAAAAAGGGCTTGGGCGAGTTTGAGAAGGTGATGGGCAACCTATCGCGCACGAAGGACGCGCTGGAAGCGGCGCGCGCCGAGCGGACGCCCGAAGCGGCGAAGCGGCTGCGACCCACGCCGGAGAATCAGCCGATCATACAAGCCTTGAACGCCGGCACGGCGACGGACGCGATGTTTGACGAGGCGATCGCAAAGCTCGACACCATCGACGGGCGAAGCGCGTTCAAGCTCTACGACACCTTCGGCTTCCCGGTGGAGATCACCGCCGAGATGGCGGCGGAGCGCGGGCTGAAGGTGGACATGGAAGATTTTCAGGCGCGCTTCAAGCAGCACCAGGCGACCTCGCAGGCGGGCGCGGACAAGCGCTTCAAGGGCGGGTTGGGCGATCATTCCGTGGAGACGACGAAGCTTCACACGGCGACGCATCTTTTGCACGCGGCGCTTCGCAAGGTATTGGGCGAGGACGTCGCGCAGCGGGGCTCGAACATCACCGCCGAGCGGCTGCGATTCGACTTCTCCTTCGGGCGCAAGATGACAAAAGAGGAATTGACCGAGGTGGAGAAGCTGGTAAATGGAGCGATCCGCGCGGGCGCGCCGGTGTCCATCGAGGAGATGACGGTGGACGAGGCGAAGGCGCGCGGGGCGATCGGGCTATTTGAATCGCGCTACGGCGAGCGCGTGAAGGTATACAAAATGGGCGATTTCTCGATGGAGATTTGCGGCGGTCCGCATGTCGAGAACACGGGCGCGCTTGAATCGTTTCAAATCACAAAAGAGGAGTCCTCCTCGGCGGGCGTGCGGCGGATCAAAGCGGTTGTGGGGAAATGAGATGGAGATTGAGTTTACAACGGTTTGCCGGATCACCGACCTCGCGACGGGGCGCATCCTCGCGCAGGAGCGGGTGAAGAGCTGGCAGGGGGTGGCGTTTCCCGGCGGGCATGTCGAGGAGAACGAGAGCGCGGTCGAGGCGGTCAAACGCGAGGTGCGCGAGGAGACGGGGCTTGAGATAGAAAACATCGCATACACGGGACTTGTGCACTGGATCGAGCCGGATGGCAAGCGCACGCTGATCTTCGCGTTCGTCGCGGATTGGGCGGGCGGCGCGCTGACCGAAACCTGCGACGAGGGGCGCAATTTCTGGGTTGCGCCCGCGCAGTTTGAAGCGCACACGCTCAGCCCGCATCTGCGCGATCAGCTGCCTTTGTTCGAGCGCGGCGCGTTTCGCGAATGCTTTTACGGGCTGGATGGGGACGCGCGGCTTGCGCCGGTCATCACGCCATAAAAAGGAGGAGCACCATGCTGGATTTTGCGAACATGACATTTGACGAATTGACGAAGGAGGGCGGCTACGACTGCGACTGCGGAAAGCGGCACGCGACCGACCTTCGGTACCTGAAAATCGGCAAGGGCGTGGTCGAGATGCTGCCGGAGGGGCTTGCGCGCGTGGGCGCGAAGCGCCCGATGGTGATCTGCGACAAGAACACCTACGGCGCGGCGGGCGCGCGGGTGGCGGAGATTTTAAGCCGCGCGGGCATCGCGCACGCCATGCACATCATCCCCGCGCGCGGCGAGCAGCTCACCCCCGCGGAGTACGAGCTCGGCTCGATCGCCATGCAGTTTGACCCGGCATGCGATTTCCTGCTCGCGGTGGGTTCGGGCGTGATCAACGATTTGACGAAGGTGATGGGGCACGCGACGGGGCGCGCGACGGGCGTGGTGGCGACCGCGCCGTCGATGGACGGGTATTCCTCGAACTCCTCCTCCATGGAGGTGCAAAACGTCAAAACAACGCTGTACAACAAGTGCCCGGCGCTGATCCTCTGCGACACCGAGATCATGGCCGCCGCGCCGATGCGGATGCTGTGGGCGGGGCTGGGCGACATGGTGGCGAAGTACATCTCCGTATGCGAATGGCGGATTGCGAACATCGTGATCGGCGAATACTACTGCGAGCGCGTGGCGGAGATGATGCGCGCGTCGCTGAAAAAGATCATGGCGGCGGCATCGGGCATCGCAAGCCGCGACCCGGACGCGATCGGCGCGATTGTCGAGGGGCTCGTGCTGGCGGGCATGGCGATGAGCTACGCGCAGGTTTCCAGACCCGCGTCGGGGCTCGAGCATTATTTTTCGCATGTGTGGGAGATGCGCGCGCTTGCAAACGGCGCGCACGCGGATTTGCACGGCATACAGGTGGGCATCGGCACGCTTTTATGCTTTGGCATCTACGAGCGGCTGCGAAAAGCGACGCCGGATTGCGAGAAGGCATTGAAATCGGTGGCGGAATTCGACCGCGCGGCGTGGGAGAAGAACATCGCGCGGGTGTTTGGGGCGACCGCGCCGAGCATCTTCAAGATCGAGGAGCAGGCGGGGAAGAACGACCCGGCGAAGCACGCGGCGCGGCTTAAGACGATCCTCGCGCGCTGGGACGAGATTTTGAAAGTCATCGACGAGGAGCTGCCGGACGCGGCGTGGGTCGAGGGCGTGATGGCGCAGACGGGCATGCCGATCAGACCGCGCGACATCGGTCTGACGGCAGAGGATGTGTCCGACGCGTTTGTCTGCGCGCGCGACATCCGCGATAAGTACCTCTCGTGCTCCATGCTGTGGGATTTGGGGATGACGAAGGAGACGGCGGCGTGGCTGGCGGAGACGAATCGGTAGACAAATTACGCCGGAGGGAAGAAATTCCCTCCGGCGCTTTTCAATCCATGTGCCTGACGGCGCGTCTACGCCTTTTTCCGGTGGAAGATCGCGCCGAAGATGAGCAGCACCAGGCACGCGCCGCCGATGGCGATGAGTAAACTCCAGATGTTAAAGCCGGTGACGCCCTCTGTTCCAAGGAAGGTGGAGGCGATCCAGCCGCCCAGCCCCGCGCCGATGATGCCCACGATAATGTTGGCGAGCGCGCCCATGCCCGCGTCGCGCTTCATGATCTTGCTCGCGATCCAGCCCGCGAGCGCGCCGAAAATAATCCAAAGAATAATGCCCATGATACGACCTCACTTTCAACTCATAGCGATAGATAGTATACGCGCACATTGCGCTTGGCAATATGGTATTATTTTCTATACACGCGCGGCGCGAAATAGAATCGTTTTGAGAAATAAATTATGGCGATACCGCATAAAGGGGACGTGCGCTGACGAGGTGAATTTTCGTCAGGTTGGGCTTGCAGAATCCGCAGGCGTAGTAGTGCTACGTCAAGGGTTTTGCAGGCACAAGATGGCGGAAATGCATCCGTCCGCGCACGTTCGATTTGTGCGGTATTGCCTTATGCGTCCTCGCCCGTCCAGCGCTTGCGAAATGCGGCGGGGGTCAAGCCCTCGCGCGATTTGAACAGCTGTATGAAGTGGTTGACGTCGCCATAGCCGGTGCGCACGGCGATTTCGCCCACGGTGTCGCCGGTGTGTTTGAGCAGCGCCTTGGCGCGGTTGATGCGAACGGAGATGACGTATTCGTTGGGCGAATAGCCGGTGTATTTCTTAAATTCGCGCGAGAGGTGGTATTTGCTGACGTTGAAGCGCTCGGCAAGCGCGTCGAGCGTGATGGGCGCGGCGTAGTTGCGGTTGATGTGCGCCATGATGCCCTCGACGTATTTGGGCATCACGCCCTGTTCGGCAAGGCGCGTGTCATCCGCGACGATCAGCTCGGTTAAAATGCAGAGAATGGTTTTGGAGGCGACGAGCTCGCTTTTCGGACCGGGGGGCATGCGCGCGCTCATCTGCAAATCGCCAATCCATTCGCGCAATTTTGTGCCCGCCTCCGCGCGAAACACGAGCCTGCGCGCGCTGAGCAATTGGTTATAGTAGACGGGGAAACTTTGACCATTTATGTTAAAATAGTCGTACTTCCAATCCGCGCCGGGCGCGGGGCGGTAGGCGTACGGCTGTTTACAATGGATGATGAAGCCCTCACCCGCGCCGACGGCGTAGTGGCGGTCGAGGTACTCGAGCTCGCCCTTGCCCGCGTGCGTATACAGTAGAAGGAAGCTGTCGATCCCGCGCCCCTCCGCCGCGCCGCCGTCGGACTCGCCCGCGAACTGCAAATACAGATAGTTCTGTTTCGCGGTATTGCTGGGCGTAAAGAACGCGCCGATCTTCCCGTGCGCGTTTGTCTGATTCATGCGGGCTCCTCCCATGGTGTCTGATTCCATCAAATGATGTTGAGGGTGCCGGAAGTCCATTTCTACCAAATTTATCACAATATATTGTGCTCATTACCGATTACCTGCACAATATATTGTGGGTCAATCGCGTGAAATGGGCTTTTGACATCCGAAACGATGATAGCACAAAAAATCAACAACTGTCAACAAGCGGCGGCGCGTGCGTGACAGTTATTTAACCTATGCTTGACTGTATATTGTTTTATTGCGCCCGCGCGTATGACGTATTGGGCGAACCTGTGTCAGAGCAAGAATATTTCACGAAGTTACTATTTCCCTGCAATGGATTTTAAATCCGGTGGTTCGCGATCATAATTCCGTCAATTCTTGCAAGTTTTTTGCGTGAAACTGCGCATTCTGTCTGCATATTTGAGCAAATGCGGATCACGCCCCGCGACACCAGTTAACATAACGATAGCAAGAAAGCCATATTATTGAGCAATATCCGATGTTTCTATAAAGCGCGCGAGATGTTATAATGGAATATGCAGCAACATACCGTAGGGATGGCTGTTGCAGTACAAGCGAATTTGAGCGAAATTTCGCTTGAAGAAAAAAAACGGGAGGAAAACCGAACATGAAGAAACTGTCTTGGCTGCTTGTTCTGGCGATGCTGATGAGCATGTTTGCGCTCACCGCGTCGGCAGAGGGCAACTATGCGCAGTCGCCGCTGTTTGACGACGCAGTCGCAAGCGGAGATCTGCCCACGGTGGCAGAGCGTCTGCCGGAGAACCCCAAGCTCACAAACGAAATTCTGCCGGAGTACCTCGATTATGAGAGCGGCAACTACGGTGGCACGATGCGCCTGGTGACCTCGATTGTCAACTGGGACGCGGACGGCTTCATCGGCAACAACGAAGCGCTTCTGACGATGGAATCCGCCAACAGCGGCGTGATCACCCCGAATATCGTCGAGAATTACGAGGCGAATGCGGACAACACCGTGTTTACCTTCACCCTGCGCAAGGGGCTGAAGTGGTCTGACGGCACGGAAGTGACGATGGACGACTTTGCCTTCGGCGTCAACAGCTTCGTGTTCAACGAGGAGCTTACGCCTGTGGTCGGCAGCTGGATGCGCGACGGCGGACGCAGCGACGGCGAGCCGATGGTCTTTGAAGTGGTGGACGATTCGACCTTCACCATCTCCTTTAACGAGAGCTACGGCGGCTTCCCGGTGCATCTTTCGATCGCCGGCTGGAAGGGCTACACCGAGTTCTTGAAGCCCGCGCACTTCCTGAAGCAGTTCCATCTGGATTATGCTGAGGAAGTCCACGGCTCGATCGACGCGTACTACGAGTTCATCGCGCCCTTTGCAGCGCAGCTCGCATACGATGACGCGACCGAGGAAGGCGTTTGGACGTATGTGTTCCACCAGGTTGACATGACGAACTGGGAGCTCACAGACCCCAACGACGCGCTGACGAGCATGTACTTTGACGGGCTGATCGAGGAGAACTTCCCGGTTTTGTACCCCTGGGTCATGCAGTCCAACGAAGGCGGCATCACCACCTTCGAGCGCAACCCCTACTATCACAAGGTTGATGCGGACGGGCAGCAGCTCCCCTACATCGACTATATGACCTCGACCCTGGTCGAGAACATGGAGATGGTGCAGCTCAAGTACATGACGGGCGAAGCCGACTTCGGGCGCGAGTCCGCCACGATTGACAACATCTCCCTGTACCGCGAGAACGAGGACACCGCAGGCATCACCGCCTACGTCACCACCATGCACACCAACCCCACCGACGTTGCCATCAACGTCAACTACGGGCTGAACATCGACGGCACGGTCAAGGACGACGACGAGTCCAAGGCGTGGCAGGAGGTTGTGCAGGATGTGCGCTTCCGCCAGGCGCTGATGCTCGCCATCGACGCCGATGAGATCCTCGACGCTGTGTACAACGGCTTTGGCGAGATCCACCCGTCCTACGACTGCTCCAACGACATCGACGCGGCGAACGCGCTGCTTGATGAACTGGGCATGGTCGATCTCGACGGCGACGGCTATCGCGAGTCCCCCTCGGGGCTGCCGTTCCAGTGGCAGATTTGGAACAACAACGAAGCCAACGACATCATCCCCGTTTGCGAACTGCTGGTTGAGTTCTGGGGCGATATCGGGCTGAAGGTCGGCGTCAACACCACCGAGTCCACGCTGCTTGCGACCTCGCAGGAAGCAAACGAGATGCCGATGCGCGTGTCGTGGATTCACACCACACAGCTGTGGCACTACAAGGATTGGTTTGAGCCGGTTTGGGCGCCCTTGTGGAACACCTGGGTCGCCAGGGGCGGTCTGTCCGGCGCGCTTGAGGGATCTACCGAGTACCTCGAGCCCGACGACGACTACAAGCAGTTCCGCCTTGCAGTTGACTCCCTGTTCACCGTCGATCCCGAGACCGCGGTCAACGAGGTTCTCCCGGGACTGAGCGACTGGATGAGCGAGCGGCTGTATATCATCGAGCCGTTGATCAACGTGCAGCAGTGCGTGGTCA
>JBMNUA010000099.1:0-8535 GCA_050945995.1 Christensenellales bacterium
GCGAACTTCTACACCTGCGACGAGAGCATCCACCCCCATTTCGGCGTGTGGAACCATGTCGCCGCCGCGCAGCCCGATTTCCACAGACCCGAATGCTTCGGAAGGCTTGAGTTTGCTTAGAGACGAGGCATATACCAATGAAACAGTTGCCCAAAGCCGCAATCGCGCTATTACTCGCCATTGCGATGATGTTGCCATGCGCGTATGCGCAGGCGCAGGATGATGTGATCTTTGACCCCGAAGAGGTGATCGAGTTTCTCGATTCGATGGACGAGCACATGCTCGAGGAGCGGCGCAAAGTCAGCGAGATGCGCAACATACTGCTCATCGGCATCGACGCGCGCCCCGGCGAGACGACCGGGCGCAGCGACACCATGATCATCGTGACGCTCGACCCGGACAACAACACCATAAAACTCACCAGCCTCATGCGCGACCTCTACGTCGAAATCCCCGGGCACAAAAACAACCGCATCAACGCCGCCTATGTGTTTGGCGGTGCGGAGCTGTTGATGGAGACGATCGAGCGCAACTTCGGCGTGCACATCGAGCACTACATCGCCGTCAATTTCTCGATGCTCGCCTCCCTCATCGACGAGATCGGCGGGCTCACCCTCACCGTTGAGAGCGATTACTACAAAGACCGCATCAACGCCGTCATCAAAGAGGACAATAAGGTGCTCGGCATCGGCGTAAATGAGGGGCTGCTCGAGGGTGCGGGCGAGCAGGTCATGACCGGCAAACAGGCGCAGGCATACGCGCGGTATCGCTACGGCACGAAGGACGGCGATTTCGGGCGCACCGAGCGTCAGCGCGAGGTGATCCTCAAAATTTTTGATCAATTGAGCGAAAAGACCGCGCTGGAATTGATGACCCTTGCGGTCAACAACGCATCCAACGTGTATACGAACCTTTCGGTGAGCCAGATTGCTGGGTTCGCGCCGGTGATGCTCACCATGCGGGACGCGCAGATCGCGCAGCTGCGCCTGCCGGTGGACGGCGGGTATTCGGATCGCACGGTGGCGGGCATGTCGGTGCTCGTGCCGGATCGCAAAAAGAACGTGGACGCGCTGGTGAATTTCCTTGGGGAGTGATGATTTGAGCGAATTTCGACCCATGAACGCGCGCGACAGCGCGTTTCAGCAATTTGAAACCCTGAAGCGAAACCGCGAGAAGCGCGCCCGGCAGGGGCTGTTCTTCTTGGAAGGCGTGCACCCCGTGGAGCAGGCGGTGAAGGCGGGCTTCGCGTTCTATGCCGTGGGGATCGATGCGGACGCGCGGCTCTCCGGCTGGGCGCGGGACATGCTCGAACGCGCAAAGCCCGAGATCGTCTACCGCATGAAGCGCGAATTGCACGCGGAGCTGTCCGACCGCGCCGAGCCGTGCGAGCTTGTCTGCCTTGCGCGCATGCGCACGGGACTCCCGGATTTTCCGTATGATGCGCGCGCGCTGTATCTCATCTACGACCGCCCGACGAGCCCGGGCAATTTGGGCACGATCATCCGCTCGGCGGACGCGTTCGGCGCGCGGTGCGTGATCACCACCGGGCACGCCGCGGATTTTTACGACCCGAAGTGCATCCGCGCGAGCGTGGGCGCGCTGTTTCACATGCCGCACATCAACATGGGCGGCTGCGAGAGCGCGGTTTCCTACCTGCGCGCGCGCCCGGAGAAGCCGCGCATTCTAGGCACGAGCGCGCGCGCGGGGCAGCTGATCTCCGAGATTGATTGTTTGGGCGCGACGGCGCTTGTGATCGGCAATGAGACCTTCGGCATGTCCAAGGCGTGGCACGAGGCGTGCGATGCCGAGGCGAAAATCCCCATCGGCGGCGCGGCGTCGTCGCTCAACGCGGCGAGTGCGGCGTCGATCTGCCTGTACGAAATTGCGCGCCAGCGCGGCGGCTGATTTTTCGCGCGCGAAGGTTGCTTCCGTGGAAATACTTTGTTATAATAAATGCGCAACAGTCCGGAACGGACGCGAAAAATAGGGAGGAATTCACATGAAGAAAATCCTTGCAATCGCACTTGCGCTGATGCTCGCCCTCGCGATGACGAGCTTCGCCGCCGCGGAGGAGTCGAAGCCCTACATCGGCATCCTCGCGCCCGCCACCACCCACGGCTGGGTCGGCGGCGTGACCTACTACGCGCAGCAGGCGGCGGATTCGCTCGACATCGAGTACACGCTGTTGACATCCTCAAACGCCGACGAGATGTCCTCGCAGATCGAGCAGCTCATCTCCCTGGGTGTGGACGCAATCGTCGTCTGGCCGCAGTTCACCGGCGTTGAGACCGCCGCGGAGATGGCGCTCGAGCAGGGCATCACCATCTACAACTTCGACATGATCATCTCCGTTGACGAGGCGTACGCCGACAACATGTATGTGCTGACCGGCGACAACTACGGCATGGGCGTTGCGGGCGCGGAGTACATCGTAGACAAGATCGGGACGGAGGGCGTGGTGCTCATCATGGACGTGCCCACCTCCGGAAACGTCGCGGCGGACCGCAAGGCGGGCTTTGAGAACACCGTGGCGGAGCTTGCGCCGGAGCTGGAGCTTGTCACCATCTCCACCGCGTTTGCGCGCGAGGCGGGGCTCAACGACATGGCGGACGCGCTGACCGCGTATCCCCAGATCGACGCTGTGTTCTCCATGGACGACGAGACCTCCATCGGCGCGCTGCAGGCGATTGTCGAGGCGGGGCGCACCGACATCAAGGCGATCACCGGCGGCGGCGGCTGCCAGGAGTACTTTATCATGATGGGCGAGGACATCTACGCGGATATCTGGGTTGCGTCCGCGACCTATTCCCCGTCGATGATCATCGACTGCATCGAGAACGCCGTCAAGGTCCTCGCGGGCGAGGAGATCGACAACCTGGTTGTGATCCCCACGACCATCGTCGATCGCGAGAACGCGGCGGACTTCCTCGATCCGAATACGCCGTATTAAAGCATAACGGGATGCTGTCAGCCGCTTAAAAACCCGCAAGGCAAGGAAGGGCGGCGTGCAGATGCGGGAGCTTACCGAGGCGTAAGTGACCAAATCGGCAGGCTGCCCTGACGCCGCAAGCAAACATTCCCGTCAATTTCGTGTTGGATCAGGAATGTTTGTGGTTGCGGGGATTTTGGGCGGCTGACCCGGGGGCTGCGAAGCCCCCGATCTTCTCATCTCCTCCATGGCCTCGGCGCGGCCCGCGCGCGGCGCAAACGCTCCGCCTGAAAAGGAAGTGGTTGGATGCTACTGTCGATGACCGGCATGGACAAGTCCTTTGGTTCCAACAAGGTATTAAGCGGCGTTGATTTTGGATTAAAAAGCGGGGAGATCCGCGCGCTCATCGGCGAAAACGGCGCGGGGAAGACCACGCTGATGAATATATTGGGCGGCGTTTTGAAGCCCGACGCGGGCGATATCGCCCTGGACGGCAAGAAAACGGCGTTTGAACTCCCGCGCGATTCGCTCGACGCGGGCATCGCCTTTATCCATCAGGAGCTCAATCTCGTGAACGATTTGAACGTCTACGAGAATCTTTTTATCGGCAGGGAGTTAAAGCGCGGGCTCAGGCTCGACAAGCGCGCCATGATCGCGCGCGCGCGCGAGGTGCTCGAAAAGTTAGAAGTTGCGCTCGACCCCGAGACCCCGCTCGCCGAATTGGACGCTTCCTATAAGCAGATCGTCGAGATCGCGCGCGCGCTGTTGTTCCGCGCGCGGATCATCATCATGGACGAGCCCACCACATCGCTGACCGAGGTCGAGATCGAGCGCGTGTTCGCCATGATGCGGGCGGTGCGCGCAACGGGCGTGTCGATGGTGTTCATCTCCCACAAATTAAACGAGGTATTGTCGGTGTGCGACACATTCACGGTGCTGCGCGACGGCGTGGTCGCCATGCAGGGCGAGGTAGCGGGCGTGACCGAGAGGGCGCTCGCGCGCTGGATGGTGGGGCATGAGGTGCGCACCGAGAAGCTCGCGCGCAACGCGCAGATCGGCGCGCAGGCGCTGCGCGTGGAGGGGCTCTCGCGCAACCGCGCGTTCCGGGACATCTCGTTTGCGCTGCGCGCGGGCGAGATATTGGGGTTCACGGGGCTGCTGGGAGATGGGCGCAGCGAGCTGTTTCAATCGATCTTCGGGGTGCAGCCCGACCGCGAGGGCGCGATCTACGTCGCCGGGAAGCGGCGCAGGCTCGGCTCGACCACCGAGGCGTATGCCGCGGGGCTTGGGTATGTGCCGCGCAACCGCAAGGAAAACGGCATCGTCAAGGACATGACGGTTCTCGAAAACGGCTCGCTCGTGACCTACCGCGAGAAGGCGCGCGCAGGCGTGATCGACCACAGGCGGATGCGCGCGGATATGGAACGAAACGTGCGCGAGCTTTCGATTAAAATCGAGGATTTGGACGAGCCGATCACGAGCCTATCGGGCGGCAACCAGCAGAAAGTGGTGCTCGCCAAATGGCTCAGCGCGTCGCCGCGCGTGATGATCTTCGACAACCCCACCCAGGGCGTGGACGTGGGCGCGAAGGAGGAGATTTACGACATCATCCTCCGGCTCGCGGAGCATGGCGTGGCGGTCGCGATCCTCTCGAGCGAGGCCCAGGAGATCATACGGCTGTGCGACCGGGCGATTGTGATGTACCACGGCGAAATACGCGGCGAGCTTTCGGGCGATGGGCTCAATGAGCACAATGTCATGCAGCTTGCGACGGGCGGCTCGATCTGATCAGGGAGGATACGCAGATGAAACGAATCCGGATATTGGGCGGCGTCGCGCTCGCGCTTGCGGCGGCGGTGATCGCCATCGGGCTGTTTGCCAATGTTGCGAAATCGGGCGACGGCGCGCTCGCGGGCGCGCTGCTTCAGGCGCGCGCGACCCAGACGCGCGTGGACGCGAACGCGCGGGCGGTGCGAAACGCCGCGGCGTTGGCGCGGCGCGCGCAGACGGCGGACGCGGGCGTTGTTTCGGCGCGCGCGGCGGTCGATCGGGCGGCGGAGGAGATCGCCGCGCTCGATCAGGCGGCGGAGGCGCATACCACCGGGGACGAGATGGCGGACGCGCTGCGCGATATCGCGGACGCGCTCATTATACATACCGATGACGCGCGCGCCGCCGCGCCGGAAGCCGCGCAGGCGCTATTGACCGCGCTCGACGCGCTCGAGGACGGCGCGCTTCAGCTGGACGCGATGGCGACCGCGCGGGTGCTCTCGCTCTATCAGGCGATCGTGCTCGACGCGCATGACGCGGTTTCGGGCGCGGAGGAGTCGCTGGACGGCGTGCGCGAGGGCGCGGCGCGGGTGTATGAGTTGATCGAGGTCGAGTTCGCGCCTGAGGAGATCGTGCGGACGCAGGCGCCGACGTTGGACGGCATCGACGCGTGCCGCGAGGCGCTGATCCTGCTCGATGCGCGCGCGGCGGCGCTGGAGGCGCAGATCGCCCAGGTAGACGCGTGGGCGGAGGACGCGAACCGCGCCGCGCTGGACGCGTCAAAGCTCGCGCTGTCCTTGCGCGAGCGCGCGGTGATCGCGCTTTCAGACAACTTCATCGGCGTGTTGTTTACCGCGGTTCTCCTTCTTCTGATCGGTTCGACGCTGTTGTTTTTCGCCGAACCCTTCAAACGCCAATGGTCGAAAAACCCGACCTTCTCGGTCGGCATCGCGCTGATCGCGATGCTGATCTTCCAGACCTACGCGCTCGGCTTCGGGCAGGGCTCGCTCGCGCAATGGGGCAAGTTCTGGTTCGACAACACCTTCAATGTGCTGCGCGCGAACACCTCCGTGGGCATGATCGCGCTGGGGATGACGCTTGTGATCATCACCGGCGGCATCGACCTTGCGGTCGGATCGACGCTTGCGGGCGTGGGCACGGTGCTCATGGCGATGATCGACACGGGAAAAAACGGCGCGCTCGTCAAACTTGGGATCACGGGGTACCCCGCGTTTGCGATCGGCATCCTCGTCGCGCTCGCGGTGGGCGCGGCAATCGGCGCGGTGATCGGACTGCTCGTCACCAAGGGGCGCATCCCGCCGTTTATTGTGACCTTGGGCGTGATGAACATCGTCCGCAGCGTCTCGCAATATTTCACAAAAAGCTATACGCCGACCGTGCCCAAGGCTTTTGAGGCGGTGGCAAACACCATGGTGTTCGGGCAGCGGCCTATGACCATCCTCTACTGGCTCGCGCTCGCGGTTTTGTTCTACCTCATGATGCGCCACACCGCGTTCGGGCGGTATGTGTACGCCGTGGGCTCGAACGAGCGCACCACGCGGCTGTCGGGCATCGACACCGACAAGGTCAAAATCAAGGTGTATGTTCTAACCGGGCTGGTCGTCGCGATTGCGGCGGTCTCGCAGCTCTCGCGGCTGGGCGGCATGGACGTGGCGAGCGCGGGCACGGGCTACGAGCTCGACGCGATCGCCGCGGTCGTGGTGGGCGGCACGGCGATGTCGGGCGGGCGCGGCTCGATTGCGGGCACGGTGCTGGGCGTGCTCATCATCGGCATCATGAACAACCTGCTCATCCTCCTGGGCGTCGATTCGTTTTTGACGGACGCGTTCAAGGGCGCGATCGTGGTGTTCGCGGTGCTCATGCAGCGCAAGGAGGCGCGGGGATAGCGCCCCGAAATTCACTTCTGCGCGCTTGACATGATGCGTCGAATAATTTATAATGGTCAAGCTATGTTCAGGTGACGGATGCCCGTTTCCGCCCCGCGCCCCGGTACTTCGCGGCGTGCGCGCATGGGGGGAGCGGAAAAATGCGCCTGTCGCCCGAATCAGCGGTTGAATGAGGGAATCTCGCTTGAAAAGCGAAGGATAGATCGACAAAGTATGAAGGAGTGTTCACCATGTTTCGTACCTATCAGCCCAAAAAGCGCCAGAGGTCCAAGGTTCACGGCTTTCGCAAGCGCATGAAGACCAAGGCCGGGCGCAATGTCCTCAAGGCGCGCCGCCTGCGCGGTCGCAAGAAGCTCTCGGCGTAAGCGCCGGTGCCCGGGATGGATGGCGCGCCCGCCGGGCGCGAACGCTTCGTTCGCGCGGCTCGGCTCGGCGCAAACCGCAACTACCGTTACGTATACCGTAAGGGAAAGACGTATCCCTCCCGCAACCTGACCCTTGTGTATCTCAAGGGTCGAGGCAAAAGGGTGGGCTTTTCGGTTTCGGCAAAGGTCGGCAACGCCGTCACCCGCAATCGCGTCCGGCGGCTTTTTCGGGAGGATGTACGCAAGCTATTGTGGCGCATGAAGAGCGGTCGGTACATCTTTGTCGCGCGTCCGAGCGCGAAACACGCCGCCCACGAGGATTTGACGCGGGAGATCCAAGGCGTGCTCACGCGCGCCGCGCTCCTTCGGGACGCGCAGGGATGAGCCCGCTTGCACGCGCCATGCGCGGCGCGATCCGCTTTTACAAAAAACGCATATCGCCCGGGCTCATGCCGAGTTGCAGGTTTTGGCCCACCTGCTCGGAATACGCCTATGAGGCGATCGGCAAGCACGGCGCAATCAAGGGCGGGCTGCTCGCCGCGTGGCGCATCCTGCGCTGCAATCCCTTGTGCCGTGGCGGATACGATCCCGTGCCCTGACACGACGCGAACCCCGCCGCGACGAACTGCGGTCATGATGCGGGTTTGACTATTCCGGCCGCGCGCCGTGAGGAGAGAGAATAACTTCATGTTCACCGATTTCTTTGAATGGTTGATCTACGGCATCTACGGCTTTGTCAATAACTACGGCTTGGCAATCGTGGTGTTTACAATTTTGATTCGCGTGGCGCTTCTGCCGCTTGAGATCAAGAGCAAAAAGAGCATGCGCGCCATGAACAAGGTGCAGCCCAAGATGCAGGAGCTGCAAAAGAAATACGCCAAGGACAAAGAAAAGCTCAACCAGAAGATGCAGGAGCTCTACAAGAAAGAGAAGATCAACCCGCTTTCGGGGTGCCTTCCGATGCTGCTCCAGTTGCCGCTTTTGTTTGTCATGTTCGGCGCGATGCGCAACCTCGCGAGCGCGCAGACGGGCCAGATGCTGGTGGATCTGTTCAACCGGCTCGTGGAGAGCGGCGTAGACGGCGTCGGCGCGCTGACGAATTTGCAGGGCTTTTTGTGGATCAAGAACGTGTTCCAGCCCGATTCGTTCGCAAACGGCGTGTTGCCCTCGTTTGCAAACGCGATCAACGCCATCAAGACTGCGGGCATCGAATTTACCGCGCCCGAGGGGCTCGAGGCGATCTATAACTCCTATCTGGCGACGCACTACGGCGCATCGCAGTTTATGAACGTCAGCGTATTGTTCTGGACAATCCGCATTCCGACCACGCTCACGGCGCTGTTTCAATACGCCAACGGGCTGTTCATACTGCCCCTGTTCGCCGCCGCCAGCCAGATGCTCATGACCAAGCTCACCGCGCCGCAGACCCAGCAGCCCGCGGACCCCAACTCGCCCGCCAACATGATGAACTCGGGCGCGATGAAGTGGATGTTCCCGCTGATGTCCCTGTACTTCTGCGCCAGCTACAACGCGGCGTTCGCCCTGTACTGGGCGACCGGCAACA
>JBMNUA010000100.1:0-8442 GCA_050945995.1 Christensenellales bacterium
GGCGACCTCGCCCGTCTGATCGGCGATCCAATGAAGGTACGCGGGCTCGCGCTTCATCTCCTCGTAGCTGCGCATCTCAAACGCGCCAAAGTCCATCTCCCGAAAATCGGTCAATGCCGCGTGTTCCGAAATGCCGTAGAGGATTTCTAGCGTCTGCCGCGCGCGCAGCATGTCGCTTGTGTATACCATTTGCGCATCGCACATCGGGTATCCGCCCGCCTCGCGCAATTCGCGCAGCTGTGCGATGCCGTCCGCGCTCAGCGGCACATCCGTGCTGCCGCAGTACAGCTTGCGCGCGTTCGCCTCTGTGCGCCCGTGCCGGATCAGGCAGATCGTGGTCACTTGATCACCTGACCGATGCCCAAAAACACGCGGTGCACGCGCGCGGCTTCACCTGCAAGGTAAGCGAGCAGCCGCCCGGTCTCCTCGCGCCAGGCGCGCATCTCCGCGTCCATCGGCACCACGCCGCAGGAGATGTCGTCCGCGATGAGCACCTTGTCCTGCCATTGATCCCGGTTCTCCTCGAAATACGCGCGCGCGGATTTCCCGGAGCGCACGCACGCCAAACAAAATCGCTCGATGTGGCAGATCGCCGCGTGCGAAAAATCCAACACATCCGCATCCTCCGCGCATGTGTGAAGCGATGTAATTCCAAATAAACCGCTCGCATACTCCGTTTTCCCCTGATACGCGCCGCCGATGATCAGTTCCATATGCTCTCCTTTCACAATAGCGCCATTGCGATCAGCCCGCACATCTCGCCCGTGCACAGCGCCGCGCCCGCGAGATCGCCCGAAAACCCGCCGAGTGTTCGGTACGCCCTGCGCATCGAGTACGCGTAGCCAACCGCCACCGCGAGCATGCTGATGATGCCGCGCCAACCCGCGAAGATCGAGATCACCGCGCAGAGAATCGCAAAGCCGATGCCCGCTTGCGCCGCGATATCGTTTGATGCACCCGCGTATTCGCTGTGTGCGAGCGGCTTGAGCCGCGCGACGCAGTATGCGGAGCACGCGCGCGAGATCCCGGGAATGAGCAAAAGCGGCAAGAGACTTCCGCCCTTGCCCGTAATGGCAAGCAGCGCGCCGTAGCTCGTCATCAGCAAAAGTCCCAGCGAAACCACGGAGAATGAACCCGTGTGCGGGTCTTTTAAGATGCGCAGCCGCTCCTCAATCGATCGCCACGAGAGGATCGCATCCGCCGTGTCCATATAGCCGTCCAAATGGATCGCGCCGGTCAACAGGATGGGCGCGGCGGTGAGCAGCGCGGCCGCGAGCGCGGCAGGTGCGCCGAGCGCACGGAGTACGCCGGCAAACGCGAGCCAGAGCGCGCCGATGAGCAGCCCTGCAGCGGGCAGACATGCGATCATCAGCGGCTTCAAATCGTCCTCCCACGGACGATAAATCGTCGGAATCGCCGTGAACATACCCACGCACATGAGAAACGCCCGCCCTATCCGCGCAAACATGCCGCATCCCCCTTATGAAAGATCATGACGCTGTTGACCACCTCGATCACCGCGTCGCAATGCGCGGCGACCTGCCGGTCGATGGCGGCGAGCGCGTAGCGATACCGCTCGACCAGCGGCGGATACATGGTGGCGTCGGAGAAAATATAGTCGGAAACAATCACCGTCCTCGGCGCGCGCTCGATGAACGCGATCATCTCCCGCGCAAGAGGGATGTGCGCATCCTCGTCCACGCTGCCGTCGCGCTTGAACATCTCATTGGATAAAAGCGCGGTCGTGCTGTCGATCAGAAACGCGCCGTCCGGATTCGCGCCGTCGAGCGCGGAGAGGATGCCGCTCGGGCACTCGATCGTCTCAAAGCCCCAGCCCGCGCGCTCATCGACATGCCGCCGGATGCGCGCCACATCCTCTTCGTCCGCGGGAATCATCGTGGCGACGTAGTAATGCGGCGTGCCGAGATCGCGCGCGATTCGCTGCGCATGGTACGACTTGCCGTTCTTGCAGCCGCCGGAGATATAAATCGCCATCCTTCACCTCTGTAGCCGCGCGTCCGCGCGAATTTCGCCCAAATACCCGTCGTCAATCTGCGCCTCGGCAAATGTGCCCATGGTTTTTAAGACCGATAGCGCAGCGTCGATCACCTCAAACGCCAGCGCACACCCGCTGCCCTCGCCCAGCCGCATTTCGAGGTCGAACATCGGCTTGAGCCCCAGCGCTCGTATCGCATGCTCGTACCCCGCCTCGAAGGACGCGTGCGATGCGAACATGAAATCGGCGCAGATCGGCGCGAGCCGCTGCGCACAGAGCGCGGCCACGGCGGAGATCGACCCGTCGATTACAACGGGCAGCCGCGCATGCGCCGCGCCGATGTATGCGCCCGCCATCGCCGCGATGTCGAAACCGCCGACCTTCGCGAGGATGTCCACGGGATCGCTGGGATCGGGCTTCTCCCGCGCGATGGCGTCTCGCACGATCTCGCGCTTGCGCAATAGCCCCGCGTCGTTCACGCCGCCTCCGCGCCCCGTGGTGCGCGCGGGCGAAAGCTCCGTGAGCGCGGATAGCACGGCGGCGGAGGTGGTGGTGTTCCCGATGCCCATCTCGCCCACGCCGATGATCTCGTAGCCCTCGCGCGCGGCGCGCTCCGCCGCCTCGATGCCGATGCCGATCGCCTCGATCGCCTGCGCGCGCGTCATGGCGGCTTCGCGGGCGATGTTCTTCGTGCCATATGCAATTTTGTGGTTCTCAACGCCGGGGCAGTCGATATCCGCGTTCACGCCCACGTCGAGTACATGTAAATCCACATGATAATGGCGCGCGAGGGCGGCGACACCCGTCAGCCCGCGCGTAAAGTTGATGGTCTGCATCCGCGTTACGGACTGCGGCGCGGACGCAACGCCCTCCGCGACGACGCCGTTGTCCGCCGAAAAGATCAAAATGCGCCGCTTCTTCGCAGAGCTGTCGAGCCGCCCCGCGATGCCGCAGAAACGGATGGAGATCTCCTCGAGCCTGCCCAAGCTGTTGGGTGGCTTCGCAAGGCTCGCCTGCCGTGCGCGCGCGTCGTCCATCGCCTTCTGATCCAGCGGCGCGATCTGAGAGATATAGGCTTGAATCATCGCATCGGTCACCGTTCCACCTCCCGTAAAAAAAGAGCTTGCGTCGCGCATGACGCAAGCCCGAAAAGCCACGGATGAAACCGTCGCCGGGGGACGAGCCCGGATGCCGCGGGCGTTCGCCATGCGAATGCGGGCAGGTCTCCTGGCTCTTGCCCTCCCGCGCTCGCCTTCCCAACCCCAAGGTCAGTGGCATTCGAGCGCGACTGCCGGTCGCCCGGCGGCAATTACAGTAGCGGTCCTGCTCAGGATTTACACCTGATTCCCTTTTCGACCCGCGCATACGGCGGATACCCGCATA
Organism: Christensenellales bacterium; assembly: GCA_050945995.1. GTDB lineage: Bacteria > Bacillota > Clostridia > Christensenellales > Aristaeellaceae > RUG11247. Next base: position 3,380 of record JBMNUA010000100.1, read on the forward strand.
AGGTTCTATAAATTTTATTCAGTATAGCAGATTCTGTCGCATTTTGCAATGAAACGATACGTCTCATTCCAACGCTTTTTTCAAGAACCTGCCGGTATAGCTGTTCGGATCGTTCGCGACCGCCTCGGGGCTTCCCTGCGCGACAATCATGCCGCCGCCCAAGCCGCCCTCGGGTCCCAGATCGACGATGTGATCGGCGATTTTGATCACATCCAAGTTGTGCTCGATCACAATCAGCGTGTTTCCCGCATCCGCGAGCTTTTCGAGCACCTGATTCAACCGCTCGACATCCGCGATGTGCAAGCCCGTCGTCGGCTCATCGAGCACATAGATCGTCCGCCCCGTCGCCTTGCGCGCAAGCTCCGTCGCCAATTTGATGCGCTGCGCCTCGCCGCCGGACAACTGCGTCGAGGGCTGCCCAAGTTTGACATAGCCGAGCCCGACATCCACCATCGTCTGCATGTAGTTTGCGATCCGCTGATGCGCGGAGAAGAAGTCGAGCGCCTCTTCCACCGTCATATCGAGCACCTCGAAAATGTTCTTTCCCTTGTAGCGCACCTCGAGCGTCTCGCGGTTGTATCGCTTGCCGCCGCAGACATCACAGGGCACATACACATCCGAGAGAAAATGCATCTCGATCTTCGTGATGCCGTCGCCGGCGCACGCCTCGCAGCGCCCGCCTTTTACGTTGAACGAAAACCGGTTCGCCTTGTAGCCGCGCGCGTTCGCGTCGGGCGTGGAGGCAAACAGCGTGCGGATCAGATCGAACACGCCGGTGTAGGTCGCGGGGTTCGAGCGCGGCGTGCGCCCGATGGGCGATTGATCGATGGCGATGATCTTGTCGAGCTGCTCGATGCCTTCGATTCCGTCGTGCGGCCCGGGTCGCTGGCGCGAGCGGTTCAAATCGCGCGAGAGCGCCTTGAACACGATCTCGTTGACGAGCGAGGACTTGCCGCTGCCGGAAACGCCCGTGATGCAGGTGATCACCCCGAGCGGCAACTTGACATCGATCCCTTTTAAGTTGTTCGCGCGCGCGTTTTTCACATAAATCCAGCCCGTGGGCACGCGCCGCTCGGCGGGCACGGGCACCTTGCGCTTGCCGGATAGATATAGCCCCGTCAGCGAGTTGGGATCGCTGATGATCTGCGCGCATGTGCCGGCGGAGACGACGCGCCCGCCGTGAATGCCCGCGCCCGGACCGACATCCACGATATAGTCCGCGGCGCGCATGGTGTCCTCGTCGTGCTCGACGACGATCAGGGTATTCCCAAGGTCGCGCAGCGCCTTGAGCGTGCCGAGCAGCTTTTCGTTGTCGCGCTGGTGAAGCCCGATCGACGGCTCGTCTAAAATGTAGAGCACGCCGACGAGGGAGGAGCCGATCTGCGTGGCAAGGCGTATGCGCTGCGCCTCGCCGCCCGAAAGCGTGCCCGCGCTGCGCGAAAGCGTGAGGTAATTGAGCCCGACATTGTCCAGGAAGCCGAGCCGCGAATCGATCTCCCGCACGATCTGCTGCGAGATTATCGTCTCCTTCTCGGTGAGCGCAAGCCCGGCGATGAACGCGCGCGCCTCCGCAATCGGCAGATCGCTCACATCCGCGATGGATTGGTCGTTGATCGTGACCGCGAGCGCCTCGCGCTTCAGCCGCTTCCCGCCGCAATCCGGGCAGGCGGCGTGCGACATATAGCTCTCGTAGAGCTGCTTCATCCCCTCGGAGTTCGTCTCGCGATATTTCCGTTCGATATTCGGGACAATCCCCTCAAACGGTGCGGAGAAACTGCCCTTCGAGCCCTCGCGCGTGTAATTGATCTTCAATTTCTCGCCCTTCGTGCCAAACAGGATCGTGTCGATCGCGTCCTCGGGCAGCTCGGAAACGGGCGTGTCGAGCGAAAATCCGTATTTGTCGGCGAGCGCCTGCAGGTACATCACCGCCATGGAATCCTCGTCGCCGCTGTTCCAGCCCGTGACGCGCAGCGCGCCCTCGCGCAGCGATTTCGTGCGATCCGGAATGATGACCGCGGGATCGACCTTTAGCAATATCCCAAGCCCGGAGCATGTGGGGCACGCGCCGAAGGGATTGTTGAACGAAAACATGCGCGGCGTGAGCTCCTCGATGGAGATGTTGCAATCCGGGCACGCGTAGTTCTGCGAATACATGGTGTCCTCGCCGTCCTGCACGCTCGCCACGACAATGCCGCCGGAGAGCCGCATAGCGGTCTCCAGCGAATCGGACAGCCGCGTTTCGATGCCCTCGCGGTTAATGAGCCGATCGATGACGATCTCAATCGTGTGCTTCTTGTTCTTGTTCATCTTCGGGGGATCGGACAGCTCGCAGTATTCGCCGTCGATGCGCGCGCGCACATAGCCCTGCTTGAGGTGATCCTCGAGCAGCTTCACATGCTCGCCCTTTCTTGCGCGCACCACAGGCGCGAGGATGATCACCCGCGCGCGCTCCGGATTTTCCATGATCTGATCGACGATCTGATCGACGGTCTGCTGCCGGATCTCGCGCCCGCACACCGGGCAATGGGGGATGCCGATGCGCGCGTACAGCAGGCGCATGTAATCGTGAATTTCCGTGACCGTACCCACCGTCGAGCGCGGGTTGCGCGAGGTGGTCTTTTGGTCGATGGAGATGGCGGGGGAGAGCCCGCCGATATAATCGACGTCGGGCTTGTCCATCTGCCCCAAGAACTGGCGCGCGTAGGACGAGAGCGACTCGACATAGCGCCGCTGACCTTCGGCATAGATGGTGTCGAAGGCGAGCGAAGATTTGCCCGAACCGGATATCCCGGTGAATACAATGAGTTTGTCGCGCGGAATCTCAAGCGAGACGTTCTTTAGGTTGTGCACCCGCGCGCCTTGGATGACGATGGTGTCAGTCATGGAAGGAAGTTCCTTTCAATCAGCCAGTTTACCGATGCCCCGAGCCCGGGCGCATCCTTTGTTTCGATCACGACGCGGCAGCCGTGCGCCATGCGGAGCATGTTACGAATATCGACCTCGCCTGCGCCGAGCGTGAGATGGCAGGCGCTGTCACTTGCGTCGTGCAGGTGGAAGTGCCGCAGCCTGCCCGAATGCGCGGCGTAGAAGGGAAGCGCGACGCCGCCTTCGACATGATCGTGCCCACAGTCGTAGGTGAGCTGGAAGGCGGGGGACTCGAGCAGCAGATCGAGCGCGTCCGGCAGATGGGAAAACCCGCAAAACGTGGTGTTCTCCACGCAGATGGCGACCGAATCGCCCGCCGCGCGCGTCATATCATCCCGAAAACGTGCGATCTGATCGCGCACATCATCCCAGTAGCGGTCAAACAGATACACCTTCCCGCCTGGCAGTTTGAAATGTACGCCCTGCGGCATGTGCATGTTGACGATCGGCATGCCCGCTGCGTGCGCAATGCGAACGGCGGCGCGGGCGGTCGCGCGATACGCCAGCGCAACGGCGGGGTTGAAGCCAAATGGGTTCATGTCCTCATCGAGATGGAGCGTGTAATACACCCCGCCTTCGGCGCAAAGCGCACCCGCGTCCAGCTTCTCCACCTGGTAGGCGGGCAGATTCATGTTGATCTCGACAAACTGCAACCCCAATTCGCGGCACAGCGCGGCGGATTCGCCCAGCGACGCGTGCTCGATGAGCGTCGGCATCCCAAACTCCATCATACGCGGCTTCCTTTGTTGCCCCTGCGCCGCCCAAACCGCGACTTCTCGGTCGTCGCCATGGGCTTTTCGCCGCGCAGCGCGAGCAGTTGATCGCGGATTTTTGCCGCCTTCTCGAAATCGAGGTTGCCGGCGGCTGAGAGCATCTGCTCCTCCAGCCGGTCGATCGCCATCGCACGCTCCTGCGCGTCCATGCCTGCATCCGCGGACTCGGACGGCGCGCGCGAAACCTCCATCAGCTCGCGCACGGCGGAGCGCACCGTCTGCGGGGTGATGCCGTTCGCTTCATTATAAGCCTGCTGGATCTCGCGCCTGCGGTTCGTCTCGGCAATCGCGCGGTTCATCGAATCCGTCAGCGCGTCGGCGTACATGATCACCCTGCCGTCCACGTTTCGCGCCGCGCGCCCAATCGTCTGCACAAGGCTCGTCTCCGAACGCAGGAAACCCTCCTTGTCGGCGTCGAGTATCGCGACCAGCGCGACCTCCGGCAGATCGAGCCCCTCGCGCAACAGGTTGATGCCCACGAGCACATCATATTCCCCGAGCCGCAGCGAGCGTATGAGCCGTATGCGCTCAAGCGTTTCAATGTCCGAATGCAGATACTCCACGCGCACATCCAGCTCGCGCAGATACCCCGTGAGGTTCTCCGCCATGCGCTTGGTGAGTGTGGTGACGAGCACCCGCTGCCCGTTTTCCGCGCAGGTGCGAATCTCGCCGAGCAGATCGTCCACCTGCCCGTCAGCAGGGCGCACGATGATCTCCGGGTCGATTAGCCCCGTCGGGCGGATGATTTGCTCGACGATTTGCTCCGCGCGCGCAAGCTCGTAGGGTCCCGGCGTCGCGGAGACGTAGATCGCGGCGTTCACCTTTTCCTCAAACTCGTGGAATTTGAGCGGTCGGTTGTCATACGCCGCCGGCAGCCGAAAGCCGTAGTCCACGAGCGAGCGCTTGCGCGCGAAATCGCCGTTGTACATCGCGCGGATTTGCGGCACGGTGACGTGCGCCTCGTCGATGAACAATAGGTAGTCCTTCGGGAAATAGTCCATGAGCGTAAACGGCGGCTCGCCCTCCTCGCGCCCGTCAAAATAGCGCGAATAGTTCTCGATGCCCGAGCAGTAGCCGATCTCGCGCATCATCTCGATGTCGTAATGGGTGCGCTGCTCGAGCCGCTGCGCTTCCAGCAGCCGGTCGTTCTCGCGAAACTCAATCAGCCGCGCGGCGAGGTCGTCCTCGATCTGGGTGATGCACCGCTCGAGCTTGTCGCGCGAGGTGGCGTAGTGCGAGGCGGGGAAGATCATCACATGGCTCAGGTGGCGAAGCGCCGTGCCTGTCACGGTCTCGATCTCGGAGATGCGCTCGATCTCGTCGCCGAAAAACTCGACGCGCAGCGCCTTCTCCTGCTCCGCGGCG
>JBMNUA010000101.1:0-8370 GCA_050945995.1 Christensenellales bacterium
CAGTTCATGTGCAAGCCCATGCTTCAATGCGCTGGTAGTTCGATGGTAAACGCCGCACCGCCGCCCGGCTCGCTCGCAACCTCGATCGTGCCGCCGGAGAGTTCGACAATGCGCTTGGCGAGCGGCAGCCCCAGCCCGTTGCCCTCGACGGCGCGCGAGGTGCGCGCCGTGCCGTCCGCCTCGCCCTGATAGAATTTGTCGAAGATGCGCCGAACCACCTCCGCGTCCATGCCGACGCCCTCGTCGGCGATCGTCACGCGCGCCATCTCGCCGTCGCGCGCGCACGCGACGCGCAGCTTCCCGCCTTGCGCCGAGAATTTGACGGCGTTTTCGAGGATGTTGATCCACACATGCGAGAGCATCTCCTCGCTCGCGCGCACGCGAACCGGCGACAGCGCCAGATCGAGCGCGAGCGCCTTGTCGCTCCACTGCTTTTCGAGCAGCAATATCGCGCCCCGCAGCTGCTCGTCAAGCCAATATTCGCTCAAGTCCGTCAATATGCGCTGGTTCTCAAGCCGCGTGAGCAGCAGTATGTTGGACGCCATGTGCGAGAGCCGCTCGGATTCGGACACGATGATCTCCACATACTCGCGCCGCTGCGCCTCCGTCAAATCCGCGCGCCGCAATTGCTTGGCGAACCCGCGGATTGACACGATGGGCGTTCGGAACTCGTGGCTGAAGCTGTTGATGAAATCCTTCTTAAACAGCTCGCTATTGCCCAGCTCCTCCGCCATATGGTTGAAGCTGCCGACCAGCTCCGCCATCTCGTCCTTCGCCTGCGCCTGCTCGACGCGCACGCTAAAATCGCCCTTCGCCACCTTCTTTGTCGCGGCGATGAGCTGGTTTAATGGCTTGAGCAGGATCCGCGAAAACATGGCGGTCAACAAAAGCCCGAGGAATAAACTGATGATGAGCAGATGAAACGGCGAGCGCACAAGCGCGGACAACTGCATCGGGACATGCCCGGTCTTGCTCGACACATACAGATACGCCGCGCCCGTCAACAGGTTTGCAAGCCCCATGATGCCAAAAACCGCCAATACGAGCCGCACGGCGAGCGAACGCTTGAACTTCATTTGGTATCCTGATAGAGCTTCGCGATCTGCGGGATGATGGCGTACTTCCCGCCCTCCGCCTTGATCAGCTCGATCAGCTCGATGTCCGTGTAGATGCGCTCCGCGTCGATCCCCGCCTCGATCGCCGCGCCCTCCAAGCAGCGAATCAGCACAGTCGCGTAATCCGCCCCCTGCGAGAGCCCGCGCCCGAGCCGCGGTAAAATCTTTTCATTGACCTCGCGCAGCGAAACCGGCGTGCCCATGCCCTTGAAATACGCCGAAACCGCGCCCGCGAGCAGCCGGTGCGCGCCGCGCTCGGTGAGCGTGCGGTCGATCGCGTACTCCTCGCCTGCCAAGCCGTAGAGCACGCGCATGGCGTCGAGATACCCCGTTTTGATGTGCGACGCGCTCAACTGCGCGTCAAAGCGCAGCGTGTGCCCGAGTTTGCCGCGCGGCTCGATGATCGTGACCGTCACCCCCTCGGGGATGTCAACCTTGCGCTCGAAGCCCAAGCTCGGCAACCGTATGCCGATGATGTCGCGGTACCCGTTTTCTATCAGCACATTGATCGGCAATACGTCCGTCAGCGCGCCGTCGGCGTACCGCTTGCCGCCCAGCGGCTCGTTGCGAAACGCGAGCAAATACGCGCTCGCCAGCAGCATGTCGTTGAGCGTGCCGGGCTCGAGGTCCTTCGCGCGCAGCTCCAACTCGCGCCGCTCGCTGAGCGAATAGGTGATGATGTACAACTCGATGTCGGACGCGCGCACCAAATCCTCGTCGATGTGCTCCACCATCATCTGGCGAAGCGGCGTGATGTCGAGCCCGCGCGCCTTGATGAAGTCCGACAGCGAGCGCAGCACCCCGCGAAAGCTGATGTCGCCCAAATCGCCCGTCAGCACGCGCAAAAGCTGCGGATCGTCGTATTCGATCACCTGCGAAATGGAGATGTTCTTCCAAAGATGCTCGGCGAGCTCGCGCCGGTTCATGGCGAGCATCGCGCCGTTGATCGCGCCCACGGACGTACCCGAAATTGCCTTGATCCGAAGCCCCGCCTCCTCGAACGCGCGCCACGCGCCGATCTGGTACGCGCCCTTCGCGCCGCCGCCCGCAAGCGCGACGGCGTACTCCTTGTTTTTATCAAATTGTAGTTTCATGATCCACCTTCCTCCGCCTGCGTGTTTCGATCCATCCACCCAAAATCAACGCCCCCTCCGCGAGCGCAACGCCGCCGATGAGGTCGAGTACGACGTGCTGCCCCGTAAACAGCGCCGAGAGCATCACAAGCGCGGCGCACACATAGCAAACCGCCTTGCACGCCGGACGCACGCCGCGCATCGAGCCGATGGAGCGCGCGATGAGCCAGCTCACGGAGGTGTGCATGGACGGAAACAGGTTGTCGGGCGGATCGAGCCTGTAAATGAGGTTGGTCAGCGCGGCGAAAACCGAATCCTCCGCGAGCGCGGGACGATGCAGGTGCGTCGGGAGCAGTATGAAACAGAGGGCGGCGACCGCCTTCTGCACGATGTCGGCGGCAAAAAACCTGCGCATGTCCGCGCGGCTGTTTGAGAGGATGGCGACATAGCCCCAAACCCAGAATAGATACGCGCCGATGTATATGATCACCCAGATGGGATACACCCCGATCCGCGCGTCGATCCAAAGCGCCATCTCGATCCGAACCCCCCGCGGCGGGAGCGTCCGCGGGATGTAGTACGCCAGAAATTGCGCCGCCAGACAGATCAGAAGCGGCAGCCGCGCGTAGTTCGGAATGCGCCTACCCATCCGCGCGCATCCCGATCCGCTCGCCGAGCCGCACGGGGATCTCCGTCCCGCAAAGCGCCGCCGCGCAGCGCGCATCCAACTGCGCCGCGCCGCGCCTGAAAAGCAGTATGATCGTCGAACCGCCGTACTCGAAATAGCCCTTCTCTTCGCCGCGCCGAAACGCGTGCTTTTGATGATGGTTGCAGATTCTGCCGACCATGAGCGCGCCCACCTCCATAAACACCACCTCGCCGAAGTTGCGCGTGCGAAGTATCGTGTATTCGCGGCTGTTTGTTATGTATACATTGTATTTTCCCTGCGCGACGGGGCGGACGGTGTGCAGCTTGCCCTGGATCGCGCGGTTGCCGCCCTTCACGCCGTCGTCGGGGTAGATGTAGCGGTGGTAGTTGATGGGCATCATGCGAAACACGAGGCAGATGCCCCCGGCATACGCCTGCGCGAGCCGCCGGCTTTGCAGCAGCGTCGAAACCGTGTAGCGCGCGCCTTTTACGCGAAACGCGCTGTTTGGTTCGATGGGGTACGCGCTCAAAAACCCGTCGCAGGGGCTGATCAGCGCCTGCGGCGATGGGTCGATCGGGCGCGCCTCGGGGCGGATTTTGCGTATGAAAAAATCGTTGAACGACCGCCACCGCTCGCATTCGTAATCCGACATGTCGATCTCATTTTTATGGATGAACCGCTTGATGTAGAGCCGCGAGTATCCGGAATCCAGAAAGCCCGCGCATTTGCGGGAAAATTCCGGGCGCGTGATCCATTTGAGCACATACTCGCCCGGGCGGGAATTGTACAGCGCATTGAGCATCGAGACCATCCCCCGAAGCGGCGCACCGCGCCATACTTTGATTGCCCCTATCATAGCGCATACGGTTTGTATCTATCATACGATTTGCTTACATTTGTTTGACAATGCGGGGCGCACATTGTAGGGCTTCCACATGAACTGCGTTCATGTGAAAGCCAATGAAGCGATGGCGCGGATTTCTGAATTTCCTTCGGAAATTCGGGCGAAATCCGGCTGCCTGTACCGATTCGTCGTCGGGCGGGCAAGCGCGCCCTTGGGACGAATCCATTTTCATCGGCAAAGCCGATAAAAATGATTGATCATGGAGGGCCCAAACCCTCCAACCCGCCCGGAGTTCATGCGTTCTTCCTTCGCACATACCACCGCGCGCCACGATATTTAACCGATCTCGAGCGAATCGATCCCGAAATACACGAATGCGTAGCGATCCGCGTAGCGCTCCGATTTGCCGTCCACCCAGCTGCCGTAGAGCGAGAAGGTGTCGGGCGAAACGCCGTAGGGCTCGGGGTCGCGCGCAAAGTGGAACGGCCCGAGCGTGTTGCGCCGCGCGGAGATGATGGTGACCCGCACCTCGTTTTTGCCAGGTACGAGCATCCCGGCGATGTCCGCGGTGTCGCTGAACATCGCGACCGCGCTCTTTCCGTTGATCTCCACGCGCGCAACCGCGTACCGCCCGCCGATGGTCAGCCTCGTCTCATCCCCCGTCGCGTCGATCTCAAAGGCGAACGTCATCTCCCCTGAGAAGAAGGGATACCCGCTCTCGAGCAGCTGATCCGCGCGCACGCGCCGCTTCGATGATGTGATCGCAAACGCGCCGTCCTTTGAAATCCGCGTGTTCTTCTCGCCCGGCTCGAGCGCCGCCTCCACGCCGAAATCGCCGCGCAGGTAGATGTCCTCGATGTCGGTCTCGTAGCTCAGGCAGTTGATCAGGCTCTCCGTGCCGCCGTCGCGCTCGTAGTACACGCCGTTGAACACCCGGTACACATGCTCGGACTGCGCATAATCTATCTCAAACACGATCTCGTTTTCGCCGATGCGCGCATGGGGCAGCGCGTCCGCCACGCCGTTTGAGCGGTCGATCTCACCCGGCTGATCGAGGGCGACCTCCGCGCTGTTGATCCACACGCACCTTGCGCCCATCTTCTCAGCTTCGAGATACAGGCTCGCGGGCATTTCCTTTATGGTAAAGGCGTATTTCAGATACAGCTTGCGGTTCGTGCGCTCGCGCAGCAGCCGGTCGCTGATCGCCATCACCGGCAGCGGCTCGGTGTACGCTTCGCCGTCGTAGGACAATTGCGCAGTATCCAGGGTGAGCGTGTTCTTGTCCGCGCGCGCAATTGTCAGCTCAATCGGCAGCGCGCGCATCGACGGCGCGATCTCGGGCGCGGGCAGCGCAGGCGCGCCATCCAGGAGGATCACCGCGGATTCGCCCGCCGCGAGCTTCAGCGGCAGCACCGCGTGCTCGCCGTCTCGCGTGTAATACAGCGACTGCCTCTCCCCGGTTTCGAGGTCGAGCCGGCTCAATCCGTCGGCGCGCAGCCGGTACTCCACGGCGTACGCCTCGGTCTTGGAAAGATTCACGGCGTACAGGAAATCGCCCTTCTCCCAGCGGCGCAGCGTGGCGCGAATCTCGGTGGCATCGTTGCTGATCGCGCAGTCGGCGTCGATCATGTCCTCAAAGGCGATGTTCGACTGATACCCAAGCTCCGCCGGCTCGCCGTCCACATAGCCGGGGCAGCCGCCCTGCAGCCACATCTTGCCGCCGCCGAGCAAAAATTCGTCGAGCAATTCCACGGTGGACGCGTCCAGCCCGTCCATGTCCGGGATCACCACATAATCATACGCGCAATTGCCCATGATGAGGCGGTCGCCCTCGACCGAGCCGTGCTTCTCAAGCAAGTATTCGTCCACATAATGATGCCCGATGCCCGCCGCGCCCAGCCGCTCCACGAGCGACGCGCACTTCTCCTCCAGCGGCGCGAGCGTCTCGGGGTTGTGGCGCTTGTAATCAAAATACGCGGAGTGGATCGGGTGGATCACCGCGACCGCCGCCGCCTCGCGGCTCTCGGCGAGCATATAGCCCAGGTTCGTGAAATAATCGTTGAAATGGCGCAGCTCCGTCGTCCATGGATTGTGCTCGGAGTAGAACGCCGGGTAGTCGCGCTTGCGCTGCCCGCGGATCGAGTAGGGGTAGAGATGCTGGCACATGAGGTTCACGCCGTTGACGTACTGCCATTCGGCGATGCGCTTGAGCTCCTTCGGCGTCACATCCCAGCCCGCACAGGCGAACGTCTCGGTGAGCACCTGCTTTTTGCCCAGCTGCTGCGCCGCGGAAAACGCCTGCCGGGGCGCGACCTCGGTGTCGATCTCGCGCCCGAGCCAGTCGATGCCCGGGATGTGCTGATACTCGTAAAACGGCATGATGCCTGCGCAGCAGATCATCTGCCAAAACAGGCTGCGCTCCTCGATCCCGTGCCCGGTGAGCATGCAGTTGTGCGCCTCGCACCATTTGAAAATTTGCCCGGCGAAGTTTTCGGTGTACAACTCGTTCATCAGCCGCCAATAGCGAAAGCGCAGCCGTTTGGACGCGTCGCAGTCCAGAAACAGCGCGCCCAAATCGTCCAGAATGTCCTCGCCGTAGCGCCCGCGGTAGGCGGTCAATATCATCGGCGAATAGGCGGTATCCCAGCGGAAATACTGCGGCTCGTCGGTGAAAAATCCCGCCATGTGCTTGCCAAAATCGTCGCCAAAGCGCGCGTAGTATTTTTCGTGCGTCTCCTCGATGAACTTTTTGACGATATCGGGATTTAGGATGTCCACGACCGACGCGTTCACGCGGTCGTACACGCAGTGGCAGGGCGCGCCGTCGTCTTTATAGACGCGCGCGATGCGCCCATCCGTCACGCGGTAGCAGGCGAGCGCGGCGGGGTCGAACGCCCGCTCCTCGCAGGTGAGGTAATGCGCGTAGTTCGCGGGGTTCTCGAGCAGCTTCATGCCCGCAAACCCGCTCGGCCAGCCGTTCTCGTCGTAGCACCACGCGTCCATGTCGAGCTTCTCCGCCTCGTCGATGCACGCCGCGACCGCATCCATCCACTCCTCGCCCATGTACTCGGTCAGAAGCCCGCCGCGCGCGTGCATGAAAAAGCCGCCGATCCCGGCGTCCTTCATGCTGCGAATCTGTCTGCGCAGCTCCTCGGGCTCGAGTTTGTCGTTCCAGCTCCAAAACGGGATCGACTGATAGCGTTTCAAATCTTTTTCGGGGATCATGCTGCCTCCTCGCCGCGCGATATGGCGCGGCTTTTCGATTTTATGTTGGAATCGGCGCGTCAATCGTTGTAGATGATGAAACAACACTTGCTCGCCCGTTTCGCCCGATACAATGCCTTGTCCGCGCGCGCGAACACCGCGTCAAATTGCGGCGCCGGCTCGTCGATGAGCGTCGCGCCCACCGAACAGCTCACCGCGCCCGTCTGCGCGTCGAGGGTGCGCATCAGCCGGCGCGCCACCACGCGCGGCAGATTGCGGTCCGTGAACGCGCGCATGTGCACGATGAACTCGTCCCCGCCGTAGCGCCCCTTGATGTCCGAATCGCGAAACACCGCGCGGATCGCTTCCGCGACGATGGTCAGCGCAGCATCGCCCTCGAGGTGCCCGCAGGTGTCGTTGATGACCTTGAGATCGTCGATGTCGATCACAAACAGCGCGTCGTATTTCCGCCCGCGCGGCTGCGCAAGCGCGCACTCGATCAGCCGCTGCGCCGCGCCCCGGCTGTATAGCCCGGTGACGCCGTCGCTCAGCGCGCTGCGCAAAAGCGACTCGCGCTCGGCGATTTCATCCTCGATGTCGTCCGCGCACCCGACCACGCGGCACACCGCGCCGCTCGCGTCCGCGACGCTGATCAGCCGCGCGCGGTGCCAGCGGTAGCCCGTGCCGCAGTAATCCGCGCGGTATAGCACCGAGCAGCTCGCGGGCATATGAAGCGCGCGCCGCAGCGCGTCCCCAATCTGCGCGCGCGAAGATGGATCGACGCGGCAGCAGGTTTCCAACCTGGATAGGTAGTCGCGCACCTTGGTTTCGCTGCGCGCGCAATCCATCGCGCACATCTGGTAGACGAGCGTGTCCGTCGGCGGATCGTAATCGAAGGTGATGACACCGTCTACCTCGCCCAGCAGCCGATATCGCTCGGCTCGCCATGTAAGGGCATCGCGTCCGTCGGCACAAGTATACCCCACGGTGTCCTTTCTGTCCATATCCGTTTCCGGCGCGGGAAGCAGCGCGCCCGCATAGCGAAGCGGCGCGCCCGCAACACGCGCATACCACACGCTGCCCGCGCTGATGAGAAACGAGCCGGAATCCGGCTGCGATGCCATCAGCGCGCGCGCGTGCGACCCATACGCGCCCTGCGAAACCTGCCTGACGACGCGCTCTCCCCGCGCGTCGATCACATGCACCTCGTCCCGCCCGGCATCAAACTCAAAGCAGATCGCACCCGACGCGCACAGCGCATCACAAATCGCCCGCATACCGGCTATATTGTCGCGGGAGGAACGCGCATGTTCGGGAAACACCCGGAAACCGCCGCCATCCACAGACACCCCTCCGAAAAAATCGTATGATACGAATTATACGGTGCATTTGTCGTAAAAATGACTGTACAATATACGGATATACACAATTTTATCATTGTTGGTTGGATCAGTCAAACAGAAACTATGCGCCGAGCGGCGTGAG
>JBMNUA010000102.1:0-8351 GCA_050945995.1 Christensenellales bacterium
CGCAGGCAGATGGAATTACTTGTTAACGGAATGATAATTTGGTATACTGTTACAAACGAGAGGGGGAACCTGCATGGATAGCATACGCTTTGGTCTGATCGGCTACAAATTTATGGGCAAGGCGCATTCAAAGGCGCTCACCGAAATTCCCATGTTCATGAAACCCAAACGCGGGATCGAGAAGCGTGCGATCTGCGGGCGCGATCCCGAATGGGTGCGCGAATCGGCGCGCACGCTCGGTTGGCGCGATGTAGAGACCGACTGGCGCAAACTCGTCGCGCGCGATGACATTGACGCCGTAGACATCACCGCGCCCTCGAATTTCCATAAGGAGATCGCGCTGCTCGCTGCGCAGCACGGCAAGCACATCTTCTGCGAAAAGCCGCTCGCACTCACGCTCGCAGACGCGCGCGAGATGCTCGATGCCGCGCGCAAGGCGAATGTCCGCCACCAGATCGGCTTCAACTACCGTTTCGCGCCCGCGCTGGTGCTTGCGAAACAGCTCATCGACGAGGGGAAGCTCGGCAAAATCTTCCATGTGCGCGGTGTATTTTTGCAAGATTGGATCATCGACCCCGATTTCCCCAAGGTCTGGCGGCTCGATAAAAAGGTGTGCGGCTCGGGCTCGCTGGGCGATTTGGGCGCGCATGTGATCGATGCGGCGCGCTACCTCGCGGGCGAGTTCCAGACCGTGACGGGCATGAGCAAGACCTTCGTCAAGGAGCGCCCGGTCGTTGCGCGCATGGAGGGGTTGAGCGCGAGCGTCGATCTGTCCGCGCCGCGCGAGGTCGTGGACGTGGACGACGCAACGTCCTTTGTCTGCACGTTTGAAAACGGCGCGCTCGGCACGTTTGAGGCGACGCGCTTCGCGCAGGGGCACAAAAACGACATGCGCATCGAGGTGAACGGCGAGAAGGGCTCGATCCGCTTCGAGTTTGAGCGCATGAACGAGCTGCACTATTTCAGCGCGGACGACGAGCCGGGTTTGCAGGGTTGGCGGATGATCCAGGTCACCGAGGGCGTCCATCCCTATCTCGAAAACTGGTGGCCCGCCGGGCATGTGATCGGATTTCCCGAGACCTTCTGCCATGAATTGTATGAGTTTATCAACCACATCGCCGATGGTACGGATTGCGCGCCGAGCTTTGAGGACGGCGTGCGCTGCGCGCAGGTCATGGAAGCGGTCGAGCGCGCGATCGAGCGCCGCGCTTGGGTGGATGTGGATTCGCTGTAAGGGAGATGAGGAAAATAATGGACGAGTTCCGAACGAAAATTTCCGATTGGCTGAACGAGAATTTTGAAAACATGGTCGCGGATGTGCAGGCGTTTGCCCGCATACGATCCGTGAGCCGCGCAGACCTCGCCGAGGAAGGCGCACCATTTGGACCGGAGTGCCGCGAGATGCTTGATTTCGCGCTCGCGCGCGCGGCGGAGATGGGCTTCGCGGTGGAAGATCACGCGGGGTATTGCGGGTCGGCGATCTTAGGCGACGCCGAGAACTGCATCGGCATCGTGGCGCATCTCGACGTCGTGCCCGAGGGCGACCAATGGGTGTATCCCCCCTATGCCGCCACGCGCGTGGATGATTTCTTGATCGGGCGCGGCGTTGCGGACAACAAATCAGCCGCCGTGATGGGGCTGTATGTCATGAAGCTGTTTCGCGATTTGGGCATTGAATGCAAGCACGGCATCCGCACGATCATGGGCTGCGCGGAGGAGACGGGCATGCGCGACATGCGCTATTATCGCGAGCATCATCCCATGCCCAAGTTATCGCTGATCCCCGACAGCGCGTTTCCCGCGAACTATGCGCAGAAGGGATCGCTCTCCGGCAAAATGAAGATCGAGCTTGGCGAGCAGGTGCTATCATTCACGGGCGGCGAAGTGCCGAACATGGTGCCGCCGCACGCGACCGCGCTGGTTCGGGGCGTCACCGCCGCCGAAGCCGCATCCAAATTCGGCGAGGGCTTTGAGGTGACAGGCGAGGCGGATGGCGTGCGGATCACGGCGCAGGGCATCGCGGCGCACGCGGCGCGCCCGGAGCTTGGGAAAAGCGCGATCCACATGCTCGCCTGCGCGCTTTCATCCAGCGGGCTGCTCGCCGGGCAATCGCAAACAGCCATGGAATCCATCTGCGCGATGACGGGCGATTACCACGGCGCGAACGCCGGGATCGCAAACGAAGACCCCGACACGGGGAAAACCACGATGGTGTGCGGCGTGGCGAAGATGACAAAGGACGGCAGGATGTCGCTGAGCCTCGATTGCCGGCTGTCGCTTGCGGCGGACGGCGAGAAGGATATCGCCGCGTTCTCGGATTATGCGCAACAACTGGGCTTCGAGCCATGCAACCTCGCGGCGACGCCGCCGGTGTACATGCCCAAGGACGATCCGCGCATCACTTCTCTCACAGAACTGTACGCAACCCTCACCGGCGAGCGCCTCGCGCCCTACACCATGGGCGGCGGCACTTACGCGCGCGAACTCGAAAACGCCATCACATTCGGACCGGCGTTTCCCAACCTCGCGGCGCGCCCGGACTTGCCCGAAAACCACGGCGGCGCGCATGCGCCCGACGAATTTCTGCACATCCCTAGCTTCCGACGGGCGTTTGAGATATACGCCTGCGCAGTAAAAGCGCTCGATGAGGTGATCTGAATGCGAATGACGCGCGAGATACTGTTTGCAGAGGACAAGCACTTCCCCTCCTGCCACGCATCCACCGTGCTGCCGCTCGACGGCGGCGACCTGCTCGTTGCATATTTCGCGGGCACGCGCGAGGGGGCGGACGATGTGGGCATCTGGCTCTCGCGCCGCGTCAATGGCGCATGGCACGAGCCGGTGCGCATTGCAAAAGTAAACGACACGCCGCATTGGAACCCCGTGCTGATGCCGATTCCCGGTGGCGCGCGGCTGATCTTCAAGGTCGGTTCGACAATCCCGGATTGGGTGAGCTGGACGACGACCACGCGCGATGCCGGGGCGACCTGGACGACGCCCATCGCCTATCCCCCGCCGAGCGACGCGTGCGGGCCGGTGCGCAACAAGCCGCTCTATCTCTCCGACGGCAGCATGCTCGCGCCCAACTCCGTGGAGACAAAGGACGCGTGGCGCCCGCGCATCGACATCTCCTATGATTACGGCGCGAGCTTCCCCGCGCTCTCGTGGATTCCCATCAACACCGACGCCAGCATGCGCATCAAAAGCGCGAAGGTGCAGCCGCAGGCGGACATGGCGCACTATATGCCCGGTTTGGGCGCGATACAGCCCGCGCTGTGGGAGGGCTCGGCGGGCAAAATCCACGCGCTGCTTCGGACGACGGCGGGTTTTATCTTCCGATCCGATTCCGAGGACTACGGGCGAAGCTGGTGCATGGCGTACAACACGCGCCTGCCCAACAACAATTCGGGCATTGACCTTGCCAAACTCGATGGCAAGCTGTATTTGGTGATGAACCCGGTGAGCGGCAATTGGGCGGATCGCACGCCGCTTGTCATCATGCGCTCGACCGACGGCGGGAAGACATTTGATCCCTACGCCACGCTTGAGGACGGAAAAGACGATCCGCGCACAGAGCCGCGGGAGAATCGGCGGTATACCGCGGAGTTTTCCTACCCCGCGATCGTCGCGAAAAGCGGCAAGCTGCATGTGACATACACCCATATGCGCAGGCAAATTTGCTATCGCGAGATCGTGCCATAGAGCCTGATAAGGGGCATCGGACGCAAATAATTCGATGCCCCTTTCCAATATTTGGCAGGCGCATTTTTGACACATCCGGAACAAAATCCCAAACATGCGGGTCAATGATTGTAAGCGCGCTAGAAAAACCTGCCATGTTGAAGGGGGAAGAATTATGTTCCGTAAAATGTTATGCCTGACACTCACTTTCATCGCAATCCTCACGGTTTTCACGCCGCTTGTCTCCCACGCCAAGACGACCGCAACCGTAACCACGCCCACAAAAAACGGCGCGGCGAACATACGCACCGGTCCGGGTACATCGCACAAAGTGATCGCCTGGGGCGTAAACGGCGATGCGCTCGAGATAATCTCCGAGGGCGGCACATGGCACAAGGTGCGGCTTGTCAAGAACGGTCGCGAGGGGTACATCCACTCCGCCTATGTTTCCATCGACAAATCGAACGATACCACGCCAACGGGCTTTTCCGGGACAGCTGCCCGCGTTGTTACCAAGAGCGGAAACGGGCACGTGAACCTGCGTAAATCCGCGAGCACCTCCGGCAAGGTGGTCACCGCGCTCGTGGACGGCTCGAAGCTCGTGATCCGCGGTGAGAGCGGGAATTGGTATCAAGTGGTCGATCTCTACACCGGGCACTCGGGCTACATGCACAAAAATTATGTAGCGACGACCTTCTCGGCAGTCGCATCGGGCAATGTGAACATGCGAAAGGGCGGGAGCACAAGCTACGGCATCATCAAGGTGATCCCGAAGGGCACGACCGTGACTGTGATCGAGATGGGCGAGGGCTTTTCCAAGATCAAATCCGGTGCGGATACCGGTTGGATTTCAAACAAATACCTGTACACCGGTTGCTGAAGTCAGAACGAAACAACGCGGGAGCGCTCAATTGGGCGCTCCCGTGAGCGTGTTGACAAAGTCAACGCGCTGTCCGAGAATGCAAGAGCGCATTTCTCGGAGTTCGGAATTTTCCCGCACACCTTCGGTGCACAGGAAAATTCCGCAAGGAAGCGTTCAGAATGAACGCTCCTCGGCGACGTACACGCCGCCGCCTACGGATTGAAAAATGAAGGGGCTTCACAGCCCCTTCATGCATCCCCGGGAAAGAAACGAGGTTTGTCTACCGCCTGAGCGGATAGTTTGCAAAAAACTGTCCGCTCGTTTGTTTGCCAAGTTACTCCACAGCCTCGATCGTTTTGACCTCCTCGATCTGCTCCGGGATCGACGCGAACCGCAATTCGCCGTTCTCCAGGAATCCGCGCACACGGTCGCCGAGTTTGATCTCGCCGAGCAATATCTCCTCGCTCAGCGCGTCCTCCACCATGCGCTGGATCGCGCGGCGGAGCGGGCGCGCGCCGTACTGCAAATCATAGCCGGATGCGCTGATCTTCTTGAGCGCATCGTCGTCCATATCCAGCTCAATCCCGCGCTCCAGCAGTCGCTCCTTCACGCTCTTGAGCAGGAGTTTTGCGATCTCGTCGATCTGCTGCTGGTCGAGCGCATGGAACACGATGATCTCGTCAACGCGGTTGATGAACTCGGGTCGGAAAATCTTCTTGACCTCGTCCATGATGTTGTCGCGCATCAGCTCGTAGCTCTTCTCGTCGTCCACGGAGTTGCCGAAACCGAGTGCGCGCTGCTTTTTGAGCTCATGCGCGCCGGCGTTGCTCGTCATCACGATGACGGTGTTCTTGAAATCCACCACGCGCCCCTGCCCGTCGGTGAGCCTGCCGTCCTCCAAAATTTGGAGCAGTATGTTGAACACATCGGGGTGCGCCTTCTCCACCTCGTCGAGCAATATGACAGCGTAGGGCTTGCGGCGCACCTTTTCGGTGAGCTGTCCGCCTTCCTCATAGCCGACATAGCCGGGGGGCGAGCCGATCATGCGGGAGACGGAGAACTTCTCCATGTACTCCGACATGTCGATGCGGATCAGGCTGGTTTCGTCGCCGAAGAGCGCTTCGCCCAGCGCCTTGCACAGCTCCGTCTTGCCGACGCCCGTGGGACCCAGGAAAATGAACGAGCCAATCGGGCGATTCGGGTCTTTGAGCCCCGCCCGCGCACGGCGGATGGCGCGCGCCACCGCCTTCACCGCTTCGTTCTGTCCGACGACGCGGTTGTGCAGTATGCTCTCCAAGTTGACAAGACGCTTCGCTTCGTCCTCGGTCATGCGCGACACCGGGATTCCCGTCCACGCGGAGACGATTTGCGCGATCTCCTCCTCGCCGACGATCTCCACCTGCGCGTTCCTGCGCTGCTCCCACGCCTTGCGGCGCTCGATCATCTCGTTGTGGAGCTGCTTTTTCTGGTCGCGCAAGTTCGCGGCCTTCTCAAAGTCCTCGTGGGCGACCGCTTCTTCGGTCTCCTTGTTCAGCGCCTCCAAGCGCGCCTCCTGCTCCTTCATGTCCGGCGGCGCGGTAAACGCCTGGATGCGCACGCGCGAAGCTGCCTCGTCGATCAGATCGATCGCCTTGTCGGGCAGGAATCGATCGGAGATATAGCGATCCGAGAAGGTGACGGCGGCGGTGATCGCCTCGTCGGTGATCTGCACCCTGTGGTGCGCCTCGTAGCGGTCGCGCAGCCCCATGAGGATGGAAACGGACTCCTCCTTGGAGGGTTCGCCCACGGTCACGGGCTGGAAGCGGCGTTCGAGCGCGGCGTCCTTCTCGATGTACTTGTGGTATTCGTTGAGCGTGGTCGCGCCGACGCACTGCATCTCGCCGCGCGCGAGCAGGGGTTTGAGTATGTTCGCCGCGTCGATCGCGCCCTCGGACGCGCCCGCTCCGACGATGGTATGCAATTCGTCGATGAACAGCACGACGTTGCCCGCCTTCTTGATCTCCGCCATGGCGTTTTTCAGGCGCTCCTCAAATTCGCCGCGATACTTCGCGCCGGCGAGCATGCTAGCGAGATCGAGCTGCACCACGCGCTTGTTGCGCAGGATTTCGGGGATGTTGCCCTCGATGATGAGCTGCGCCAGCCCTTCGACGATGGCGGATTTTCCCACGCCGGGCTCGCCGATGAGCACCGGGTTGTTCTTGGTGCGCCGCGAGAGGATCTGCACGATGCGCTCGATCTCATTGGATCGCCCGATCACCGGGTCGAGTTCGCCCGCCTGCGCGGCTTTCGTCAGATCGTGCGCGAACTGGTCGAGAACCGGCGTTTCGACGTCCTGATTGCCGGATTGCGCGCCGCCCTGCTCATCCTGTCCGCTGATCGCGCGCAGAAGCTCCTCGCGCGCCTTGGAGAGGTCGAGCCCCATTTTAATCAGCACATGCGCCGCCACGCCCTCGCGTTCGCGCATGAGGGCGAGCAGTATATGCTCGACGCCGACGTAGTTCTGCTTGAGCTCCCGCGCCTCGCGGACGGATTGCTCGAGCACTTTTTTCGTGCGCGGGGTGTACACCATCGTTTTGATGGGCGAATCGTCGTCGCCGCGCCCGAGAATCTGTATGATCTCACCGCGCGCGGAATCGAGGGAGATTTCCCGCAGGATCGGCTGCGCCGAGCCGGGATCGCTCAATACGCCGAGGAGCAGGTGCTCGGTTCCGACATAAGTCCTGCCGAGCTGCGCCGCCTCGCGCTGCGCGGAGAGCAACGCACGCTGCCCGCGCTCTGTGAATTTCGCAAAGTATGCCATAATATACCTCCGCTGGGAGCCCCAGTCATTCTATGGTCCGTAATTCCGCGAGCCGCTTTCGCATAAGCTCCGAGCGCATGGCGTCGCGCTCGCGGTCGGTCAGCGCCTTGCCCGCCAGCATCGCAAGCGAGCCGGGCTGCATATCCATCAACAGTTCGTCGAGTGCGCGGATCGGCGCATGGTAATAGCCCATGCTCGCCGCATATCGTATGTCAGAGAGCCTGCGGGTCATCTCCTTCACGCTCATGATGCGCGAATGCATGACCTCGCCCACGGAGCGCAGCAGCCGGTCTTGCAACACCAGCATGTCGGATTTCTCCGCCTGCTCGCGCATCTGCCGCTCGTGACCGACGATTTGCTCGGCGGCCGCGCCGACGGAGCGGAGCATGTCGTCCTCGCTGCGCCCGAGCGAGGATTGGTTCGTGAGCACATACATGTTCCCGCGCGCCTCGCTGCCCTCGCCGTAAAAACCGCGCACGGTGAGCCCCAGCTTCCCCACCGCCTGCATGACAGGCCCGATTTTGCGCGCCAAGGTCAGCGCGGGCAGGTGCATCACAACCGAGATGCGAAGCCCTGTTCCGACATCGGTGGGAAACGAGGTGAGGTAGCCGAGCTGCGCGTCGAAGGCGAGCGGGTAACGCTTCCCCACCTCGTGATCGACGGCGAAGGCAAGCTCCGCGCCGCGCTCGATCTGAAGCCCCGGCATGAGGGATTGTATGCGCAGATGGTCGTCCTCGTTGACCATGACCGACACATTGCGCCCGCTGGAGATCAGCGCCGCGCCGTGCGCCCTGCGACCGATCAATTCGCTGCTGATCAGCCGATGCTCGTTGAGTTCCTGCCGCTCGTGATCGCTCAAATCCCGCATGAGAGAAAGCGTGTAGGCGGAGCCTTCCGGTCCCTCGAGGATTGCCGCGGACACGCGGCGCACGGTCTCCTCCGCCTGCTGCGCGTCCTGCTTGTTGGTAAACGGGATGTCCTCAAAGTTGCGCGCGAGCCGCACGCGGG
>JBMNUA010000103.1:0-8349 GCA_050945995.1 Christensenellales bacterium
AGCTTCCTTCAGATTCCACCTCGCGATGGACACCCTTGCTGTTCGGCTATACACTTCCCACTACCGGGCGTGTTCGGGACTTTCACCCGTTAGATTGCACCCATGCCGAGCGCACTAAGGACAGGCGGCTGCGCGATGGCAGACCGCCTGGTTTGTCGGTATCCGGTACAAAAATCACAACAGCCCATTCTCCCGCGCGAACAGGAACGTGCCGATGCCCATAGCGACCGCCACATTCAACGAATCGACCTGCGCCGTCTGCGGGATGGTGATCACCTCCCCCATCTCGGCGAATGCAGGCGAAAGCCCCGACGATTCGCTGCCGAAGATGAGCGTGAACCGCCTGCCGGCGGGACGCGCGACCGCATCCGGCGCGCACCCCGCGCCGAGCATGAACGGGTAGAGCGCATGCCGCGGGTGCGCGTTGCGATAGTCGTCAATCGACGGAAACGATTGGATGTTCAGCCAAAACGCCGCGCCGCGCGAGGCGCGGATCGCGCGCGGATGGAACACATCCGCCGCGGGCGACACGAGCGCCACATTGCGCAAGCCGCAGGCGAGCGCCGTGCGCAGCATCGCGCCGAGGTTGCCCGCGTCCTCCGCATCGACGAGCGCGATGTGCGGGCATTCCTCCGCGAGCGGCGCGTCGTATTTCTCAAATTCCGCGAGCATGTAGGTATTTTCCTTGCGGTTGATCAGGCGAAAGTACCGCTCCCCCACGCGAAACGGGATGCCGTGCGCGCGGCAGAGCCGCGCCGCCTCATCCGGCGCATCGCATTTGGGGTGCGCGTACACCGCACGCACAACCTCCGGTCGGGAACGCAAAAGCTCGCGCGTCACATACATGCCGGGCGCATACGCCGCGGTCATGGCGCGCTTGTAGGGTTTCAACATTTCGAATTGCTTCACGAAGCACCCGCTCCTTCATTTTGAAAATGCAGGATGCAGGGGCGCGCGAAGCGGACAACCGCGTATCATTCGCTCCATACAAGGCCGGCTGTCCGCCGCACGATGGCCCTTGCATGGAGTGCATCACGAAATATCATCCGCGCTCGCATCATAAACACTTCACCGCCTTTCTCGCAAAGGTGGGCGCAAAAAAGCATCCCCCTTCCGCGCCGGAAAGAGGATGCAAGCATGCAAAGCGCAAGCAGCGTCAAGCTACCGCGATAATGCGGGCGCGCGATCCGATTCCCAACGCACATAAGACCCTGGACATGCCAGCGCCATACGCTTGAAGGTTGGGATTACTTAATCACCGCACGCACCTCGCCATTTGATGGGATCAGTATAATCGATCGCGCGCGGATCTGTCAAGCGCGAGATTGCGCGGGCGCGAAATACCGGATATAATGGTAGAAACGAGCGGCGCGGGAGGTACGGGGATATGCGGTTTACAGACGAGCAGCAACAGGCGATTGAGGCGCGGGGCGAGAATCTGCTTTTGAGCGCGGCGGCAGGTTCGGGCAAGACGGCGACGCTCGTCGAGCGCGTGCTGCAATTGACGGTGGAAGGCGCGGACATCGACCGCATGCTGGTGGTGACGTTCACGCGCGCGGCGGCGGCGGACATGCGCGAAAAACTGACGCGCGCATTGAGCGAGCGGGCGGCGGCGGGCGATGCGCGGATGCGCGAGCAGCTGGTGCGGCTAGAGCGCGCGCCGATCACGACGCTTCACGCGTTCTGCGCCGATTTTTTGCGCGAGAACTTCGAGGCGGCGGATGTCGATCCGGCGTTTCTGATCCTCGACGAATCGGACGCGCGGCTGATGCGCGACGCCGCGCTCGACGAGGCGCTCGAGGCGGGTTACGAGGAGGGCGGCGCGGCGCTCGAAGCGTTCGATTACGGGCGCGGTCCGGCGGGCGTGCGCGAGGCGGCGGACGCGCTGATGCATTTTCTCGACTCGCGCCCCGATCCCGACGCGTGGCTCGAAACGGCGCTCTCCATGGACGGCGAGGCGTGGGCACGCGAGATCGTCGGCGCGGCGCGGCGGGCGATCGGCGAGGCGCACATCCGCATCAAACAGGCGCTTTTGTACGATCTGCCGCCGCATTACATCACATCGCTCACGGCGGATTTGGAAGCGCTCGAGCAGATGCGCGATGAGCACGGCTATGAGCGGCTGCGCGCGATGCTGACCGATTTTAAGCTCACTTCCCCGCGCGGGCGCAACGCGGGCTACGATCCGGAGGCGATTGCGGCGGCGAAGAAGCTGCGCGAGGACGTGCGCGATTTGATTGGGCGCGCGGCGATCATCCAACTGCCGATTGGCGTTGCGCTGCCGGATTCGCTCGACACGCTCGTCGGCGCGCGCGCGCTGGCGAAGATCGCACGAGAGGCGGCGCGCATCTTCGGCGAGATGAAGGCGGAGCGCGGCGCGCTGACGTATACCGACCTTGAGACCTACACGCTCGCTGCGCTTTCGGACGACCTGGTCGCGGACGCGGCGCGCGCACGCTACACGCATGTGTTTGTGGACGAGTATCAGGATACCTCCGATGTGCAGGATGCGATCGTTCGGCGCGTGAGCGGCGCGGACAATCTGTTCATGGTGGGCGATGTGAAGCAATCGATCTACCGATTTCGGCAGGCCGAGCCGCGGCTGTTTCTCGAAAAATACGAGGCGTATGCGCGCGGCGCGGGCGGGCGGCTTTTGCCGCTGACGCGCAACTTCCGCTCCAATGTGAACATCCTCGATTTTACAAACGCGGTGTTCGAGCGGCTGCTCACCGGCGGGGACAGCGAGATCGAATACGACGCGCTCGCGCGGCTGCGCCCCGGCGAGAAGAACGAGACGCCCGGGCACGCGGTGGAGATCCACATCATCGAGGGCGCGGGCGACGACGAGCTCAGCGCCGCCGAGCGCGAGGGGCTGATGATTGCGGGCGAGATCAAGCGGATGATGGCGGAGGACGCGAGCCTGCGGTACCGCGATTTCGCGATCCTCACACGCCAAGGCGCGCGCGCATTTTCCGCGCTCATCCCCATGCTCGTCTCCGAGGGCATCCCCGCCTACGCCGACGGCGGCGCGGGCTACTTCGACGCGCTGGAGGTGCGGCTCGCGCTCGCGCTTTTACGGCTGATCGACAATCTCCACTCGGACGAGGATTTGATCGCCGCGCTGCGCTCGCCCGTGTGCGCGCTGACGCTCGAGGAACTGGCGCAGATCCGCCTTGTCCAGCGCGAGGGCGCATATGCTGACGCGGCGCTCGCCTGCGCCGAGGGCGAGGGTGCGCTTTCCGAAAAACTGCGCGCGTTTCTTAACACGCTCGATTTGTGGCGGCTGAAGGCGGGTGCGATGGCGCTCGACGCGCTCTTGCGCGCGGTGATCGACGAGAGCGGCATCTACGCATACGCGGGCGCGCTGCCCGGCGGCGCGCAGCGGCAGGCGAACCTCGATATGTTGATTGTGCGCGCGGGCGCGTATGACCGCGACGTGTCCGGCTCGCTCAACCGGTTTTTGACGCTCACCGACGGCATGCGCGCGCGCGGCGCGGGCGATTCCGCGCAGGCGCTGGGCGAAGCGGACGACGTGGTGCGGCTGATGACGATCCACCACAGCAAGGGGCTGGAGTTCAAAGTGGTGTTCGGCGCGCGGCTGGCGACCAAGACGCGCACCGAGCGCGCGGAGGACAGCGTGCTCTGCCACCCGCAACTGGGCATCGGGCTGATGAAGTACGACCCCGCGCTGCGCTCGCGCCGAAACACGCTCTCGCGCGCCGCAATCGCCGCGCGTGCGAACCGCGAGGGGCAGGCGGAGGAGCTGCGGGTTTTGTATGTGCTGATGACACGGGCGATGGATCGGCTTGTGCTCACCGGGTCGCTGCGCGATCTGGAGACCGCGCGCGCGCGCTGGCGCGCGGCATCGGAGAGCCCCGCGCTCGCCGGCTCGATGCTCGACATGGTGTTAAGTGCTTTGGGCGAGCGCGCGCTCGGGCGGATGACCGTACACGCCGCGGCGGATTTCACGCCGCCGGGGCTTGAACACGGGCAGGCGGAGATCACCGTCGATCCGGCGGCGTATGATCCGCAATTGGCGGAGCGATACCGCTGGGAATACCCGCACCGCGGCGCGGAGCGCATGCCGATCAAGCTAACGGCTTCGGGGCTGCTTCGCGGCATCGACGGACCCGCGAACCTCGAGCCGCTCGCGCCGCGCCCGCTGTTTTTGCAGGAGGGCGGCATGACGGCGGCGGAGCGCGGCACGGCGTACCACCGCGCGATGCAGCTGATCGACATCCGCGCGCTCGACGGCATGCGCGGCATGGCGCTCACTTCCGCGATCAAAGGGCAGATCGACGATTTCGCAAACCGCGCGCTGATGACCGAGGAGGAGCACGCCGCGGTTTCGGCGCATGGGATCGCGCGCTTTTTTGAGTCGGACATCGGGCTTCGGCTGCGCGCGGCGCGCGAGGTGATGCGCGAGCAGAACTTCAACCTAATCCTGCGCGCGGACGAGGCGCTCGCGCACGAGGAAGCGCCCGGCGCGGAGGGCGCGGGCGAGCTGCTCGTGCAGGGCACGATCGATCTATGCTTTCTGGAGGCGGGCGAATGGGTGCTGATCGACTACAAGACGAGCCGCGCGGACGATTTGGACGCCATCCGCGCGCACTACGCGCGCCAACTTGCGCTGTACGCGAAGGCGCTGGAGCGGATCACGGGGCTGCGGGTGAAGGAGCGCGTGCTGTGCCTGATCGGGCAGGGGGTGGCGATGGCGGTGTGATGCCGCCCCATCCCCCGCCATGGGGTTTATACGAATGGAACATATGAATTCGTCCAAAGCGTCGAGCGATTTTTTCGTCCTGCGCGGTTGGTTTGCCGGCGGCAAACCAAGTCGCTTCGCGATCGCGCCGACGAATTCATATTTGGCATTCGTATTGCATGTGCACTACCGCTTCTCCCGGAAGATCACATGCTTTTGCATCAGCCAACTGAAGAAGAAAAGTGAGATTTCCGTGAGCAGTTTGGCGAGATAGCGGTTGACGCCCGCGCGCTCGGTGAGGAATGTAATCAGCAATGTATTCCCGAGGAGGATGAGCGCGGCGAGCGCGGCGTACTGCGCGGCGGAGATGACAACGCCGCCTTTGCTTTTAAAGATGAGGCTGCGATTGATCGCGTAGTTTGCGCTCGCGCTCACCACGCGCGCCGCCACATTGGAAAGCGGGATGCTGACCGCGCCCATGCCCGCCGTCGCAACGCTCAGCAGGGAGAACAGCGCGTAGTCGATCAAAAAGCCGACGAAGGACGACGCGGCGAATTTGAGGATTTGGCTGTAGATTTTCATGGAATCGCGGATCGCCTTAAAATGCGAGGAGGCGTTATCGTCGATGTAAATCGTCTCGATGTCGATCTCCCGGATGCGGATGTTTTCGCGGGAGCAGGAGAGCAGCACGTTCATCTCGTACTCGTACCGGCTGCCGTCGATGCGGAGCATGAACTCCATCAGCCGATGGTTGAACGCGCGCAGCCCGGTCTGGGTGTCGCGCACGCGCACGCCCGTCGTCATGCGAAATACGAACCTCGTCAGGCGGTTGCCGAATAGGCTGCGCGCGGGGACATCGCCCTCGAACTTGCGCGAGCCGAGGATCAAGCAATCCGGCTCGCGTGCCGCCGCCTCCGCCACGCGCAGGGCGTCCGCCACGCTGTGCTGCCCGTCCGCATCGACGGTGACAATCACATATGCGCCGCTGACATGATCCCGAATATGCGCATACCCCGTTTTGAGGGCATGCCCTTTGCCGCGATTCGGCGCATAGGAAATGACGTGCGCCGCGCGCGCCACGGCATCGAACACATCGCGGTAGCCCGCGCCGCTCCCGTCGTCCACCACGACGACCGAAAACCCCTCCGCCTTCAGCCGTTCCACGAACATCGGCAATTCGCGCGTGGGCTCGTAGGCGGGGATCAAAGCGATGCGCATTGGATTTGGCATGTAACCTCCTCAAACAAGGAACATATTGCAAGGCATACAGTATACCCGAATCGGCGATCAACTGTCAACGCGGCATTATATGATGCGGGGATGGTATGGATGCAAAAAAAGACCGCTTCTGCGGTCTTTTCTGGGTTCATCAGAGCTTGCTGAGAAACGCCCAGTCCTCCTCGACGCAGCGGAACAGATCGCCCGCGTAGTCCCACTCGCGCTCGACGATGTACGCCTTCGCGCCCTGTGCATCGGCGATCTGTTTGATCACCGCCCAGTCGATGAGCCCCTTGCCGGTGGGCACGTTCATGCGCATGCGCTCCGCGAACGCGGCTTTGATCTCCTCGGTGAAGATCGGGTGCCCCTTCTCATCGAATTTGACCTTGGAAAAGTCGATGATGTCGTCCGTGCCGACGACCTCGCCCGCTTCCTTCGCGTGGATCAGCTCGAACCTGCCCGCGTGCTTCTGGATAAACGCCACGGCGTCCGCGCCGGCGGTGACGCACCAGCCCACATCGAGCTGGAACACCACGGTGTCCGGGTCGGTGTTCTCGATCATGTGCTCGAGGAGGTACTTGCCCGCGTGGGTGCGAAACTCGCTGGTATGGTTGTGGTAGCCGTACTTGAGTCCCGCTTTCTTGCACGCCGCGCCGAGGCGGTTGAGCTCGCCCACCGCGACCATCGCGCTTTCGTAGTCGTTGACGCGCGCCGAGGGGCAGATGATATAGCGCGCACCGATGCCCGCCATATAATCAATGGATTCCTCGGTCTTGTCAAAGCCGATGTGCGCCGAGATGCAATCAAGACCGTTGTCCTGAAGCAGCGCCTTCATGCCGGGCACGTCCAGCCCGCCATAGTTGCCGGCAAATTCCACGCCCGCGTAGCCGATCCGCGCGAGCCGCTCGATGGAGGCTGTAAAATCCCGCTCCATCTCCTCGCGCACGGAATACGTTTGTATGTATAGGTTATCCAACTTTTCCCACCTCCACATCCGAATATTGATATTATAACCCGCATTTTTCAGTTTGTCCATTGTCCGGCGCGCCAAATTGTCCTATAATCATAAAGGAATCGTCAGGAGGTGTTCAAATGGCTGGTATCCCCACACCGCACATCAACGCGGGCGCGGGCGATTTTGCAAAAACCGTGCTCATGCCGGGCGACCCGCTGCGCGCGCAGTTCATCGCCGAAACCTTTCTAACCGACCGCACGCTTGTGAACAATGTGCGCGGCGTCCAGGGCTACACGGGCTATTACAACGGAAAGCGCGTGTCCGTGATGGCGTCGGGCATGGGCATGCCCTCGATGGGCATCTATGCGCACGAGCTATACAACTTCTACGGCGTGGAGAACATCATCCGCGTGGGCTCTGCGGGCGCGATGTCCAAATCGCTTCAGTTGCGCGACGTGGTCGCGGGCATGAGCGCGTACACGAACTCGGCGTTCGGCGCGCAGTTCGGCTTCCGCGGCACGCTCGCCCCCGCCTGCTCCTACCCGCTGTTGACGGGCGCTGTGCGCGCGGCGGAGGATTTGGGCATCCACATCGTCCCCGGCGCCGTCTTCTCCTCCGACACGTTTTACGACGCGGCGGACTTGGGCGACGCGCAGCGGCTGATGAAGCTGGGCGTGCTCGCGGTGGAGATGGAGGCGTATGCGCTGTATCTCGAAGCGGCGGCGGCGGGCAAGCACGCGCTCGCGCTGCTCACGATCTCCGACAGCCTGATCACCGGCGAGGCGCTGCCCGCGGCGGACAGGCAGAGCACGTTCACCGACATGATGAAGATCGCGCTTGCCATTGCATGATGCGAATGATTACAAATGAGAACCGGTTTCCCTCGCTCGAGGCGCGCATCCTAAACGGCTACCTCGAGACGCTCCCGGATTTTACAGAAAAGACCGACGCGCCTGCAAGCCGCGGCGAGCAGGCGCGCTTCTACGCATTCATCAAAAGCATCTACGCGCGCGCGGCGGAAAACCCGGGCGTACTTGCCTTAACCGCGCAGCCCGACGACGCGTACCCCGACCGCTTTCAGAAATCCGCATACAAAAAGCCCGCGCTTGCGGCGAAAATCCGCGAAATCACAACGACCGTGGACGCGTTCTTTGCGTTTCTCGCGCGGGCGGGCGAGGCGGGCGAGGCGCGCGAGGACGCGCTTTCGCTGCCGGCAGATTTTGTGATCCCCGACGTCCACGCGCGCGCGATGGCGGCTTTTGGGCTACGATATGAGGACGGTGCGATCACATCCGAAAAATGGCCGGGGATGTTTCGCGCGTGGAAGATGCTCTGCCCGCCCTGCGAGACAGCGCTTGATCGCGCGCGGCGCACCGCGCGCATGGAAAAATGCGCGTTTGTCGAGAACTCGCCGGGGCTCAAGGGCGCGTTTCACCGGCTGATGGGCGAGGAGACGGAGGTATTGACCCGCTGG
>JBMNUA010000104.1:0-8301 GCA_050945995.1 Christensenellales bacterium
AGAACGGCGAGACGGTGACGCTCGAGGTCTCCTCGATGAACAGCTGGCCGATCTTCTTCGCCTGCGGCGAGGCGGCGTCCTTGCTCCTTGACGAGTACGGGCTCAAATCCACCTTCAACGCCATGGAACTGTCCTCCTACTGGGAGTACATCAACAACGGCGAGGCACAGATGTCGTGCGACTTCCGCGGCGGCACGACCCAGCGCGGACCGTGGGAAGCCTATTCGGGCACCATCCTCTGGTCCAACAGCCGCATCGGTCTGAACCCGCAGGGCTCGCCCTCCGATCTGAAGATCGAGATCGAGATGCTGGACGGCACGGTCATCAACGTCCGCGACGAGCTGGCGAAGATGTTCTACGGCACGCCCGAGGAGGCGACCGCCGCCGTGCAGACCATGATGAAAATGTCCAACGAGCAGCTCTTCGTGCTGCCCATCGGCGAGAAGTACGCGCCCATGAAGATCCACAACCCCAAGCTCGCCGGTTATCCGCTGGACGGCAACCACTGGGCATGGTACATGGGACACATGCGCGCCTACGGACGCCTGCTCAAGTGCGGGTATCTGTACTTCACCGAGTAATGCGCCCACCGGCACATAGCCATCGGTAAGACAAGCTCGGGGATGCCTGAGGGTATCCCCGAGCGCAAATTCCGGGCGAAAGCCGGGGAATATCGCGGCGGTCGCGCCGCGCGGGAGGATGGCAAACGCCCCCGCGCAGGCGCGGCAGGCGCGATCCGGCGTTTCGCACGATGCTGGAGGCGACGCAAGTGATTTGGATCAAGCGATTACTATTGGTGTTTTTAACCATCATATTTTCATCGACGATCACCTTTGTGGTGATCCGCACCATGCCGGGCGATCCGGTCGAGACGCTGGCGATGGAGTTGCAGCGCAACATGGGCATGAGCCTGGAGGACGCGATGCTGCGCGCGAAGGCGATGCTCAACTACGACCCGAACGTGCCGATCATCACGCAGTACCTGCGCTATGTCTCGGGGCTGCTTCGGGGGAACTTCGGCATATCGATGCAGTTTCGCGCGCCGGTGATGAGCGTGGTGGGCAACGCGCTCGCCTGGACGCTGCTTGTTTCCTCAACGGCGCTTTTGATCTCGTTTGTATTGGGGTCGCTGCTCGGCATGTACTGCGCGTGGAAGCGCAAGACATTGATCGAGCCGATCGTGACGGTGTACGACGCCATCCTCGGCGCGGTGCCCGCGTTTGTCATCGCGTACTTATTGGTGCTGTTGTTCTCGGTCAAACTCGGCTGGCTGCCGGCGCGCGGCAATTACGATGCGTCGGTTGCGCCGGGCTTTACGCCCGCGTTCATCGCAAGCGTGGCAAAGCACGCGGTGCTGCCGGTGCTCTCGTGGGTTTTGACCACCATCGGCGGCTGGGCGCTCGGCATGAAGGCGATTGCGGTCAGCACGCTCGGCGAGGACTTTATCACCTCCGCGCGGGCGCGCGGGCTGCCCGACCGGCGCATTGTCTGGACATATGTGGGCAGAAACGCGCTGCTCCCGCAGGTGACGGCGCTTGCGATGCAATTCGGCATGATGTTTGCGGGCTCGGCGCTCATCGAAAACATATTCGTGTACCCTGGGATGGGATTCTTCTTCGCCCGCGCGATCACCGCCCGCGATTATATGCTGATGCAGGGGATGTTCATGATCATCACCATCGCGGTGGTCATAGCGAACCTCTTGGCCGAGGTGCTCTATTCGGTCATCGATCCGAGAATCAGGGAGGCGAGCTGACATGGCGAACAAGAGAATCGATCATAAAAAGGCAAAAGAATTGGCAAAGGACAATGCCGCGCTCGCGAAGGCGTACAACGTATCGAAAAGCACCTCGCGCGACACGGCGATCAGCATCCTCAAATCCATCGTGCGCAACCGGCGCGCGCTCATCGGCATGATCATCCTCATCTTCTATGTGCTGCTCGCGGTTGTCGGACCCATGGTCGCCAACCCCGCCATGCTCAAAAGCGACATCCGCAACCGGCTCGCCGCGCCCTCGTGGGAGCATCCGCTGGGCACCGACAACAACGGGCGCGACACGCTCACCCAGTTCGTCTACGGGGCGCGCAACGTGCTGACCGTGGCGTTCATCGCGGCGGTGATGACGCTTGTCATCGCAACGACCGTGGGCATGATCTCCGGGCTGAGCGGCGGTTGGGTCGATTCTGTGCTCATGTTTTTTACAAACATCATACTCACCGTGCCCTCGCTGCCCATCATGATGCTGCTTGCGACCGTGATGTCCGCCGACAACCCGATCGCGTTCGGCTTTGTATTGAGCATCTGGTCGTGGGCGGGGCTTGCGCGCTCGATCCGCGCGCAGATCATGTCGGTGAAAAACCGCGATTATATCGAGGCGGCGCGGATCTTGGGCATGCCCACGCGCCATATCATCGTCAGCGAGATGCTGCCGAGCATCACCTCCTATTTGACGATGAATTTGATCTTCTCGATGCGCGGCGCGATCACGGCGTCGGTGAGCCTCATGTTCCTCGGGCTTGCCAAGTTCACCGCGAGCCACTGGGGCATGATGATTCAAATCGCAATTTCATCCACGGGCGCGCTGTTCGGCTCGAGCGCGCTGGTGTACTTTCTTACCCCGGTCATCGGGATCGCGATCTTCGGCATGGGCTGCTTCTTCTTTGCAAGCGGTCTGGACGAGGCGCTGAACCCGAGACTGAGAATGCAGTGAGGTAGCCGCTATGACTGAAACAAAGCGCAGCCCCTCGGACATCATCCTTGAATACCGCGATATCTGCGTGGATTTCCCGCTCAAGCGCGGCGTACTGCGCGCGGTGGATCATGTGTCGCTGCCGGTGATGCGCGGGGAGATCCTCGGCGTGGTCGGCGAGAGCGGCTCGGGCAAATCCACGCTCGCCTGCACGGCGCTCAACATCGTGTCCGCGCCGGGCTCGATTACAAACGGAGAGGTGCTCTTCGAGGGCGAAAACATCTTAAAATACACGCCCAGCGAGACGCGCCAGTTCAACTGGCACAACGTCGCCATGATCTTTCAGGCGGCGCAGAACTCGCTGAACCCGATTTTGCGCGTGCGCGATGTGTTTTACGAGACCGTGCACGCGCACGACCCGTCCGCGCGCGAGAACCAGGTGTACAAAAAGGCGGCGCAATTGCTCGAACATGTGCGCCTCAACCCCGATCAGGTGCTGCAGGCGTACCCGCATCAGCTGTCCGGCGGCATGAAGCAGCGCACGATCATCGCGCTGAGCTTGATCCTCGACCCCAAGGTGTTGGTGCTCGACGAGCCGACGACCGCGCTGGACGTGATCACGCAGGCGTATATCATGAACATCCTAAAACAAATTCACGACGAGCTCGGGATCACCATGATTTTCAACACCCACGATGTGGCGATCGTCGGGAAGATGGCGGATCGCATGGCGGTGATGTACGGCGGGCAGATCGTGGAACTCGGCACCACGATGGACATTTTCTACGACGCGCGCCATCCCTACACGCGCGGGCTGATCCAGGCCGCGCCCTCCTTGCGCGACGACATCACCCAGCGCCGGGCGATCCCGGGCACGCCGCCCGACCTCATCAGCCCGCCGCCCTACTGCCGCTTCGCGCCGCGGTGCGCGTTCTGTCAGGGCGGCGGCTGCGTGAACGACCGCGAGCCGGAGCTGGTGGAGGTCGCGCCGGGGCATTGGGCGAGCTGTGACATACGAGCGAAGGAGGGCGAACGCAATGGTTAAAAAAGTAGCGCCCCTCATGACCCTGGATGATGTGAGCGTTATCTTCGAGAACAATCCCGGCGCGTTTCAACAAAAGAAGCGGGTCGGGGCGGCGCTGAACGTATCGTTTGACATCAACCCCGGCGAGATCATCGCGGTGGTGGGCGAATCCGGCTGCGGGAAGACCACCATCGGCAAGACCATCACGGGCATCCACAAGCCGACCGGCGGGCGCGTGCTCTATAACGGCAATGATATTACGACCATGGCGCGCAATTCGGACGAGTATCGCGATTATCGGCTGGGCGTGCAGATTGTGCACCAGGATTCATACGCCGCGCTGAACCCCTCGCGCACGATTTTTCAGAGCCTGTCCGCGCCGATCCTGCGCCACAAACTGGCGCGCAACCGGCTCGGGACGCTCGCGCAGCTGGTGGATCTGTTCACGCTCGTTGGGCTGACGCCGGCGGAGGATTTCCTATTTAAATACCCGCATCAACTGTCCGGCGGGCAGCGGCAGCGCACGCTGTTGGCGCGCGCGCTGTCTGTCAAGCCGAAGCTCATCGTCGCGGACGAGCCGGTTTCGATGGTGGACGTGTCGCTGCGCATCTCGCTCTTGGATCTGATGAGCCGCATGAACGAGGAGATGAACGTAGCGTTCATCTACATCACCCACGACCTCGCGACCGCGCGATACATCGCGAAAAACGGGCGGATCATCGTGATGTATCTGGGCAGGGTCGTCGAAACGGGCGATCTGAACGAAGTTCTGGAAAAGCCGCGGCATCCGTATCTTCAGGCGCTGCTCGCGGCGATCCCGCTGCCCGACCCCAAAATTTCGCGCGCGAACACGGAGCTGCCGCTGCGGTCGGTGGACATGCCCAGCAACGTCAACCCGCCGCCGGGGTGCAGGTTTCACCCACGCTGCCCGTATTGGAAGGAGATTTGCGCGCGCGAGGAGCCGCAGCTGCGCGCGTTCTCGGGCGGCATGATCGCCTGCCATTTCGCGGAGGAGATTCCCGAGTGGCGCTGGTGATGCGTCCATGAGCGGCGGGCGGCGGGGCGGCGAGCGGTACGAGATTGCGGCGATGGTCCACTACATCGCGCGCATCGCGATGTATATGGCGGCGACGTTTTTCCTGCTCGCGCTCGCGGCGCTTCTGTTTATGGCGCCCGATCCCGTCGAACGGGGCATCTACTACTATGTGCTCGTCGTCAACGCCATCGTGATCGTCGGCGCCGTCGCGCTCAGCCTGCTGATGCGCAAATCCGATGCGCGGCTCGCGCGCGAGAAGAAGGCGCGCGATTCGCGAAACGGGCCGACGATTGACGATTGGCTCGCGAAGCGCGCTGCGGAGGAGGACGACGAGGGGTGAGGGCGGAGGAAACGGAGAGGACGTTGGGGCGCCTGAGGAACGTTGGGGCGCTGCCCCAAGCCCCGCCAAAGGGACGCAGTCCCTTTGGGATCCCTATGCGCCGATGCTTCGCATCGGCAGGGTTGATTATCGACGAAACAAGGTTGCCGTGAGCGATATTTTGCTCACGGCAACCTTCGTTTGATATTTTTTGTGTAATTAAGACTACATCTCAAATCTCCCCTCGCCCCGTTCCCCGACGCGTAAGCGTCGGAGCATGGGATTTTCAAGGGCGTCAGCCCTTGAACGGGAGCGCGAGGGCAGCGCCCTCGCCGTAACCCCCGTCTCCCCTCGCCGTTCTCCCTCATTACCCCACCGCCTTACCCCTGCCGATGCGTAGCATCGGCGCATGGGATTTTCAAGGGCGCTAGCCCTTGAACGGGAGCGCGAGGGCAGCGCCCTCGCCGTAACTCCCCGTCTCCCTACGCCCTCTGCGCCTCCCGCCTTCAGAGCCTCGCCTTCACCTCGGCGAGCCGGCGCGCGAGCGCATCGTACTCGTCGTTGAGTTTCTCGGGCGAATCCCCCTTCTTGGGCGCGCTCATGCGCGCGACGAGCGCCGCCATGCGCATCTGCAAGGTGGTTTCGAGCAGCCGCAGATCCTCCTGCGGGCGGTTGACGGCGCGCGATTTTTCATATTGTTCCATGTCGCCCTCAAAGGTGACGAGCGATCGCGCCTCGAAGAATACGAGCCGCTGCGCGATCTCGCGCACGAACCGCCGATCGTGGCTCACAAATAAGAGCGTGCCCGCGTACTCGGATAAAACGTCCTGGAGCGCCTCAAGCGTGAACACATCGATGTGATTCGTAGGCTCGTCGAGGATGAGCAGATTGATGTCCGCCGCGAACAACCGCGCGAGCGCGACCTTCGCGCGCTCACCGCCTGAGAGCACGCGCGCGGGCTTGAACACATCATCGCCGCGGATCATCAGCCGCGCCATGATCGTGCGCACCACCGCCTCGGGGAACACGCTGCGCGCCATGGCGTTTTCGAGCGCGGACGCATCGAGGTCGAGCGTCGCGGAATGATCCTGATCGAACCAGCCCATCTTCACGCCCGGGCTCATGCGCACGCGCGGGTCGTTGCCGCGGACGATGCGCGCGATCAGCGTGGACTTGCCGCAACCGTTCTCGCCGAGCAGCGCGGTGCGCGTGCCCGTCGGCAGCCGC
This sequence comes from Christensenellales bacterium, assembly GCA_050945995.1. GTDB lineage: Bacteria > Bacillota > Clostridia > Christensenellales > Aristaeellaceae > RUG11247. The sequence continues at coordinate 6,297 of JBMNUA010000104.1, forward strand.
ATCGACGCGCCCTCGAGCAGCATTTTACTGCCCGCGCGCAGGTTCATGTCGCGGATCTCCACCGCCGTGCGGCTCGTGATCGGCGACGCCGCGCCCAACCGCATGGCGATCGCGGGGTCCTCGCGCGGGCGATCCACCTCCTCGAGCCGATCGAGCCGCGATTCGTACCCCTTGCGCAACTGATGAATCCGCGCCTGCACGTTGGTGACCGAGCGTTTATGCAGCCGTGCCTCGCTGTTGCCCATGCGCTTGGGCAGATGCTGCTTTTGGGACGCGTGCTCCACCTCGCGCTGGATCATGCCGCGGATGCGCCCCTGCTCCGCGCGATAGCTATCGTACTTGAACTGCTGGTGCGCGCGCCGGCGCTCCAGCTCCTGCCGATACGCGCTGTAATTGCCGGGGAACACGGTCAATCTGCCGTCCTCCAACTGCGCGATCTTCGTGCACAGCGCGTCGAGTAGCGCGCGGTCGTGCGAGATGAGCACGATCGCGCCCTCATATTCCCGCAGCCGCTTTTCGAGCCGCTCCACGCCCTGCGCGTCGAGGTCGGTCGTCGGCTCGTCCGCGAGCAGCACATGCCCGCGCGCAGTCAGCGCGCCCGCGATCCGCCTGCGCGTCTTTTCCCCGCCGGACAGCCCTTCGCGCAGCTCGATCGCGCCGAACTCGCTTCGAAGCGCGGGATCGAATGCATAATCATGCAACGCGCCCGTCTGCTCGATCACCGAGATCGGCGCGAGCCTTGCCACCGCGCCCGTGTCCGGCTCGATCTGCCCCGACAGGATTTGAAATAACGTCGTCTTGCCCGCGCCGTTCTCGCCGACCAGACCCACGCGGTCGCCGTCGTACAGCTCGAACGATTCGATATCCAGTACCTTGCGCAGACCATACGATTTCTCGATGTCCCGCGCCTCCAACAACAATCTTGACAATTCAAACGCCCCCACATCGGTCGCGTGGGGGCGCAAAAAAGCCGCGCAAAAAAAAGCGCAACCCCCATGCGACACAAAAATCACAGCCACGGCGTGCGCGGCTCAAATTTCGGTGTCAAATGGTTAGTTGCTCTTCATGCTCCTTGTATACCGCCTTTCAAAAGCTACCGCTATTATACATGCGCCGCGCGCTGTTGTCAAGGACGGGGAGACGACGAGGAGGAATACGCTGGGGCGCTGCCCCAGACCCCGCCAAAGGGACACAGTCCCTTTGGAATCCCTATGCGCCGATGCTTCGCATCGGCAAGGTTAATTAACGACGAAACAAGGTTGCCGTGAGCGACATTCTGTTCACGGCAACCTTATTTGATATTTATGTGTGCAACGAAGCCTCAACTCAATTCCCCCTCCCCGTTCCCCGACGCGAAGCGTCGGAGCAAGGGATTCTCAAGGGCACCAGCCCTTGAGCGGGGCTTGGGGCAGCGCCCCAACGTTCTTCCCAACGTTCCCTCCGCGCGCACCTGTCAGCCCTCCGGATGCATCCCCCGATACACCGCTGCCGCCGCGTTCTTCGGCAGCCCGGGCACCTGCTCAATCTCCGCGAGGCTCGCCGCGCGCAGCGCCTCCACCGTGCGAAAATGCTTGAGGATCGCCTTTCTGCGCGCAGGCCCAACGCCCGCGATGTTCTCCAGCTTCGAGCCGACCGACTGCTTGCCGCGCAGCGCGCGATGGCGCGAGAGCGCGAACCGATGCGCCTCATCGCGCAGCCGCTGCACCGCATGCAGCGCATTGGAATGGCGATCGAGCACGAGCGTCTCCTCGGAATACGGCAGCACAATCTCGTCGATGCGCTCCGCGAGCCCGAGCATGGGGATATCATACGGCGACTGCGCCATCGCCTCCATCGCGGCGTTCAACTGCCCGCGCCCGCCGTCGATGAGGATCAAATCCGGCAGCCGCGTGAACTTCCCGCCCTCGACGGGCAGCCCCTGCGCCTCGCGCTCCGCCCGCTCCTTATGCGCGTGCGCGAGCCGGCGCGAGAGCACCTCCTTCATCGACGCGAAATCGTTCGCGCC
>JBMNUA010000105.1:0-8240 GCA_050945995.1 Christensenellales bacterium
CGCGTGGATGGCGAGCATCTCCACGACATCGTGCGCCTCTTTGTCGAGGCGTATGCGCTCCTTCGGCGCTTCGACCATGCCGCTCTCCAGCTTGGATATGGAGAGGATGTCGTTGATCAGCCGCGTAAGCCGCTCCGTCTCGAGCATGATGATGCTCAAAAACTTCTTCGCCATCTCGGGCTTTTCGAGTGCGCCGTCGAGCAGCGTCTCCACGAAGCCGCGGATGGAGGTGAGCGGCGTTTTGAGCTCGTGGGATACGTTTGCCGCAAAATCCGTGCGCAATTGCTCGAGCCGGCGAAGCTCGGTGATGTCCTCGACCATCGAGAGCGCGCCGACGACCTTGTTGTCCTTGCGCATGGGCGAGACGTAGAGCCGAAGCGGTCTGTGCCCGCGCCCGATCGCGGTGCGCGCGGCGACCTCGTTTGTGTATACGCCGATTTGCTGCATGGCGTCGAGGAGCACCTGGTCGAGCCGCACATCCTGCGACGCGTCGTTGATGTGCATCCCCTGCGCGTTGCCCGTGATGCCGAGCAGACGCTTGGCGACCGGGGTCACGAGGATGACGCGCAGCTTGTCGTCCACCGCGATGATGCCGTTTTGCATCTGGTTCATGACGACGCTGAGCGCCTGGTTGCGGCTGCGCTGGTTGAAGATGCGCTCGTCGATGCGCGAGAGCACAGCGTTGTATTCGGCGACATCGTCCTTGGAAAAACCGTCCGTCTGCGTCAGGCGGGTGTCAAACCGCCCGTCGGAGAACGAATCGAGCACATCCATGATGCGCCCGATCGCGCGGCTGCGGCGCGCGTTGAGCGTGATGAGCACGATAAAGAAGGTAAGCGAGATTCCTAAAAAAAAGCATGCGAAAATCGCCGATCTGCTGCCGCCGAGCGACTGCCAAAAGCCCTCGCGCGCGACTGAAACCTGCAGATACCGTCCGTCCGGCAAGAGCCCAGTCGCGCAGAGGACGCGCTTGCCGGCGATCCCCCGTTTTTCGTATACGCCCGATCCACCCGTGCGCGCGCGGTCGAAGTCGATTTCCGCCAGCGGCGCATCCGTGCCATCCGATGCGTAGACCGCATCGCCCTTCTGTGTATATATGCCCAGCCGCATGCCGCTCTTTCTGAGATACTGAGAGAGCGCGGAAAAGCCTTCCGCATCCGTCCCGGAAGGCGCCGACCCGGAAACGAGCCGGAGCGCCAACTGCACGTCGTCGGAAAGCCGGTTGTTGCGCTCCTCCACGATTGAAACACAACTGAGTACCACGAGCAGGATGAGTGCGAGCAAGGTCAGAAGGGTTGCGGCGAGCGCAACCCTGGATTTCACAGTCGGCTCTCCTGCTTGTCGTTGAATTTATATCCAACGCCCCGGATTGTTTCGATATACCGGGCGTCGTCGCCGAGCTTCTGGCGAATGTGGCGGATGTGAACATCGACGGTTCGCGTCTCGCCATAGAATTCGTAGCCCCAGATGCGGTCGAGCAGGAAATCGCGCGTGAGCACCTTGCCGCGGCTCAACACGAGGAGCTTCAATAGCTCAAACTCCTTGAGCGTGAGCGAAAGCTTCTCGCCGTTGCGGAACGCCTCGTAATTGCCCACGTCGATCGTGAGCCCGCCCACATGCAGGATGCCCTCTTCCTCGTTCTGCGGCGCGGCGCGGCGAAGCAGCGCCTTTACGCGCGCAATCAGTTCGCGCACAGAGAAAGGCTTGGTGATGTAATCATCCGCGCCAAGCTCAAGCCCCAGGATTTTGTCGACCTCATCGCCCTTTGCGGTGAGCATGATGATCGGGATGTCCGCGGTCGTCGATGCGCTCTTCAGGCGGCGGCAGACTTCCATGCCGTCCATGCCCGGCAGCATGATATCGAGCAGCACCATTGCGGGGCGTTCATGCGCACAAACCACCAGCGCATCTTCGCCCGTGGCGGCAGTGACTACTCGGTATCCTGAAGCCTCAAGGTTGAACGACAGAAGTTCAAGGATATGAGCCTCATCGTCAACGGCCAATATCAATTCGTTTGCCATGTGCGTATCCTCATTTCTTGTGAATTAGTATTTGCCCGACGGAGTCGAGCCGTCGGCATTACCCATATCGGAATCGGTGAGCAGCTTGGACAATTCCGTCATAAACGTTTGAATGTCGCGGAACTGCCGGTAGACGGAGGCGAAACGGACATAGGCGACCTCGTCGAGTTTTTTGAGCTCGTCCATCACAATCTCGCCGATCGCCTGGCTTGCGACCTCCGTATCCCCCATGGAGTAAACGCGCTTTTCCACGCTCCGGATCAGCTCGTCAATCTGGTTAAGGGAGACGGGGCGCTTCTGGCATGCCTTGATGACGCCCAGCCGAATCTTCGAGGGATCGAATGTCTCGCGCGTTTTGTCGCGCTTGATGACCATGACGGGAACCGTCTCGACCTTTTCGTAGGTCGTAAACCGACGCCCGCACGCCTCGCATTCCCGCCGGCGGCGGATGCTCGTGCCGTCGTCGCTCTGTCTGGAATCGACCACGCGGCTCTGCATACAGCCGCACACTACGCACTTCACTAGCGCGCTCACCTCATTCGTTAATATTATACACAATATTGCGCTTTAAGTCTAGTCCTTTGTGAAAAAATGTGTTATTCCATGTGCGCTGCCCACAAAAAAACGCCCCGCGGGCTGGATTCGGACGCTCAAACGTCCGAATCCAGCTCCACGAGGATCACATCGTCGCCAATTCTGCGTATCTTCTCCCATGGGATGAGCAGTCCGTCCCGGTCGAGCTTGAAGATGCCCCATACCCCGCATTGTTCCGGGACGATGATCGCCTCGATGCACGCGCGCTCGTTCAGGCATACATCATAGGGTCTGCCAAGCCTGCGCCCGTCGCAAATATTGATCACGTCCTTTTGCCTGAGCTCACTAAACGTCATACGATCGCCCCCTGTACCATGATATGCGCGATATGCCATTTGCGTTTTTTTCGACACGGGGTCGTCGAAGCTGCTTTACGCGCGCGTAACTTGTCGATCTTCGCGAGCGCGGGAAAACGCCCGTAATGACTGGATAATGACAGCATTTGGTTGATTGTGTTAATAACATAAATCGTTTCATACGACCGAGGGCGATTGTCGAATGTCGTTTTTCGCTTCAAATTTGCCGACTTTTTTCACGCGAATTTTATATTTCGATCCGCTACACTCAATTCACGAGGTGATCGGGTGCGCCTAAGTGTGGAGAGCGTTTTCTTTTTTAATTTCGCGCTGGACGTGCTCGCGCTCGTCGCGGCGCTGCGCAGCAGGGTGCGGCTAAGACCCGCGCGGCTCTTCACAGCCGGGCTGTTCGGCGCACTCGCAGGTTCCTATCTTGCGATCACAGAGCCGGCGGACGCTGTCCGCGTATTGTCCGCGATTGCCGCCGCACCCGTGATGGTGCGCATCGCCTCCGGTGGGATCGGTGCACAGGCGCTCATCGGCGCAAGCGCGGCGCTCCTCGCGGTATCTGCCCTGATGGCGGCGCTCATCGGCGCGGTATCCGGCGCATCCCTCTGGGCGTTTTTCGCAGCGGCGGCGCTCTCCGCCCTGCTGGCGGGCGCGGTGATGGGACTGCGGCGCAGATCGCTCAACACATGGGAGGCGAATGTCAGCCTCCACTTCCGCGGCGGGCGGACGTGCTTTCGCGCGCTCGTTGACACGGGCAACCGTCTGACCGAGCCGTTGAGCGGGTTACCCGTGATGCTGGTGGCGCATGCGTCGATCGCCGCGCTATTGCCGGCGGAGTTTGATCCCGCAGAGCCGCTGACCACCCTGCCCCGCGGCTTTCGGATGGTCGGCTACGGCGGCGTGGGCGGTGCCGGGCAGCTCGGCTGCTTCATGCCGGATGCGCTGCACGCCGACACCGGTCGCGGATTTCGGCGGATGGGCGAAATCTGGATCGCGGTATACCCCGGTCGGCTGCCCGGCAGCGCGAAAGCGCTTGCGCCGCCGACATTTTTAAGCAATTGAACCAATATCGAACGGAGGAGAAGGGTATGGCAAAGGCTGTCAGTAAGTCAATATTCGGACTGGTCGTGCATCTCAGGCGTGGAAATGTGTGCTACATCGGGGGCAGCGATACCCTGCCTCCCCCGCTCACGCGCGAAGAGGAGCTCACCCTCATGGCGCGCATGAAGGGCGGGGACGGCAGGGCGCGCGCGACGCTGATCGAGCGCAACCTGCGCCTGGTTGTATATATCGCGCGCAAATTTGAGAACACAGGCATCGGCATCGAGGACTTGATCTCCGTAGGCACCATCGGGCTGATCAAGGCGGTTAACTCATTTGACCCGAGCAAGAACATCAAACTTGCGACCTACGCGTCGCGCTGTATCGAGAACGAAATATTGATGGTGCTCAGGCGCACGAGCAAGCTCAAGCTCGAGGTGTCCTTTGACGAGCCGCTCAACACCGACATCGACGGAAACGAGCTTTTGCTCTCGGATGTATTGGGCACAGAGCCCGATCTTGTGTCGCGCGACCTCGATTCGTCCATCGAGCGCGCCACACTTCGCAGCGCCATCAGCGAGCTGAGCACGCGCGAGCGCAACATCGTGGAGCTAAGATATGGCATCGGCGGCGGCAACGAGCGCACCCAGAAGGAGGTCGCCGATCTGCTGGGCATATCACAAAGCTACATATCACGCCTCGAAAAGCGCATCATCGGAAAACTCAAGGTTGAGATCGAGAAGGTCGAAAAAATGGCGTAGCGCAAGTGCCAATTCCTGACACGGGTTCGTTGCAAGCCTGCATATCACACCTTCGGAGGGGCAATACTTTGTCTGCTACGGAGGTGACGATATGCCATCCAATAAGGTCGAGATATGCGGCGTGGACACGTCCACGCTGCCTGTCATCAAGAACGAGCGGATGCGCGAGCTCTTCCCGCGGGTGCATTCCGGCGATGTGGAAGCGCGCAACGAGTTCATTCAAGGAAATCTCAGGCTGGTACTGAGCGTGATTCAACGGTTTAACAACCGGGGGGAAAGCGTAGACGACCTGTTCCAGGTGGGATGTATCGGACTTATCAAGGCGATAGACAACTTCGACGTGACGCAGAACGTGCGCTTTTCCACCTACGCCGTGCCGATGATCATCGGCGAGATCCGCAGGTACCTGCGCGACAACAACCCGATCCGGGTGTCGCGCTCGCTGCGGGACACCGCGTACAAAGCGCTGCGCGCGCGCGAGGCGCTGACCTACCAGAGCGGGCGCGAGCCGCGCGTGGAGGAGATCGCGCGCGAGATGGGTGTGCCCGAGGAGGATGTCGTGTACGCGCTCGAGGCGATCCAAGACCCCATTTCGCTGTTTGACCCCGTGTATCAGGACGGGGGCGACGCCATTTATATCATGGATCAGGTGCGCGACAACCGCATCAGCGAGGACGATTGGGTGCGCGATCTGTCGATCAGCCAGGCGCTGTCGCGGCTTGCCGAGCGCGAGCGCAACATCATCAACCGGCGCTTCTTTCAGGGGCGCACGCAGATGGAGGTTGCGGAGGAGATCGGCATCTCGCAGGCGCAGGTGTCGCGGCTGGAGAAATCCGCGCTGCAGCAGATGCGCAAGTATGTGTAATCGGTCGCGCGCGTAAGCGGCATTGTTTCGTGTGACAGCGGGCAGCGATTCGTATATACGATCAATCGCACGCGATGCGCCGGCAGGCAAGCGTTTGCCGGCTGCATCATCGCCGCAGTATGGATGCAGTATACTATATGTAACCTCGCGCCGTTTCAGACGCGGGGTTATGTGTATTTTTCTGTCATTTTTGTGGCAATATATTGGGGTTTGTTTCGCCTACCCATTTTCCTGCTGCGAAGGGCGCGGGCGTGCCCGAGCCCTCACGTCGTTCACCTCCGCTATTACCTTTCATACATGATGATATTCGCATAGGATGCGTCAACCAAACCGCGAAAAACCGCCCGCCTGCGCGTAAGTGCGCGGGCGGGCGGTCGTTGGGGCTATATGGTCAGTCGAAGAATTTTTCAATCGCGTACTGCGGGTTGAGCGCGGACACCCACTCGGCGAGCCGCTGCGCCATATATTCATCCTGCGTCTCGGCGAGGGCGACCTCGTAATACGCATCGCGGATGTCCTCGAGCGCGACCGGACCGGATGCGACATCGCTGTTGTAGTAGACGATGTGAACGCCGGAGGAGCTGATGACGGGCTCGCTCGCGTATTCGCCAACGGCAGAAAGCGCCATCGCGGCGTCGCGGAAGTTTACATCCCAAGTGGTGGAGGTTTCCGATACATAGTAGCCGCGGCTCATCGCGGGCTCGCTCTGCATGCCCGGATCCTCGCCGTACTCCGCCATGACCGCGTCGAAATCCTCGCCCGCGTCGAGCGCGGCGTACACCGCGTCGAGCGAATCCTGAACGGCGGCGAGGCAGGCGGCTTCGGCGGCTTGCAGCGCGGCATCCAGATCGGCGATCTCCGCAGTTTTCGCGTCGATGTCCGCTTGAATCTCCTCGGCGGTGCGCGCGGAATCATCGGCATCCTCCGAAAGCGCGGCAAGTTCATCGCTCAAATCAGAGAGCGCGGTTTCGGCGGTCGTGCGCGCGGTGCGCGCCTCGCGAACGGCGGTGAGTTCGTCGCCCTCGGGGATGAGGAGAATGTGCTTGACCGTGCGGTAGCCCTCGGGGATCCACGCGGGGACGATCGCAGGATCGGTCATATCCGTTTCAAACGACGCGGGGTCATTGGTATACAGGCTCTCATCCTCAATCGCCTGAATAGCGAGCCGGCTTTCGAGCTCCGCGTCCGTGATCTCCGGGGCATCCGCCTTGACGAGCTCCTCGACCTTTTCGACGATCAGCGTCCATTTTTGCTGATTGACATAAAAATCGTAGGTGACGCCCTGCGAGTAGAGCGCGATGTCCGTGTTCAGCGCTTTAACCTCGTCGGTGTCGCCTTCCGCGTTCGCATACGCTTCCTGATATGCCTCGTCATAGGCGGTCTGCGCCGCTTCCTCGCATTCGGCGATCTCCTCGTCCGTCAGCGCGATGCCCAGCTCTTCCGCCTTCAGCGCCGCGGCGCGGGTGTTCATGTGCGCATTGACCACGCCCTCGAGGATGCCCAGCGTCTGGGTATCGTCCATCGCATAGCCGTACATGGAGTAGATATAGTATAGGTACGCATATTGATTGGTAAAATCGCTCATGACATCGAATTTCGTGATTTCGCCGCCGTCGTAGGTCGCGATGGTCGCGGCGTAATTCTTCACGAGCGCCTTCATGTCTTCGTCCGCCTGCATCACCGGATCGACGGCGATCAGGCTGCAGCCCGTCAGGAGGATGGCAAGCGCGGCGGCGATGCACGCGAGCTTGACGAATTGATTTTTCATGGTTGCTCTTCCTCTCAATCCACATCGGTTTGCCATCCGCGCGGCGGACGCAAAGATACCCTTATATTATACACATGTTTTCCGGCATGTCAATTGCCGCGTGCATGCACAGATGTTCCGTTTCAGGCGCATCTACGCCAATCATTCTGCCATTTTCCGTCCCATTTGGAACAATGTGGAACGCGGTTCGTCTAAACCGCAGATGGAAAACAAGGAGGAATCGGATATGAGAAAGTATATCGTTGCCGCGCTTTTCATGGCATTGATATGCCTGACGTCCGCGGCGCACGCCGATGTAGTCGTTCAAAACGACCGCATATCGGCGTACCTGGACAGCTCCGGCGGAATCATTCTCACGGGGTATGAGGATCGCGTCAATGAGACGGACGCGGCCGACCTCATATCGATTGACCAAAGCCGCGTCGTCTTTGCCGTCGAAACCGGCGTCAAGGATGCGTTTGATATCATGACGGTCAACATCGTGACGCATGCCGAGACGACGCTTGTGCGCGGCGTGAAAATCGCCAGCGGCTACGGCGGCTCGGGCGTTTACTATGTGCCGGCGGCTGATCCGACTTCGGTTGATTATATCAGCTTTTCCGGGGCGACGGGAGAGATTTTCTCCTCGGAGGAGCAGGTGGTCTACCTGCAAGAATCGGTATACGGGCTGATCATCGGGCTGGAGGCGGACGCGGGCGCGATGGTGTACGACCCCGAGACCCGGGCGATCGAGGCGTTCTTGCGCCAGCTTGGAACAACGCGCGTGCGCTTTAGCGAGGGCGACGTCGTGCTGACGGCGGACGGCGAACTATATCTGGACGACCCCGCCGCGCGCTTTGAGCAATCGATCGCAACGGATGTGTCGTCGTTTGCGGGCATCGACGG
>JBMNUA010000106.1:0-8191 GCA_050945995.1 Christensenellales bacterium
CCGAAGTGCGCCCATTGCGGGCGCTCCTGCGTGCGCGCGCGCATCGCCCGCACGTCGTATGCCGGGGTGATGTAGCCCTTTTCCCGCAGCCGATCCAATTGATCCAATATGGTATTGTCGATTCTCACGCGTAACCACTCCTTTTGCATGATTATACCATCCCGCCAAAAAGGAAGCAACGCCCCGGCGAGAATCTCCGGGGCGCGGTTGGATTGTTTAGGGTGATACCGCATAAAGGGGATGTGCGCCGACGAGGTGAATTTTCGTCAGATTGAACTTGCAGTATCCGCAGGCGTAGCAGCGCTACGTCAAGGGTTTTGCAAGTACTAGATGGCGGAAATGCATCCGTCCGCGCGCGTTCGATTTGTGCGGTATTGCCTTAGGGTTTACAGAATCAGCCTTGCGTCCGGCGCGGGCTGCGCGCGCATCTCCTCGCGCTTGGCGGCGTGCAGTTCGGACTCGTAGCCCATCACGGCGTATGCCGCGAGTTTGGACTCCTCCACGCCGGGCTGGTTGAACGCGTCGATGTTGAGGATCGCGCCCGCGTAGGCGGTCGCCAGCTCGAAGAAGTAGAGAAGCTGACCGACCGTGTGCGCGTTGACTTCCGGCAGCGTGATCGTCTGGCACATCCGCCCCGCCTTGTAGAGTGCGTACTCGGTGCCGCGCCGCTCCGCCTCGATCAGCTGGTTGTGCGTCTTGCCGCCGAGGAAGGCGATGGATGGAATTTCGCTCGCGCCGTGCGGGATGTGCGTCGTCGCGCGGAAATTCTCGACCTTGAGGAAGGTGACGACCTTGTCATACGGTCCTTCGGTGTAGAGCTGCAGTTGCGAATGCTGGTCGGTCACGCCCAGCGCTTTAACGGGCGTCTGCCCGACGTTGCAGGGTTTTCCGTCCAACGTCACGTTCTTTCCGAGCGACTCCGCCCACAACTGCGCATACCAATCCGCCATCAATTTCAGCGAGTCCGCATACGGCAGCATCACGGAGATGTTCATGCCCATCTGCATGGAGAGCACCGCCAGCCCCGCGTTCATCAGCGCGGGGTTTTCATACGCGTCAGGCGATGCGCAGCGCGCGTCCATGTCCCGCGCGCCCGCGAGCAGCGCGCGGATGTCGATGCCCGTCACCGCCGCGGCGAGCAGCCCCACGGGGGACAATTCCGAAAACCGCCCGCCCACGCCGTCGGGGATATAGAAGGTCTTGTAGCCCTCGGCGCGCGCGATCTGGATCAAATACCCCTTCGTCTCCGAGGTGGTGATGAAGATGTGCTTTTTGTAATCCGCGCCCACCGCCTGCTTGAGCGCATCTAAGATGATCAGATACTGGCTCATCGTCTCCGCCGTGCCGCCCGATTTCGTCACCACGTTGAACGCGGTCTTTTTCAAATCGATCACGTCCAGAAGCGCAGCCATGCGCTCGGGATCGATGTTGTCCTCGATGTAGAGCCGCGGCGCGCCGCGCTTTTCGGCGGGCAACTGGTTGTAATGCATGTGGTTGAGCGCCTGATGCACCGCCGCGGGGCCCAGCGCCGAACCGCCGATGCCGAGCACCACGAAGGCGTCGAACGCCCCGCGAATGTCCGACGCGGTGTTTTCGATGTCGCGGATCGATTGCTCGTCCTGGTTGGGCAGATCCATCCAGCCCTGCATGCCCTTGCCGCGCCCGGCTTCGACTGCGGCGTGCGCGCCCTTCAGCGCGGGGAGCATCTGATCAAACGCCTCGCGCGGGATCGCGCGCGCGCCCGTAAACTCGCGGAACATGGGGTTCACGTCGAGCTTGATTCGTACATCCATCGTATGTCCTCCATTCTTTCAGCGAGGATATTATACCGCCCCGTTGTAAATTCAGCGTTACACATCAATTGTTCGGAATCTCCGCCTGCCTGATTTTACATTTGCGCACAAATCCCCGCGTATGCGATAATATAGGTATCATTTGCGCTGTGTCTGCTGCGGAAAATGCTGTGGATGGCGTGCGAGAGCGGGGGAGGGTGCGTATGCGCAGGCGGTTGTTTCGCCCATCGGGCGCGTGGTTGTATGCCGCGGGCTGCGCCGCACTTCTGATGCTTGTCTGCGCGCTTCTCCCCGGCGCGTCCGCGCGCGTCGCCGCATGGGTGTCGATCCCCGCGCTGCGCGCGCTCGCGGCGTTCTCCGGCAAATTTTCGTTCCCCATCATCGGCATCTTCATCGCGCTCGCGCTTCTCGCCGCCGGGCTGTTTCGCCCGCGCATCGTCGCGGTGCTGTCTGTCATATTATTCATGTTTTCGGCGCTCTGGTTCCCGCTTCAGTTCCCGCGCGCGCACCCGCGGGCGCAGGCGCGGGGGGAGGATGTGTTCCGGCTGTGCGCCGCGCTGGTCGCGGACTTAAACGCGCAGGGGCGGCAGGCGATCGACGTGCGCGAAGCGCTTTTGACCGCGCAGCAAGTGATGCGCGCGCCCGCGCCCGCGAAGGCGGCGCGCTACCCCGAGTGGATGCGCGCGGCGAAGATCGCGGGCATCTTCCTGCCGTTTACGGGCGAGGCGCTCGTGGACGCCACGCGCCACCCCGCGGCGATCCCGTTTACCGCGGCGCACGAGCTTGCGCACATGCTGGGCGTCGCCGACGAGGGCATGGCAAACTACCTCGCCTATGAAAAGAGCGTGGCATACGGCGGCGCGTTCGCGTACTCCGCGCGGCTCTGGGCGCTCAAATACGCGCTCGCGCGCGTGGAGAACCCGGGCGAGATCGTGCGCGCGCTCGACGCGCAGCTGCGCTCGGATTTGAGCGCCATCCCCTCGGTCACGGGCGTGGACGGGGATTACGGCGCGATTGTCGAACTGCTCGTGGAGCATATGCTCGCACGGGAATCCTTCCCGCAGACGCGCCATTTCCCGCAGGTGGTTTGGGTGGGTGCGTAATAGGAGATATGCGCAATCGGCAGCGTTGCGTGAGTGAACGCAGCGTGCGGATGATTGCTCAATCGGCATCCACGCATGATTTCAAGAAGTTCACGGTATGATCGCGCAATCCGCATCGCGCCTGATTCAACGAAGCTCGCAAACCATCACGCACTCCGCATCCGTCTCGCGCGCAACGGCAAAACCCAGCCGCCGGTACAACTGTATCGCGCGGTTTTCCTTCTGCGCCGAGAGCGAAACGCGCGCATACCCCGCCTCTTTCAAATGATCCAGCATCGCGCGCATCAGCGCGCCGCCGATCCCGCGCCCGCGGTGCGCATCCTCTACCGCGATGGCGATCTCGGGCGTATGTACGTCAAAATGACCGTATCCCCGCGCGTCCCCGCGTCCAAGGCGCGCCCACACCGCGCCGACGAGCACGCCGCCGACCGCCGCGACCAGACAATGATCGCCGCGCCTGCCAAAATCCGCGTGACAGGCGCGCAGTTCCGGCTCGCGATCCACAACATCCAAGGGCAGCTGTTCCCGCCCCGCCGGCTGATGGATCGCAAGATAGGTAAATTGCCGGAGCGCGGGGTATTCGCGCGGCAGCATCTCCCGGATTTTATAGGATGAATTTGGCATGCGCATCAGAATTGGATCAGCATCGCCAGCGTTCCCGCGACAATCAGCGCAAGCCCGATCAGCGCGCGCCGGGACAGCCTTTCATGAAACACCATGCGCGAGAACGCGATGGTCACCAGGATGCTCAATTTGTCGATCGGCACGACCACGCTCGCGGGCCCGTTTTGCAGCGCCTTGTAATAGCACAGCCACGACGCGCCCGTCGCCAGCCCCGAAAGGCAGATGAACAATAGCTCCCTGCGCGGAACTTCGCGGATCGCCCGCGTTTTGCCCGTGACGCGCAGCACGAGAAACGCCATCATTAGCACCACCGCCGTGCGGATCGCCGTGCCGAGGTTCGATTCGACCCCCGATATCCCGATCTTCCCGAGGATCGCCGTCAGGCTCGCAAACACCATCGCGAGGATCGAATAGATGAGCCATGCGCGCCCCTGCGCGGACGCGCCGCTCGCGCGCTGCTTTTGGATCATCAGCAGCGTGCCCGCCGCGATGGCGGCGATCGCCGCGCCCTTGAGCCAGGTGATGCCCTCGCCCAGAAAGACAAGCGCGAGCAGCATCGTCAGCACCGTGCTCGATTTGTCGATCGGCACGACCTTGTTGATGTCGCCCAACTGCAGCGCGCGGAAATAGCACAGCCACGACGCGCCCGTCGCCAGCCCGGATAGGATCAAAAACACCCATGTCTTTGCGCCCAAATCCGCGATCGTGGGCGCAGAGCCTGCGATCAACACCATCAGCCACGAAAAGGCGAGCACCACCACGGTGCGGATCGCCGTGGCGACGTTGGAATCCGTCTGCCGGATGCCGCTTTTTGCGAGGATCGAGGTCAGCCCCGCAAACAGCGCCGAACCGAACGCAAGCGGTATCCACATATCAGTCCAGTACGATCGCGGCGAGCAGTATCAAATCTTCCTCGCCTGTGTTCTCCACCGCGTGCCCGTGCCCGCTCGGGGTGGACATGCAGTCGCCCGCCGATACCGCCACCCAGTCCGCATCGTCCTGAACGCGCCCCTTGCCGGAGATAAAGTAGAACAGCTCCGTCTCACCCTCGTGGACATGGTAGCCGATGCCGCTGCCCGGCGCGAGCGTGATCGTCGAAAACAGGCGCATGTGCGCGGGCAGCTGCGCGGACAACGCGGTCAGCCGCGCCGCGCCCGCGCCGCCGCGCATCCCCTCGCGCAAATCGGTCGCCATCTCGGGTGCAAAAATGACCATTCCCTCACCTCAGATAATCAAAAAATTCGATGCGCTCGCCGTCCGGTCCGCGAAAGAAGATGTTCTTCACCCCGCCGCGGATCGCCGCCGCATACGCGACATCGCCCTCGAACGCGAGCCCTTTTTCGCGCAGATCCGCGACGAGCGCGTCGATCCCCTCGACCTCCATGCAGATGTGGTCGATCTGCCCCGGCATCTCCGGCACGACGTCCGCCGAGATCAGCTCGATCAGGCAGTTGCCGTTTTTCAAAAACGCGAGCTGCACATGCCCCAGGTCGTTTTCCTCCTCCAGCTCGAACCCGAGCAGTCCCATGTAAAACTGTTTCGACGCCTCGACGTCGCGCACGCGAACGCCGATGTGCGCAAGCCCCGTCACCTTGCCCATGAAACATAACCTCCGTATCAACGTTTGATCGCGATTTTGTTAAAAAACGCGCTTCCAAAGCAAATTATAGCATGGAGGATGCGCGCGGGCAATCTTTTTTTTACATAACACTGGTATACTGTGCGCGACGGCATCCGCAAGGAGCCGGACAGGTGACCCGGTTTCCCCAAATAACGTAGGGTATCCCATGCGGAACCCGAACGGAGGTACGCCATGAAACAGACGTATTCTTTGGCAATCAACGGAATTTTCATCGCCCTGGTGCTGCTTTTGGGGCTCACGCCCCTGGGGCTGATCCCGCTCGGCTTTGTCAACTTGACGATTTTGCACATCCCCGTCATCATCGGCACAATCCTGCTCGGCATCAAAACCGGGCTGATCCTCGGGCTGTGCTTCGGCACGGTCAGTCTGATGAGCCTGCTCGGGCTCTCGCTCGCGCCCGCGTCCGCGCTGGGGCTGAATCTGCTCGCTGCAAACCCGTTTTACGCCGTCACCATGTGCATATTGCCGCGGCTGCTCGTCCCGGTGGTCACGCACCTTGTCTACCGCGCAATCGCGCGCGGGCGCGGGCAGCATCTGCGCGCCGTGCCGTTTGCCGCGCTTGCGGGCTCTGTGACAAACACCGTGTTCTACCTCGGGCTGATGTACGGCTTCTACGCGCTGGCGGGGCTTGATCTGGCGGCGCTCGCGCAGCGGTTGGGCGTTGCGGGGCTGAGCTTTTTCGGCATCATCCTCGCGATTGCGACCGGCGGCGGCGGCGCGGAGGCGGTCGCCGCGGCGATCCTGTCTCCGCCCATCGCGGCGGCGATCTGGAAAACGAAATCCGACACGAAAGGTTCAAGCGCATGATACTGACGATGGACATCGGAAACTCGAACATCAAAACCGCGTTGTTTGACGGCATGGAGATGAAGAAATACTGGCGCATATCGACCAACCGCATGATGTCGTCGGACGAATACGGCATACTGCTGTGCGGCATGTTCCGCCACGAAGGCTACCGCCCCGATTGCGTCACGGGCATTATGATGTCCTCTGTCGTGCCGTCGATCAACTTCACCATCGAGCATATGTGCCGCAACTACTTCGGGCGCGCGCCTCTGACGGTCGCGCCCGGGGTGAAAACCGGCATCAACATCCGCTACGAAAACCCGCGCGACCTCGGCAGCGACCGCATCGCCAACGCCGTCGCCGCCTATGAAATCTACGGCGGTCCCTGCATCACCGTGGATTTCGGCACGGCGACCACCTTTGGGGTGATCTCCGCGCGCGGCGAGTTCCTCGGCGGCGCGATCTGCCCGGGACTCAAGCTCGCGGCGGAGGCGCTGACCGAAAAGACGGCGAAATTGCCCCGCTTTGAATTGGTCAAACCCGAGCAGGTGATCGGGAAAAATACGATCACGAACATGCAGTCGGGCATCATCTACGGTTACATCGGGCAGATCGAGTACCTCGTGCGCCGCATGAAGGCGGAGATCGACGCGCCGAACGCGCGCGTGGTCGCAACCGGCGGGCTCGCGCTTCTCGTCTCAGAGGAATCGCAGGCGATCGACGTGCTCGACGGGCTTTTGACCCTCAAGGGGCTTCGCAGCATCTACGCAAAGAATATCGAATAGGCATAAAAACGGTGCGCCCCGGGAGAGATTCCCGAGGCGCATTTCCTATCTAAAAATCCTCATATCCGCGCCGCCTTCTTCCACCGCCCGCTCGCGTGGAAGCCCGACGCGATCACGATCCCCACGCCCCAGCCGACGAGCACCGCAATCGCCATCACGCGGTTTCCGAAAAACTGGACGCACGCGTAGGTAAATATCACGCGCACCGCGAGATCCGCAATCGTGCTGATCATGAAGGCGGGCATGTAGCCCGCGCCGCGCGCCACGTTGTTGAACACATTAAACAGGCAGAACGGCGCCATGCCCAGCACGACCACGCGCAGGTAGAAAAGCCCCGCGCCGATCACCTCGTCCGTCGGCACGTCCACAAACAGCGCGATCAGCCGCTCGCCCCAGAGGTACACCACCCCGACCATGAGCAGCGAAAACATCACCATGAACGCGAGCGATGAGCGGATGCCCACGCCGATGCGCTCCGTTCTGCGCGCGCCGATGTGCTGCGCGGTGTAGGTGGACAGCGCCGAGCCGCCCATGTGAATCACCGTTGACATCATCTGATGGATGCGCACGGCGGACGCGTACCCCGCCATGAACGCCGAACCGAAGCCGTTGACCACCGCCTGCACAAACAACGGGCCGATGGACACCACCGACATTTGGATCATCGAGGGCACGCTGATGCGCAGCATCGTCGCGAGTTTCTTTTTGTCGAACGCGTGCACCGGCTGCGCGCCGGAATCGATCGCCCGCGCCTTTTTGAGCAGCACAAACAGCGAGAGGAAGCATGCCAGCCCCTGCGCGATGAAGGTCGCCCACGCGACGCCCTTGACCGCCCAGCCGAGGTAGCGAACGAAGATGTAGTTGAGCCCCACATTCAGCGTCGTGGAGAAGATCAAAAAGCCCAGCGGCTTTTTGGAATCGCCCATGGCGTTAAACACCGCGTTGCACACATTGTAGATAAATAGGAAGGGGAGCCCATAGGTGTAGATGGATAAATAGTCCACCGCCGCGGGGAATACGTCCTCGGGCGTGTTGAGAAGCCGCGTGATCGGTGCGGAGACGACCGCACCGATCGCCGACAATACAATCGAGAGCCCGCCGAAGAAGATGAGGGACGTAAACAGCGTCGTCTTCATATCGCCGTATCGCTTCGCACCGTAGAGCTGCGAGATCACAACGCCGCAGCCCATCGACGCGCCTGAGCCGAGCATCACAAACAGCGCCGTGACCACGCTCGACGCGCCGACCGCCGCCAGCGCCTGCTCGCCCGAGATGCCGCCGCCGCCGATGTCCGCAAAATTGCCGACGATGAGCGAGTCCGCAAGGTTGTAGAATTGCTGGATGATGCCGCTGAGCATCAGCGGTATGGCAAACCGCAAAAGGACTTTCCAGGGTTTCCCCTGCGTCATGTCAAGCATTGGTATATCACTCCGATGTATTTTGTTTGCACCCTTA
>JBMNUA010000107.1:0-8136 GCA_050945995.1 Christensenellales bacterium
TCGCCCGCGGGCAGGTAGGTCTGCGTCGGGAAGGAGTTGGCGACCACGCGCCTGAGATCCTTCAGATCGCGAATGTCCGCGACCGCCATCGCCTGAACGAGCAGGTTGCCGATCACCGTGCCCTCGGAAGGTCCGGCGATCACCGGGCGGTTGATCGCATTGGCGGTAAACACATTGAGCATCTCGTTTTTGCTGCCGCCGCCGACGATGTGCAGCACCTCGACCTTCTGCTTGAGCATATCGCGCTCGAGCGCCTCGATGCCCCAGCGGTACATCAGCGCCAGCGACTCGTACACCACCCGCGAAATCTCGCCCGCGCCCTCCGGCACGCGCTGCCCGGTCTTGCGGCAGTATTCCTGCACGCGCGCGGGCATGTCTCCCGGCGCGAGGAACGCGGGGTCGTCCACGTTGAGCACCGCCTGGAACGCAGGCGCCTGATCCGCCATCTTCACCAGCTCGTCAAAGCCGTACACCTCGCCGCGGCGATCCCATTCGCGCTTGCACTCCTGGATGATCCACAGCCCCATGATGTTTTTGAGAAGCCGGATCGTGCCGCATATGCCGCCTTCGTTTGTGTAGTTCGCCTCCATGACAGATTTGTCGGTCAGCGGGCGATCCAGCTCCGCGCCGAGCAGCGACCATGTGCCCGAGGAGAGGTAGGCGAAGCGTTCGTTCGATGCGGGAACGGCGGCGACCGCGCTCGCCGTGTCGTGCCCGGCGACGGCGATCACGGGAATCTCGCCCACGCCGCACTCCTTGGCGATCTCGGGAAGGAGCGTGCCGCGCAGCGTGCCCGCGGGGGTGATTTCACCGAGGATGCGGCGCGGGATGCCGAACGCGTCGATCATATCGCCCGCCCAGTCGCGCGTCACGGGGTCGATCATCTGGCTTGTGGAGGCGACGGTGTACTCCGTGCCCTTCACGCCGGTCAAGAAATACGCCATCAGATCCGGGATGAACAGCAGATCCTCGGCGATCTCGAGCGCGGGCTCGCCCGCCTCCTTCATCGCGTAGAGCTGAAAGAGGGTGTTGAACTGGTTAAACGCAAGCCCCGTCGCCTCAAAAATCTTCTCTTTGGAGACGACTTCAAACGCCTTCTCCATCATGCCGTCGGTCATCTTGTCGCGGTAGTGAACCGGGATGCCCGCGAGGTTGCCGTTTTTGTCCAAAAGCCCGAAATCCACGCCCCAGGTGTCGATGCCGATCGCGTCCAGCTCGATCCCTTCGCGCGATACCTTCAAAAGCGCCTGCTTCATTTCAAAAAACAGCCGCTGCACATCCCAAACGAACCTGCCGTTTAATTCCACCGGGTCGTTTGAAAACCGGTGAATTTCCGAAAGCTCGATGCGCGCGCCGTCGTATACGCCCAGCATGGCGCGACCGCTCGACGCGCCGAAATCATAGCCCAGAAAGCGATATGTTTTCATGTTTTTGTCCACTCCTATGCGACATACTCGTGCATCGTAAGTATACCAGATATGCGCCCGTCGGGCAAGCAAAATTGGGCGCATGCGCCCGGGCTTTCACATGAACTGCGTTCATGTCAAAGCCAAAAAAACGAGGACGCGGATTTCTGAATTTCCTTGCGGCGGAAATTCGGGCGAAATCCGGCTACATGTGCCGATTCGTCGTCGGGCGGGCAAGCTCGCCCTTGGGACGAATCCATTTTCACCGGCAAAGCCGGTAAAAATGATCGATCATGGAGGGTTCACACCCTCCAACCCTCCCGGGGTTCACGCAAGTTCTTCATTCATGCGTAAATCATGGCACACACGGGGCAAACGCACGGTTTGTCACAATCGAATCGCCGCACCCGCGCCCATCGGGGTGGTAAAAAAACCCATCCGATGCGCCGAAGCGCGCACCCGATCGCCCGCGCCGCCCGTCCGCCGCGCCGCAGAAGCCGGAAACCCGCCGATTTTCCCGTTTCGTCATTCGCGTGTAACATTTGAATCTGGACGAAATCATGACGTATAACTGAAGTTGTATATACATCGCATGTTTTCCCGGTTCATCCACACTATCCACATGCTTATCCACAGCCAAAGCCCATGATCCGCTTGATTTTGCGGGGTTTTACCCAACATATGCCGGTATGCATCGGTGGACGGGAACATGTTATCCACAGACCTCGGTCGGTTGATTCACGCCAATTTCGGAATTTAGTCTGTTTTTGTGGCTTTCACCCCGCAAATCAGGTCATAATTCTGTCTAATTCACCAAACTTGACCCGTTTTACCGCCCGATCCCCCGGTATTTGTCCCCATTCAATCATTGCATATTGATGAAATATATTTCAAATGTATTACATTTCAAATATACGCATATGCATATGTGCATACCCAACGCCGGTCGGTTCTGCGCATATGCAAAGCGGCTGCGGGGCATCTCTACCCGCAGCCGCACAAAACCATATGCTTTTCTACATGCGCTCCGGCGCTTCGATGCCGATCAAATAAAGCGCCTGCTTCAATACCGCATGCACCACGCGGGTGAGAAGCAGCCGCGCGTCGCGCGCGCCGACATCGTCCACGAGAATCTTATGCTCGTAATAGAACTTGTTGTACGCCTGCGCCAAATCCACGCAAAAGCGCGTCACCATCGACGGCTCGCTCTTCTCAAGCGCCGCGCGCAAAACCGCGGGGTAGCGCTCGATCAGCCGCACCACATCCTGCGCCTCCGCGTCCGATAGCGCGGCAAAGTCCGGGCTGTCACCCGCGCCCGCCGCCCGGCGCAAAACCGAAGCGCAGCGCGCGTGCGTGTACATCACATACGGGCCCGTCTCGCCCTCGAAGTTGAGCGCGCGATCCCACCAGAAATCAATGTCCTTGATGCGGTTGTTGTAAAGCGCAAAGAAGATCACCGCGCCCACGCCGATGGTCTCGGCGACCGCGTCCTTCTCGTCCAAATCCGGGCTCTTCTCCTCGATGATCGCGCGCGCCTTCGCAACGGCCGTCGTCAAAACATCCTCGAGGTACACGATCCTGCCCTCGCGCGTGGAGAGCGTCTGCCCCTCGAACGAGACCATGCCGAAGTTCACATGCTCGCAGCCCTTCGCCCATTCCCAGCCCAAGAGCTCCATCACCTTGAACACCTGCCGGAAGTGCAGATCCTGCTGGTACGCCACGACATACAGATTCTTGTCAAAATCATAGTTGTCGTGCCGGTACTTCGCGGCGGCGAGGTCGCGGGTGACGTACAATGACGCGCCGTCCGAGCGCAGTATGATCGCCGGAGGCATATTAAAGTCCGAAAGATCGACGATCTGCGCGCCCTGATCCTCGATGAGCAGCCCCTTGTCGCGCAATTCGTCGATCACCGGCGCCATCTTATCATTATAGAAGCTCTCGCCCGCGTAGGAGTCAAACGTCACGCCCAGCATCTCGTACACGCGCGCGGCGTCCTCGAGCGTGACCGCCTTGAACCAGTTGAAGATTTCGGTTGCCTCCGCGTCTCCGTCCTCGATTTTCTTAAACCATGCGCGCCCCTCGTCGTCCAGCGCGGGGTTCTCCTTCGCCTCGGCGTTGAAGCGCACATAGAGCTTCACCATCTCGTCCACACCGCCCGCCTCCACCTGCGCGCGGTCGCCCCAGCGCTTGTAGGCGGCGATCATCTTGCCAAACTGCGTGCCCCAGTCGCCCAGGTGGTTGACCCCCACCACGCGATAGCCGAAGAACTTGTGCAGCCGGCTGAGCGACTCGCCGATCATCGTCGAGGAGATGTGCCCGATGTGAAAGCGCTTGGCGATGTTGATGGACGAATAGTCGATCACCACCGTCTTGCCGCCGCCCGAATCGTCCGCGCCGTAGCGCGCGCCCGACGCCGCCGCGCCCGCCAGCACCTCGCGCGCGTACACCGCGCGGTCGATGAAAAAGTTGAGATACCCCTTCACGGACTCGATCTTCGTCAGAAAGTCCGCGCGGATCGCCCCGGCGAGCCTGTCCGCAATCGCGGTCGGCGGCTGCCGCATCGCCTTGGATAGCTTAAAGCAGGGCAGCGCGTAATCGCCCAGCTTCGCGTCCGGCGGCGTTTCTAAGTAGCCTGCCGCCTCCGTCTCGGTGATCGCGCCCTCGCCCAGCGCGCCCACGATCTCGCGCGCAATGGCCATTCTAAAATCCATATCGTTCACCCTTTCTGCGGTGGTCAGCGCATTTAACTGAAATATACCACGTCGTCCTTGGGTCTGGACGCGGTGCGGATGCTGCGCTGGATGAGGATCAGCGCCTCGCGCCCGTGCACGGGGCTGTGCGCCTTCTCCACCCGCGCGACCAGCTCGTAATACTTGCCCTTCTCGGGCAGCGGGCCGTCGCCCTGGCACACAAAGCCGATGCCGCCGATGTCGTCGGCGCAGCAGGTCATCGCGAGCCGGGACGCCACAAAGCAGCCCGTCGGCATTTGGTTCATGTAGGCGATCTGCACCTTGAAGCGCATGGTCTTTCCGTCGTAGCGGTCGGGGTGCTCGAGCGCGTCCAAGTACCAGATGCCGAATTGGTCGTCGCGCACTACGATGGGGTGCTTTGACATATCGTAGGGCAAGTCCTCCTCGCCCACGCCGTCGTCGGTCGTGCCGTCGATGTTTTCAAAGTACACCGCGGTCGTGTCGTTGAGCGCGCGCACGCGCCGGCGAAACAGGCTCTTTGTCGTGCCAAGCGCGCAGCGGTTAAACAGCACAAGGTCCGCCTCGCGGATGCCGTCGTTCATGAAATCGCGCATGTTGGTCAAGTACAGCATGTAGGTGTTCGCGTCGATGAGCGTGATGATCTGCCCGAGCGTCCACGCATCGGGTTTGGGCGCGTCATAGAGCGTTTTGAGCATCCACGTCGCGTTGTATTCGATGATCACCCGCTCCGGCAGATACTGCGCGTCGAGCGCGATAAACTGCTCGTCCATCTCCTCCGGCTTATGCAAATCATGCACCACCGCGTTGGAAGCGGCGATCTGCGCCGCGTCGTACTCGCCCTCGCCCTCCTCGCAGCGGAGAAGCAGCGTGCGCTCGCCGCCCGAAAACCCGGGGTCTTTGAGCATCTCATTGATAAACCGGGTCTTCCCGCTGTCGAGAAACCCCGTTACGATGTAAACCGGTACGCGCCGCTCCTCCGTCACAGCCCGAACAACCTCCTTATCGAGGGCGCGTCCAGCGAAACGCCGATCACGCACAGCCGCCCTGTGTAGTCCGCCGCCCCGCTGCGCACCTCGCACGCGCCCGGCACATAGTCAAAATGCGCCCAGCTGCCGTCGTCTAATTTCACTACGCCCTTCGCGCGCAGCACGCTGCCGAAGCGATCGACGTCGTGAAGCGCCTTGAGCGCCATCTCCAGCTCCGCCTTGTTGAATTCGCGCGCCGTCTCGATGCCGATGTCCTCGAACACCTCGTTTGCGTCGTGATGATGCGCGTGGTCGTGATCATGGTCGTGATCGCAGCCCGCGTGCCCGCAATCGCAGTGCGCGCAGCTGTGCGCCTCTTCGATCAGCGGCTGTTGCGCGCGGATCGCCTCATACAGCGCTTTCGCGTCCAGATCGTCCCACGGCGTAGTGATGATGCGCGCTTCGGGGTTGATCGCGCGCAGCAGTTCCAGCGCGCGCTCGATCTTCTCGGGCGAGGACATCTGTGTGCGCGAGAGCACAACGCTTTCCGCCGCCTCGATCTGATCGGCAAAAAACTCGCCGAAGTTGCGCGCGTACACGCGGCAGCGGTTCACATCCGCCACCGTCGCGCACGCCTCGATCGCAAGCGCATGCGTTTCGGCAAGCTGCGCAACCGCCGCGCGCACCTCGGAGAGCTTGCCCACGCCCGAGGGCTCGATGATCACGCGGTCGGGCGCGTATTTCTCAATCAGCTCGACGAGCGCCTTTCTAAAATCGCCCGCGATCGTGCAGCAGATGCAGCCGGCGTTCAGCTCGCTCACCTCGACGCCCGTGCCCTTCATAAACGCGCCGTCCACGCCGATTTCGCCGTATTCGTTTTCAAGCAGCACGATTTTTTCGCCCGCGAACGCGCCGCCCGCGATCAGCTTTTTGATCAGGGTCGTCTTGCCCGCGCCCAGAAATCCGGATATGATGGTTACCTTCGTCATATTGCCTCTCCTGAATCCCATTTTCTCAATAGTATAACACCAAGATGTTATAGATAACCAATCCGCGCATGTTAAACATCGCCGATGCCCGAAATTGCCGGCATTCTCTTTACAGATCGGCGCGCGCAATGGTAAAATGGCAAAAACAGGGCATTGGCGGCAAACGCCGCGCGCAGGAGGTTGAATATGGCGGAGATCACAAAGCGCGTTCGGGACTCGCGAACCGAACAAGTTCACATACTGATGTACGAGCACATCAACAGCGAGGGACGGCTGTTCGGCGGGCGGCTGATGGAGTGGATCGACGTCGTCGCGGGCGTCGTCGCGCGCCGGCACAGCGGCATGTGCACCACCACCGCGACGGTCGATCGGCTCGAATTCCTCGCGCCGGCGTTCATCGGCGACACCGTGGTGCTCGACGGGCGCATCACGCATGTGGGCAACAGCTCCATGGAAGTGCGCGTGGATACCTATGTGCAGAAACTGTCCGGCGATAAGGAGCGCATCAACCGCGCGTACCTCGTGATGGTCGCGCTCGGCGAGGACGACAAGCCCGCGCGCGTGCCGCGGCTTGCGCTCGAGACGGAAACCGAGCGCGCCGAGTGGGCGGCGGCGGAGCGGCGCAGGCAGATGCGCAGCGGGCAATGAACGCGCAACATCCCGATCCAAATGCCCGGCGGGCTTTCATGAAACATACGCTTTTCGCGCTTGCGATTTTCATGCTTGCGTGCCTGCCCGCGCGCGCGCAAACCGGCGGCTTTGCAGCCGGCGCGAACGCGGCGCAATTGGGCGAGCGGCTGTTTTTCATTGTTGATGAAGGCGCGCAGCGCGCGCTGGTGAAGGTCGATCCCGCGGGAAAGGCCGTGCTCGCCGCGCGCGCGGACGATATGGAATCGCTCCTCCATCACGAGGGCTTTCTTTACTATCTCAAACAATCCGGCGGCGCGTGGTCGCTGATGCGGCGCGGCGAAGCGCCCGGCGAAACCGAACGCCACGCGTTTTCGGAGGGCGCGCGGGCGCGCGCGCTCGCGACGGACGGCGAGAACCTGTTCGCGCTCGTGGACGATCAGCTGCACATCCTCTACCCCGATCAAGCGCTGTGCTTGAAGCTTGCGGGCGCGCGGATGCGCGAGTATGTGATCGCGGACGATTATGCGTATTTTATCTCCGCGACGGACATCATATCCTATGAACTGCCCGCGCCCGAAGGCGAGCCCGCGCGGGGCGAGGCGGGCTGTCTGTACCGGCTGAACCTCTCCACCGGCAACACCTCGCTTGTGTTGAAAGCCGGCGTGCAGGATTTGAAACTCTACGAGGGCAGGCTGTACTTTCACAACCTCGCCGACGGCTACCGTGCGGGCGAGACGCGCGTGGCGGGCAAGTTGTACGCCTTCGACCTTGCGACCGAGACGCTCGCCCGCGAATTGGACGACTACGACTGGGACTACTTCCCCGCGCCGGGCGGGCTGATCGTGCGCCGCGCGGGGGAGATCGTCCTTTTGACGCCCGCGGGCGAGGCGCGCGCGCTTGCCCAGGTCGATGCGCGCGCCGAGGTTGCGTATGTCGAGGGTGTTCTGCTCATCTATGATCCGGATGGGTTGTCCTTTTTTTCGGTGGATATCGAACCCTGACGCGCGCATTGTAAAATCGCACCGCGCCGCGCGACCGATTTGGTTCTCCGGCGCGCCGCATCCTGCAAAAATTCCGCCGCGCGCGCCAAAAGTATGGCAAATAAAACCACCGAATGAATGATTCGGCATACCGTTATGCCATTTTCGACCCAAGCTTTCAGTGAATTTACCAATTTTCCCATGCAATCGTGCGCGAAATGTGTTATACTAAGAGAGATCGGATTCAGCTTGGAAGGAGCGAAAACATACATGACAAAAAACAAGAAGCTACTTGCGTGGATCGACGAAGTCAAGACCATGTGTACGCCGGATCAGGTGTACTGGTGCGACGGCTCGCAGGAGGAGAACGACCGCCTGCTCAACGAGATGGTTCAATCCGGCATGGCAATCAAACTCAACCAGGAGAAGCGCCCCGGCTGCTACCTGTTCCG
>JBMNUA010000108.1:0-8131 GCA_050945995.1 Christensenellales bacterium
GCACGCGGCGCGCATCAAGGATGCGCTCGGCGCGCGCGCGTTTCTGCCGCCTGCGAACCTTCTTTCGCTGCGCGCGGACGCGGTATGCGCGCTTGCCGCCGAGAAGGAAGCCGAATATGTCGATGCACGGCAGCTTGCGCCCGTGTACCTGCGCAAGCCGCAGGCGGAGCGCGAGCGGATGGAGCGATTGAACCATGCATGATTTTATCATCGAGCCGATGGCGATTGAGCACGTCGCGCAGGCGCATGAGATCGAGAAGGCGACCTTCCCCACGCCGTGGTCGCGCGCGTCGCTCGAACGCGAGGTGACCGAGAACGCCTGCGCGCGCTACCTCGTCCTGCGGGAAGGCGACGAGGTGCTCGGCTTTGCGGGCATGTGGTTTGTGCTTGACGAGGCGCATGTCACAAACGTCGCGATCCGCGCCGATGCGCGCGGCAGGGGACTGGGTGAGGCGCTCATGCGCGCGCTGATCCGCCACGCCGCCGAGCATGGCATGACGTGGATGACGCTCGAGTGCCGCAGATCCAACCATGTCGCGCAGGCGCTCTACCGCAAGCTCGGATTTGTCGATGTCGGATACCGCAAGCGGTACTACGAGGATGACAACGAGGACGCGCTGCTCATGGCGCTCGAGGGGCTGGCGGAGGGGGAGGAAGAACGCCGGGGCGCCGCCCCGGACCCCGCTTAAGGGCTGACGCTCTTAAGAATCCCTTGCTCCGCCGCGAAGCGGCGGGGAACGTGGCGATGTCCTTGCCGCCGCAAAGCGGCGGCGCATTGGGATTCCAAAGGGGCAATGTCCCTTTGGCGGGAGGTTCGGAGGGCAGCGCCCTCCGTCGTTTCTCCCACACCCCGGCGTGCCCGTTCATTTGACATCGCGGGGTGCATACGCTACAATGTATGCGGCAAAATAGAAGACTGGAGCTTTGGTGGATGGTTTTTGAACAGGGCGGCGCGCGCATGTACTATGAGCTGCACGGGGAGAGCGGAGCGCCGCTCGTGTTGCTTCACGGCTGGGGCGGTTCGATTGCGAGCATGGCTGCGCTGGCGCGCGATTTTCGGGCGAAGCGCAGGGTGCTCGTGCTCGATTTTCCGGGGCACGGAAAGAGCGAAGAGCCGCCCGCGCCCTGGTCGGTGACGGAATACATGGAACTGACCGCGGCGCTTATGACGGAACTTGGCTTTGCGGGCGCGGACATCATCGCCCATTCGTTCGGCGCGCGGGTGGCGATTTTGATGGCATCCGCGCATCCGCAGCTCGTCGGGCGGCTGTTGCTGACGGGCGCGGCGGGCATCCCATCGGGCAATGTCGGACGCCGGCGCGTGCGCACACGCGTATATAAAACGCTTCGCATGCTGATCGACAACGCGGTCACGCGCGCGCTGTTTGGCGGGCGGGTGGACGCGTGGCGCGAGCGGCTGATCCAGAGATTCGGCTCGGCGGATTACCGGGCGCTCACGCCGTCCATGCGCCAAACCTTCAATCGGGTGATCGCGCAGGATTTGACCGCGCAGCTCAGCAGCATCCGCGCATCCACGCTGCTTGTCTGGGGCACAGCGGATGCGGACACGCCGATTTGGATGGGCGAGCTCATGGAGCGCGAGATCCGCGACGCCGCGCTTGTCCGCTTCGATGGCGCGGGGCACTACGCCTATGTCGAGGAATATGCGCGCTTTCTGACCATCGCGCGCGCGTTTTTGAAATAAACACCGCTGGAGGTTCGTCCATGGCACGCAACTGGGTAGAAATCGCGCTCACCGCGGCATGCTGCGCCGTCGGCGCGCGTCACTATATACATATGCTCCAATTGGAGAGCTACCAACTCCCGGGCTACAAGCGATACTTGAGCCGCGCGATGGATCGGATGTTCCGCCGGCATGTGCTGGTGGGCGTTTTGTTCACCATCCTCAGCTTCCTCATGCCGTTTTTGATCCAGCCGTTCACCGCGGGCATCCCCGAAAAGCGCGGGGACATCGCCGCGGTGGTGACGCTTGTTCTGTTTATCATCACCGCGTCGCTTCTCGCATATGTCGATTTCCGCGCACCCGCGAAGCGCCCGCTGGTGATGACCAAGCGCGCCACGCGGCTCTACATCGCGCTTGCGCTGCTCGCGTTTGCCAGTTGCGCGCTGATTGCGTATATCGGGCTTTCGCCCTACATCATCTACGCGGCGGTTGCCTACCTTGTCTACGCCGCGGAGTTCATCGAAGAGCCGATCGAACGGCGCATCAACCTGGGGTATTTCAACGCTGCGCGCGAAACACTCGCCGCGCGCCCGGATTTGATCCGGATCGGGATCACGGGCAGCTACGGCAAGACATCGACGAAGTTCGCGCTGCGCGACATCTTGAGCGTAAAATACAATGTGCTGGCGACGCCATCGAGCTTCAATACGCCGATGGGCGTGTCGTCTGTGATCAACAACAAGCTAAAGCGCGAGCATCAGGTGTTCATCGCGGAGATGGGCGCGCGCCATGTCGGCGACATCAAGGAGATGTGCGAATTGGTGAGCCCGAAGTACGCGGTTCTCGTATCCGTCGGCGAGCAGCACCTCGATACGTTCGGCTCGATCATGAACATCGTCAACACGAAAAACGAGATCATGGAAGCGCTCCCGGAGGACGGCGTGGGGTTTTTCGCCTCCGACGGCGAATACTGCGACCGATTGTACGCGAAACTGTCGCGCGAGAAATACCGCGTGGGCTACGACGCGAACCGCAAGCCGCATATCCTGATCGGGGATGTGCAGGTGGACAATCAAGGCAGTCGGTTCACGCTCACCTGCTCGGACGGCACATACGCGCGCTGCCGCACGAAACTGCTCGGGCGGCACAGCATCCAAAACATCGCGCTTGCCGCGTCGGTCGCGCGCAGGCTCGGGCTGACCATGGAGGAGATCGCGCGCGGCATCCGCCGGATCGAGCCGGTGGAGCATCGGCTGCAGCTCATCCCCGGGCAGATCACGGTCATCGACGACGCGTTCAACTCAAACCCCGCGGGCTCGGCGGAAGCGCTCAATGTACTCGCCGGGTTCGCGGGCAGGCGGTTCATCGTCACCCCCGGCATGGTAGAGCAGGGCGAACGCGAGGATCAGTTGAACTACGCGTTCGGCACACAGATGCCGGGCAAGGTGGACATCGCGATCCTCGTCGGTCCGAAGCGCACGCGCCCGATCTACGAGGGCATGCTCGACGCAGGCTTTGACGAGGACAGAATCTACGTCGCGGAGGATTTGAACGAGGCGACGGGCATCCTGCGCGATTTGGGCAGACCGGGCGACGTGGTGCTGTTTGAGAACGATCTGCCGGACAATTATAATGAATGACGATTCGGTCAACGCATGGGGAGGGTCGATATGAAACGGAATGTGGCGGTTCTATACGGAAGCCGAAGCTGCGAGCACGATGTGTCGGTGATCTCCGGGATCCAGGCGGCGGGCGCATTGAACAACAATTTGTACGAGGTCGAGCGCGTGTACATCGCGGGCGACGGCAATTGGTATGTGGGCGACGCTCTGAAAGACATGAAATTCTATCAGAATCCGGATTTTTCGCGCGTGACGCGGGTGATCCCTGCGGCGGGCGAGCAGCGGCTGCTTTTATTGCGCGCGGACGAAAAGCGCGGCTTTTTCTCGCGCATCCTGGCAAAGGACGACGCGGTGTACGGCGCGTATGACGTGGTCGTGCCCGTGATGCACGGCATGAACGGCGAGGACGGCACGCTGCAGGGCATGCTCGAATTGTTCAATGTGCCGCACACCTCCGCGGGCGTGATGGGCAGCGCGGTGGGCATGGACAAGATCACCATGAAGCTGTTGTTCCGCGGCTGCGGGTTGCCGACGCTCGACGGCGTATGGTTCGACCGCGCGGAGTGGGGCGAGAACCGCGAGGCGCTGCTCGACCGCACGGAGGGCGCGCTTTCCTACCCCATGTTCGTCAAACCCGCGAACCTCGGCTCGTCCATCGGCATCTCGCGCGCGATGGATCGCGAATCGCTCGAGGACGCGATCGACACCGCGTGCGCATACGACAGGCGCATCCTCGTCGAGCAGGGCGTTGCGGAGCCGCGCGAGGTGAACTGCGCGGTGCTCGGCTATGGCGCGAGCGCGCAGACCTCGCAAACAGAGATGCCCGTCACCGGCAAGGATTTGCTCGATTTTACGGACAAATACTTGCGCGGCGGCAAGGGCGGCGCGAAGGGCATGGAATCGCTCGCGCGCCGGATTCCCGCACCGATCTCGGACGAATTGACCGCGCGGGTGAAGGAACTCTCGCTCGAGGTGTTCCGCGCGATGGATCTAAAGGGCGTGGTGCGCATCGATTTTATCCTGGACAAGGACGACAATGTCTACATCAACGAGGCGAATGTGATCCCCGGCTCGCTCGCGTTCTATCTCTGGGAGCCGGCGGGGCTGCCCTTTGACAAGCTGCTCGACCGCATGATCGAGGACGCGTTTCGCGCGCACTCGGACAAGAACGGATCGATCTTCTCCTACGACTCGTCGATTTTGTCCAACATCGCAAGCGGCGCGGCGAAGCGCTAAGTATTACACGCGCTTTACATTCGCAACATGCGTGCTATAATAGGCGTAACGATCCGGCGCAGACGCCGGAATGGAATATGAGGGGGATTTACCATGGAGAAGATTCGCGTAGGGATCATCGGCGCGGGCAACATCGCCCAGAGCGCGCATCTGCCCGTCTATCAGGAGCGGGACGATGTGGAGGTCGTCGCCATCGCCGATTGGAGCCTCGAACGCGCGCAGGAAGCGGCGAAAAAATTCGGGATTCCCAAGGCGTATGCGAACGTGGAGGAGCTGCTCGCCAACGAGGATGTGGATTATGTGGACATCTGCGTGTGGAACCGCTCACACGCGCCGGTGGCGATCGCCGCGGCGAAGGCGGGCAAGCACGTCCTCTGCGAAAAGCCCATGGCGATCGACTTGAGCGACGCGCTTGAGATGGAGAAGGTCATCCGCGAGACGGGCGTCACCTTCATGCTCGCCGTCCCCACGCGCTACCTCGCCGAAGCGCAGCTGTTAAACCAGATGCGAAAAGACGGGAAGCTCGGCGACATCTACTACGCGAAAACCGCGAATGTGCGCCGGCGCGGTACGCCGATCGGCTGGTTTACCGACACCAAGAAGTCCGGCGGCGGCCCGGTGATCGACATCGGCGTTCACTGCATCGACCGCACCTGGTATCTCATGGGTCGCCCGCGCCCCGTGCGCGTGAGCGCGAACACGGCGTACCGCATCGGCGATTTTAAGACCAAGGGCGTCAAACGCTGGGAAGCGCTCGACAGCGATGTGACCGCGTTTGACACCGAGGACAGCGCGGCGGGCGTGATCCACTTTGAAAACGGCGCGGTGATGCTCTTTGAAGTCAGCTGGGCGCTGAACGCGCCGCCGACGGAGTACACCCAGATTTGCGGCACGAAGGCGGGCGCAACACTCGATCCGCTCGTGATCTACGGCGAGGACATGGATTACCTCACCGACAACAAACCCACGGTCATCGACGTGAACCCTTTCGCGGTGGAGATCGATCATTTC
Source organism: Christensenellales bacterium (assembly GCA_050945995.1). Classification (GTDB taxonomy): domain Bacteria; phylum Bacillota; class Clostridia; order Christensenellales; family Aristaeellaceae; genus RUG11247. Next base: position 5,554 of record JBMNUA010000108.1, read on the forward strand.
ATTCATTGCCTGCGCACGGGCGAGACGCCCGAATCCCCGCTCGCGGACGGTGTGACCGTGCAGCGCATGTTGCAGGGCATCTACGATTCCGCGCGGTTGGGGCGCGAGGTTGAGATATAGGCGGTTGATGCGCAACATGGGTTATTTTCTTCACATACCGGTGATCGAGACCCAGCGGCTTCGGCTGCGGCGGCTGATGATGCGCGACGCGGCGGATGTGTACGCCTATTCGCGCGACCCGCTCGTTGCAGAGCATGTGCTGTGGGACGCGCACAAGTCGATCATGGAGACGCGCGGGTACATCCGCTATATGCTCAAAAAGTACCGCGCGGGCGAGCCGGCGAGCTGGGGCATCGCGAAGTTGGACGACGACAAGGTGATCGGGACGATCGGCTTTATGTGGATACAGCCAGAGAACGCCGCCGCCGAGGTGGGCTATTCGCTCGCGCGTGCGGAGTGGAACAAGGGGTATATGACGGAGGCGCTGAACGCGCTGATCGCCCACGGGCTCAATGACATGGGGCTCAACCGCATCGAGGCGATGCATGAGACATCGAACCCCGCTTCCGGCGCGGTGATGCTCAAATGCGGCATGAAGCGCGAGGGGCTTTTGCGCTCGCGGCTGATCAACAAGGGCAAGTTCGTGGATGTGGAGCTGTACGCGATCACAAAGGGCGATGTGACGGAGAAATAATGGATGAATGGCGGGCGATTTTCGCTCGCCATTCTTGATATGGAGGGGCTTATGTACGATTTAATCGTGGTGGGCGGCGGGCTCACGGGCTGCGCCGCAGCGGTGGCGGGCGCGCGGCGCGGGTTGAAGGCGCTGCTCATCGAGCGCGCGGGCGCGCTGGGCGGCGCGGCGGTGAACAATCTGGTCAATCCGTTCATGCCGAACGCGACGAAGATCGACGGTACATACACCGAGCTTTCGCAGGGCATGTACGCGGAGATGAAGGCGCGGCTGGACGCGATGGGCGCGCGCCGGGGCGGGACATTTCACGAGGAGTATTTGAAGATCATGCTCGACCGGTTCACATCCGAGGCGGGCGTGGCGGTGCTGTTTCACACCTCGCTCGTGGACGCGGACTGCGCGGACGGGCGGATCGCGCGCGTGCGGGTGGTGAACAAGGCGGGCTCGCAGACGTATGAAGCGCGCTACTTCATCGATTGCACGGGGGACGCGGATCTCGCCGTGCGCTGCGGCTGCCCGCATCGAATCGGGCGCGCGCAGGACGGGCTGTGCCAGCCGATGACGCTGTGTTTCCGCGTGAGCAACGTCGATTCGGAGCGGTATCAGGCGGTGCGCGAGACGATCTCCCCGCGCTATCAGGAAGCGCAGCGCGCCGGGAAGATCAAGAACCCGCGCGAGGATGTGCTGATCTTTCCGACGATGATCGGCGGGACGCTGCATTTCAACTCCACGCGCGTGGTGAAGCTAAATCCCGTCGATCCCTTTGATCTGTCGCGCGCGGAGCGCGAGGCGCGCGAACAGGCGTTTGAGCTGTTTGCCTTCCTCAAGGAGAACATCGAGGGGTTCGAACGCGCGGATTTTGCGTACTCCGCGGCGCAGATCGGGGTGCGCGAGAGCCGTATGATCAACGGGCGGCATCTGCTGACCGCCGAGGAGTTGAAGGATTGCGTGCGGTTTGAGGACGCGATCGCCGCGGGGAACTACGACATCGACATCCACAACCCCGAGGGCAGCGGCACGAGTCACTATTACTTTCCGGAAGGGCAGTATTATACGATTCCATACCGCGCGCTATTGCCGCAGGGCGTGGACAATCTGCTCGTCGCGGGGCGGTGCATCTCGACGACGCACGAGGCGCAGGCGTCGATCCGCATCATGCCGATCTGCATCACGCTGGGCGAGGCGGCGGGCGCGGCGGTCGCCGTCGCCAGCCTGGCGGACGCGGCATGCCAAGACGCGGACGTTCGGGCGATCCAACAGACCTTGCGCGAGAGCGGCGCATTTTTGGGGATATAGAGATAGTCAGGAATAGAAACGCCGGCGCATGGTTTGCGCCGGTTCAGATAAATTCGGTTCTTTATAAATCGGCGACACAACCGAGAAATGAACACATGAAATATCTACTCGAGCTTTTTCGCAACTATTTTTACCGAACATTTTACACGCATACGACTCAATTCTTGTACAGCTAGCATTAAATTAACAAGGCTAAAAAAAGGTAATGTATCGACCACAGCCGATGCGTTCTTATCGATTATAACATAAATAACTTCATATTCATCAGGAGCAGGTTTATTTTTATAATCAAAGATTAAATGCCCAAAATAATTATTGACTCGATCAGCTACTTGTTTGCGATACGCTTCATCACTTATAAAACATTGAGCAGATATTTTCCCTTGTGCAAATAGGTGACTTAGCTGAGCAGATTTACCTTTATTTTTAACATGAATAAACTGTTTTTTCTTTGAGAATAAATCGCAAGCTTCTATCTTTTTAGGGCCACCCTCTACTGAATGAAACTTTTGATCCATTAAAATGTATTCAGGGTTATGTTTTGCTACCATTTCATTATAATCATCTTCGCGCATATCTTTAGGGCAG
>JBMNUA010000109.1:0-8035 GCA_050945995.1 Christensenellales bacterium
TTCCTCGTCCGCTTCGCCGGGCGCGAAATGGTCGAAAAGATACTTCCCCCCTCGGTCACGGGTCCCGTCGCCATGGTCATCGGTCTGACCCTTGCGGGCAACGCGCTCGCCGACGCCGCGCCGGCACCGGCGCAGTCGCAGGTCGTTTGGATCATTTCCCTTGCGACGCTCCTCTCCACCGTGCTGTTCTCCCGCTACCTCAAGGGCTTTTTGAGCCAGCTCCCCCTGCTCCTCGGCGCGTGCGTCGGCTGCCTAACCGCGCTCATCATCCACTTGGTCGGTGGCGACGACTTCAACTTCTTCCGCGCATTGCCCGATCAGGTGCTCGCGGCATCCACATGGAAATTGGGCGACGGCGGCATCTTCGCGCTGCCCGCGTTCTCCTTCCCGCGCATCTCCTGGGCGGCGGTCGCCGCGATCATGCCGATCGCCATCGCCACCATCCCGGAGTCCACCGCGCATGTGTACCAGCTCGACATCTACATCAACGACGTGGCGCGCGAGAAGGGCTCGAAAAAGAAGTACGATATGGTCAGCCTGCTCGACCGCAACCTCATCGGCGACGGCATCTGCGATATGATCACCGGTGTGATCGGCGGTCCCGCGGGCACGAACTACGGCGAGAACATCTCCACCATGGCGATCACCCGCGTGTTCAGCGTGCATGTGCTCGGCGTCGCGTCGATCATGGCGATGGTGCTCTCCTGCTTCACCCCGCTCATCCGCGTGATCTACGGCATCCCCCTCGCGGTCATCGGCGGGCTCGAAATCTACCTCTTCGGCGCAATCGCCGCGCAGGGCATCGCGATTCTGATCGACAAAAAGTGCGACATGTTCTCCTCCAAGAACATCGCCGTCATCGCGAGCATCATGGTGCTCGGGCTCGGCATCCACTATACATTCGGCGGCTCAATCAACTTCTTCGGCATGAACGTGCCCGCCGTCGCGGGCGCGGCGGTGTTCGGCATACTGCTCAACTTCCTGCTCTCCATCGGTGAGAAGAAGGAAAAGCCGGCGGAAGCCGAATAAACGCATCCATCCATAGCCGCGGAGCGATCTTGCTCCGCGGTTTTTCATGCAACTATCTTTTGAATCCGCACAGAATCGATTGATGGAATGGCACTATTATGTTATATTATAGAAAATGCGCGGCGATCGCGCAACCGCTCTTATCGTTTACCCATTGAAAATAGCCGCGCCCGCGGCGTTTGAAAAGAGGATTTACCATGCTGACAAAGCGCCAATACGGGCTCATCGACCTGATGCGCATCAGCCTGCGCGCCGCGCCCGCGTCGTCGGCTGCGCTTCTTATCATGAGCGTGATCGTCGGCGTGCTGCCCTCCGTCAACGCGCTCACCACCGCGCATTTCATCGACACCGCGCTCGCCGTGCGTGCGGGCGATTTGGCGCGCGCCGCGATCAATCTGCCGATCCTCCTCGTCGTGATCGTCGTCGCCGTCAACTGGTTTTCCCATCAGGCGAGCCAGTTCGCCAGCCGCATGCTGACGCTCAACCTGCGCAAAAACCTGCGCACCGAGATGCTCGAGGTCTGCGCGCAGCTCGAATACCGCCACATCGAAAACCCCGAAACCTGGGATTTGATCAGCCGCGTGACGAAAACCCCCGAGGAGGAGATCCACGGCGGTTTCGCCGGTTGGGGCGGGCTCACGCAGGCGATCACGCTCGCGCTTAACATCGCGAGCATCGTCGCGCTGCTCGCCGCGCAGGTGTGGTGGGCGGCGATCGTCACCGCGGTGTTCTCCGTGCCGCTCGCATATCTGGCGATGCGCGGCGGGAAGGAGGGGTATCAGGCGACCCGCGATACCGAGCGTGAGGAGCGCATCCAGCGATATTTGATCGAAACGCTATTGAGCCGCGAGGCGGCGGAAGAGCGCGCGCTGTTCGGCTATGTGCAGGCGCTCACATCCCGGTTTCGCGACGCGTTTCTGCGCGCATATAAGCTGCGCTTCCGCGTGGAGGGCAAGTGGTTTTTGCGCATGAAGCTCAGCTCGTCCGCCTATGGGCTCATCGCGCTGCTCATCGCCTTCACGCTCATCTTCCCGACGGTGCGCGGGCAGATGTCGGTCGGCATGTTCATGTCGCTGACGATTGCCGCGTTCTCGCTCGTCAATGCGATGTCATGGAATCTTTCGAGCATTGCGGACACCTTCGCCAAAAAGCGCGAGTACATGAAGGATGTCACCAAATTCATGGACTTGAGCCGCACCGCTGGCGCGCTCGCCGCGCCCCAATCGCCGCCGATGGCGTTTGAATCGCTCGAGCTAAAAAACGTGTCATTCGTTTATCCGGGCACCGAGCGCAAGGTGCTCGACGGGCTTTCGCTCTCCATCCGCGCGGGCGAGCACGTCTTTTTCGTCGGCGTGAACGGTGCGGGCAAAACCACGCTCACAAAGCTCATCACCGCGCTGTATGGCGAATATGAGGGCGAGATCCTCCTCAACGGGCGCGAACTGCGCACCATCCCGCAGGATGAATTAAAGAGCCTGTACGCCGTCGTGTTCCAGGATTTTGCGCGCTACCAGATTCCTATGCGCGACAACGCGGCGTTCGGCATCCCCGAGCGCGAGGCGCGCTTCGACGCAGCGGTGGAGCGGCTGAACCTGCAACCGGTCGTCGATTCGCTCGCAAAGGGCGCGGATACCCCGCTCGGCAGGCTCTATGAGGACGGGCAGGAGATTTCCGGCGGCGAGTGGCAGCGCGTCGCCATCGCCCGCGCGCTCGTCAACCCTGCGCCCGTGCGCATCCTTGACGAGCCGACCGCCGCGCTCGATCCCATCGCCGAGGCGGACATCTACCAGAAATTCAAATCCCTCTCGCAGGGCGTGACGACGCTGTTCATCAGCCACCGGCTGGGCTCGACGAAGCTTGCCGACCGCATCTATGTGCTGGGCGAGGGCAAGGTGCTCGAGTGTGGCACGCACGATCAGCTGATGGAAAACAACGCCCTCTACGCGCAGATGTATGAGTCGCAAAGGAGCTGGTATCAATGAGCAATCAAAAGAACATCTCGCTCCCGCGCATGCTGCGTAAGCTCATGCCCTTGGTCTTGCGGTATGAGCGCGGTTATGCGGTGTTCAACTTGCTGCTTGGCATCGCCCACAGCCTTGCGTGGGGGGTCGTGGTGTTTACCCGCCAATGGTTCTTCGATTCGGTGATGGACGCGGCAGCCGGCACGCGCGCGCTCTCCTTCGCGTTTTGGATGCTGCTTGTATTCGGGCTCAACACCATCCTCCAGCAGGCGCTCAACGGCGCGAGCAACTTCTTCGTTGGACGCTGGTTGGAGAAGCTTGGCGCGCGGATGAACGAGTATTTGGCGAAGAAGGCGGCGCGCGTCGATCCCGCGCTCTACGAGAACGCCGAACTCCTCGATGACATCAACAAGGCGCGGGAGGGCGCAGGCATCAGCTCGTACCTTGTGTTCCTCACGCTGAGCACCTTCACCTTTTATCTGCCCTACATCCTCGTCGTCGCGGCGTACCTCTATATCAGAAAACCCATCCTCGCGCTATCGGTCGTGCTGGTGTTTATCCCCGTCGCGCTCACCCAGTTCATCCGCACAAAGGTGTTTGCCGATTTGGAGGATGCCATCGCCCCCGTGCGCCGCAAGCACGAGTATTTTGAAAAGGCGGTCGCCGACCGCGAGTTCTATAAGGAAACGCGCATCCTCGGCAACTACCGCTTTCTGAAACGCCTGTTTGCCGATGCGATGGACGCGTTCAGCCGGCTTTCGGCAAAGGCGGAGCGCAAGACCGCGCGCTGGGAATTTCTCATGCGCATCGTCACGCTCACGGGCTATTTGGGCATCCTGTATCTGCTCTTTGGCGCGTTGATGGGCGGTGACATCTCCGTGGGCGTGTTCGCCTCGGTGTTTGCTGAAATCGGCATGTTGTTCGGGATCATGGAGGAGCTCATCTGCCGCCACATCGGCGGGCTCACAAAGGAGCTCGGCACGGTAAAAAACTTCGTCGATTTCCTCGATCTCCCGGAGCGCGGCGGCGCGGATGTGCAACTCCATGCGCTGCCCGAACTGCGGCTAGCGGACGCTTCCTTCCGCTACCCCGGCGCACAGAAGGACGCTGTGCGCAATGTCAGCCTCACCGTGCAGCCCGGCGAAACGCTTGCCGTGGTCGGCGAAAACGGCGCGGGGAAGACGACGCTCGTGCGCTTGCTCACCGGGCTGTATCTGCCCACCGTGGGCAAATCGTACATCGATGAGCATGAAATGCGCGATGTCCGCCCCGATCGGCTGCATCAGCATACCTCCGCCGCGTTCCAGCGCTACATGCGCTACCGCATGACGCTTGACGACAACGTGCGCGTGAGCGCGACCGATTCGGCAACCGACATCTCCTCCGCGCTCGAAAAGGCGGATCTCTCGCTCGACGACGCAAGTTTCCCGCAGGGCGCGGATACGATGCTCTCGCGCGAGTTCGACGGCGTGGACCTCTCGGGCGGGCAATGGCAGCGCGTCGCGCTCGCACGCTCGTTCTACCGCGACCATGGCATCATTGTGTTAGACGAGCCCACCGCCGCCATCGACCCGCTCGAGGAAACACGCGTCTACCGCAAATTCGCAGAGATTTCGCAGGGTGCAACCGCCATCATCGTGACGCACCGCATCGGCTCGGCGCGCATCGCCGACCGCATCATCGTGTTAAACGACGGGCAGATCGAGGAGGAGGGCACGCACGATGCACTGATTCAAGCAAACGGTCATTACGCCGAAATGGTCAAAGCGCAGGCGGATTGGTATCAATAAAGCGCGAAGGTTTTTCTCAAACCTCCGCGCTGTTCTTGTCGAATTTTTCCAGTTGCAGAGATCGCTCGAGCGCCGCCTCCAGCGCGCCCTCAAAGCGCCCGTTCAGCCGTTCGCCCACCTCGACGCCGCAGCTCAAGTGGATGAAATACTCAAGCGTGTTGTGGTTTCCCGTGACGGGGCTGTTCGTCAGCCCCAGGATGTCCATCTCCGACGCGCTGAAGTGCGCGCAGATATCTCGTAGGATGTCCCGCAGCATCTGCGGGTTGTCGATCTTGCCCTCGCGCCGCACCTCCGGCGCGCTCACCTCAAACAGCGGCTTGATCAGCGCGATGATCGCCCCGCGCCCGTGCAGTATCTTTTGGCAAATCGGCACCGCCGCCTTCAAAGAGAGGTACGATAAATCCAATGTGATCAGCGATGGGCGAGGGGAGAGGGAGAGCAGCCGCTCGTCCGATAAATTCGTCTTTTCCATGTTGACTACCCGCGCGCTCTGCGCAAGTTTCCCCGCCAACTGCCCGAACCCCACGTCCACGGCGTATACGAGCGACGCGCCCTGCGACACAAGGCAGTCGGTGAACCCGCCGGTCGAAGCCCCGCAATCCAGCGCCACCAGATCGCGCACGTCCACCCCGAAATCATGGAGCGCGCCCTCTAGTTTCAACCCGCCCTTGCCGACGTATTTTGTCTTGTAATGCTCCTTCACGCGGATGATGTCGCTCGGCAGCACCTTCTCCATCACGCTCATCGCCGGGCGGTCGTTCACCAGTACCTTGCGCGTCATCACCCAGACCTCCGCCTCGCGCCTGTCCGCGAACCATCCCTCGCCGATCAGCCGGTTGAGGAGCGCAACCTTCTTCTGCTTCGCCATCTCAAAAACACCCTCCGCGGAATTTAGAATTGAACGGCGTCCGCCCGGTTACGCTTTGCATAAACAAGCGTCATACCGGGCGTCGCCGTATGTCGATAACGCCAAAGGACTTTCGCGCGCAAGCGCTTGGTACTTATTTAGTTGCCGGTCTGCGTCGTCAGGAAGATGGGCAGCGTCATGTGCTTGATCTGATCCTGCAACTCCTCGATCGAATCCATGTGCTCGTCCTCGTCCGCAAGAATATCCGTCAGGATGTCGCGCGTCGCGAAATCCCGCACCTCGCCCGCAAGATAGATCGCGTCGTTGTACGCCTTGATCGCGCCGGCTTCCGCCTCGCGGTCGTTCTCCAGCTGCGCCGGTACTTCCGCGCCGATGGAAATTTTGTTGAGCTTGCTGACGATGGGCGTGCCTTCCAAAAATAGGATGCGCTCGATGAGCTTTTCCGCATGCTTCATCTCCGCGATGGAGCGCTTCTCGAAGCTCTCGTGCAGCTTCTCATAACCCCAGTCCGCGCACATCTCGGCGTGCACGATATATTGGTTGATCGCAGTCAGTTCGTCCGCCAAAAGATCGTTCAGGGCCGCGATGAGCTTTTCATTCCCCTTCATGTAAGTACCTCCTTCATATCTGTAGATACAACCATAGTATACCATCAACCGCCGCGCGTTGCAATCGTGATTTTTGCGGTATGGCATACATCGTTAAATTTTGATCTCAGGTCGTAAGACCCATGCCAACGCCCGCCAAACGGGTATAGGAAGGCACGCGGACCATCGATCCGCCGCCCGATATTTTTAGTGAGGAGCGTGAATCCCATGAAGAAAATGCTTTCCCTCGCCATTGCCCTGTGCATGATGCTCGCCCTCCCCGCCGCATCCGCGATCACCCCGCTGACGATCACCATTGGCATCCCACCGGCCTCGCACATGGAGATTTTAGAACTCGTCCGCGAAGACCTCGCCGCGCTTGGATATCAATTGAAGTTCATTGTGTATGCCCAGGATGAGCTCATCAACCCCTCACTCTCAGCAGAGGAGATGGACGCAAGCTACGGCCGCGGGCTCGCGCCTATGATCGAGTACAACTCGTATGCGGGTCAGGCAGAGCAGTTGGTCGCCGTCATCCCGGTGCACTTTGCGCCTTATGGGCTGTACACGGGCGGCGTTTCGTCGCTGGATGATCTGAAGGAAGGCGGCGTGATCGCCATCCCCGATGATCCGGAAGGTGAAACGCGCGCGCTGCTGCTGCTCGCGGAGGCGGGGCTCATCGTGCTGCCCGACGACGCGCCGACCGCCGATTTGCTCACGCTTTCGGATATCTTGGAAAACCCGCGCAATCTCGACATCCGCAAGGTCGATGCGCCGAAGTTGAGCGACGCCGACTTGACTGTCTTAAGCGCGGAATCTGCGAAAGCAGCGGGATTAAAGCCCGTCTTCGACGCGGTCTTTTTCGAGCCACCGGGCAGCGCCTCCGCCCTTCGGTATGCCGCCTACGTCGTTGTGCTTTATAAGAACGCCGACGCAGAATTCACAAACGCGCTCCGGCAAGTTCTTTTAACCCAAAAAGTCTATGATTTTATACTCACAAACGATGATTATGATGGCGCTCTTGCCCCGGCGTTCGCGATCACGGACGAAAATGAATGAAACCATTGCATTGCCCGCCGCGCAGGCGGGCAGTTTCATTATACCGAACGGATGTCCGCCACGATATCTGTCCCTGCTATAAACAAACACGCCGCCAATTGATTGTAACAATTGACGGCGTGAGGTCTGGTGCCGGTGGTGGGACTCGAACCCACACGCCATTATAGCACTCGATTTTGAGTCGAGGTCGTCTGCCATTCCGACACACCGGCGCAGGAATCATTATAACGCATGACATGAGGTAAAATCAACCCCTTTGCAAAAAATCGTTTATCATGTATAATAAATGCGTTTGGAGGTGAGCACATGCTGGGCAACGAGCCGGATCGTTCGGCGGAGGAGACGCTGATTGCGCGCGCGGCGCAGGGCGACGGCGCGGCGTTTTCTGAATTGATGGCGATGCACGAAAGCCGCATGTACGCGGTTTCGCTGCGCATGTGCGCCAACCGCGAGGACGCGCTGGACTGCATGCAGGACGCGATGCTGCGGATTTACCGCGCGATCAGCGGGTTCAAGGGGCAATCCTCCTTCTCCACCTGGGTATATCGGATTACGATGAACACCTGCCTGGACGAGCTCAGGCGGCGCAAGGCGCGCAGCGCGGCGTCGCTCGACGGGCTTCTCGAGAGCGGCTGGTCGCCGACGGACGAGGACGACGTGCCGGAGATGCACGCGATCGCATCCGAACAGCGGCGCACGATCGATCAGGCGATTGCGCAGCTGCCCGAGGACATGCGCGCG
>JBMNUA010000110.1:0-8023 GCA_050945995.1 Christensenellales bacterium
CAACCGTGGCGTTCTCGCTCGACGGGCTCAACATCGCGGTCGATTGCGCGAACGGCGCGGCCAGCGTCACCGCGCGCGCGCTGTTTGAATCGCTCGGCGCGAATTGCCACATCCTATACGACGAGCCGGACGGCATGAACATCAACGAAGATTGCGGCTCGACCCACCTGGAAAACCTCGCCGCCTACGTCGTCGAGCACAAGCTCGACGCGGGCGTGGCGTTTGACGGCGACGCCGACCGCTGCCTGATGGTGGACGAAAACGGCGCGCACATCGACGGCGATATGATCATGGCGATCTGCGCGTGTGACATGAAAAAGCGCGGTCGGCTCGCGAAGAACAGCGTGGTCGGCACGATCATGACAAACCTCGGCTTCATCAAATTTTGCGAGCGCGAGGGGATCAACTTCATCGCAACGAAGGTCGGCGACCGCTATGTGCTCGAGGAGATGCTGCTCGAGGACTACTACTTCGGCGGCGAGCAGTCCGGGCACGTCATCTTCCGCGATTTCTCGGCGACGGGCGACGGGCAATTGACAGCGATCCAGCTGCTCTCCATCCTGCGCCGCGAGGGAAAGCCCCTCTCCGCGCTCGCGGGCGTGATGACCCGCTACCCCCAGTGCATGATCAACGTGCCCGTCAGCCCCGACGGCAAGCTCGCGTTTTACACCGACCACGCCGTGCGCGCCGCCATCGACGAGGCCAAGCGCGCGCTCGGCGCGAACGGGCGTATCATCGTGCGCACCTCCGGCACAGAGCCGCTCATCCGCGTGATGACCGAGGGCGAGGACGGCGCTAAAATCAACGCCATTGCAAAACAAGTCGCAGACGAGATCGGGCGGCTGCTCGGCAGCCTTACATAATCTTTTCGTTGGAGGCAGCGATGCAGTTTCATTCATTGCGCGCGCTCGTGGAGCGGGCGCAGCGGGATCGGATCACCATCGGGCGCGCCGCGCTTCTTACGCAGGCGCAGATGGATCAGGCAGATGAACATAGCGTGTCCGAGCGCATGCGCGAGACCATGCGCGTGATGTTTGATTCGGTCGCCCAGGGGATGAACCCGGATACGAAAAGCGTGTCCGGGCTCACGGGCGGGCAGGCGTCGAAGCTGATGGCGCTTGCCGAAGCCAACCGCGCGCCGGGCGGGCAGTCGCTCGCGCGGGCGGAGGCATACGCGCTCGCGGCGGCGGAGTGGAACGCCTCGATGGGCAGGATCGTCGCCGCCCCCACGGCGGGCGCGTGCGGCATCCTCCCGGCGGCGCTTCTGACCGCGCGCGAGGAGCGCGGCGCGGATGAGGACGCGCTCCTCGACGCGCTGTTTTGCGCGGCGGGCGTGGGCGCGGTGATCGCGCACCGCGCGACGATCTCCGGCGCGGAGGGCGGCTGTCAGGCGGAATGCGGTTCGGCGGCGGCGATGGCGGCGGCCGCGCTTTCGCAGATCGCCGGCGCGTCCCCGTCCGCCTGCGCGCGCGCCGCGGGGTTTGCTCTGATGAACCTGATGGGGCTTGTGTGCGACCCGGTGATGGGGCTTGTCGAAATCCCCTGCGTGTACCGAAATGTGATCGGCATCGCCGCCGCGCTCACCTCCGCCGACCTCGCGACGGCGGAGATCCCGCTGCCGCTCGACCCGGACGACATCATCGACGCCATGGGGCGCGTCGGGCGGCAGATGCCGAGCGATTTGCGCGAAACCGGGCGCGGCGGCTGCGCGAGCTGCAAGGTTTGTATATAAGGAAACAACAGGAAAACGCAATCCACTTTTCGGAGGCAATGCCATGGAACTGCGAGATATCCTTACAAAGGATGGCGCCCACACGGGCAAGGTGATCGAAAACAGCGCGCCCCTCGGCGCGGGCGAGTACCTCTACCATGTACATATCATCATGAAGGATCAAAACGGGCGCTATGTCATGCAGCAGCGCGCCCTGCACGCGAAATACTTCCCCGGGAAGTGGGATGTGACGGGCGGCGGCGTGATGCACGGCGAGACGGGCGCGGAAGCGGCGGCGCGCGAGGCGCGCGAGGAGCTCGGCATCGCATTTGACCCCGCGCGCGCCATCCACATCGGGCGGCAGGTGGAGGACTGGGACGGCGGCATGAACGGTCTGATCACCGATGTGTATGCGGTGCGCGTCGATGCGGAAATGTCGCGGTTTGCGCTCTCCCGCCGCGAGGTCGCGGCGGTGCGGCTTGTCCCCTTCGAGGAATTCATCGAAACCGTCACCTACAATAAGACGAATGAATACCGCGGCTTTCTGGAAAAAGTCGAGCGGATGCTGCCGTAGCATCCGCTCAAATTCAAAACGCTCTCACCTCGCGCGCCGATAATCCGAGGGCGATTCCCCCGTGATCTTCTTAAACACCCGCAAAAAACTCTTATAATCGGCATAGCCCACGCTCTGCGCGATCTGGCACAGGTTCAAATCGCCCTCCTCAAGCAGCTCGCAGGCACGCTTCACGCGCAGCCCCTGCACATACTCCGTAAACGTCATGCCCGTCTGCTCCTTGAACACGCGGCTGAAATACTTCGGGCTCAAAAACGCCATCATCGCCAGCCGATCGAGCGTGACCGGCTCGGCATAGTTCTTGCGCAGATAATCAAAGATCGCGTCGAACATATAATTGCGCATCGTCTTGCGCTCCGGCACGATCATTTCGCCCGCGCGCATCTTTCGGAACAGGTAGATCAAAATTTCAATCGTCCACGAGCGGATCAGCTCCTCAAACCCCGGCTCGTGCTGCTCGTACTCGCGGAGCATGTCGCGAAACAGCGCGAGCACCCGTTCGCGCTCCGCGTCATAAAACCGGCACGCGAGCGAGTGTTCGAACCCGTCGTCGCGGAAGGTGCGCAGTAGAAAGTGGTTGACCACGTCCTCAAAACTGCGGCTGCCGATGAGCGACAGATCGAAAAATCCCGGGCGGAAGATCAAATTGTAGATGCTCAGCGTGCTCTCGTATTCCGCGAGATAGTAGTGCACATCCCCGTGGTTGATCACAAACAGATCGCCCGGGCGCGCGAGCATGGGTCTGCCGTTGAGCACATGCCAGCCGTAGCCGCTCTCCACAAACGCAATCTCGATAAAATCGTGGTGATGCAGCATCACCTCGTCCAATTCATGATGGTAGTTGACGGCGACGTGGCAATCTTTGATCAGCCGATACGTCTCGTATTCATACAAATCGCCCTGTACATCCACGCAATCACCCCCCCGCGCACCGCAGATCCTCTTCCTTTATTATATCTGCGCGCGGCGCGCTTGTCAAAACGCGGGCGGGGTTTTGCGCCGCCTCGCTAGACCGCGCGCCGCGTTTGTGGTACAATATCCCCATAGATTTCGGAGGTGTTATGCCCATGCCGCTACCGTGCGTCCCCGTCTCGCGCGAGGTGATCCTGGGCGCGGGGTCTGAGGGCGAATTCTACCTCGGCGACGCGCTTTCTTTGCTCGATGAATTGAAACAGGCGTATCGGGAGCGCGTGCAGCTCATCTACCTCGATCCGCCCTTCCTCACCGGGCAGTCCTTCGAGATGCGCGTGCGCGTGGGCGCGCACGATTGGGAAACAATGGCGGGCTCGCGCAGCGTGCACGCCTTTGACGATCTCGCCGCGCCCGAGGATTACTACGCGATGCTGCGCCGCGCGCTTGAGGCGGCGCACGCCATGCTCGCGCCCGAGGGCGCGCTGTTTCTGCATGTAGATTACCGCGCGCACGCGCGCCTGCGATTGATCGCGGACGAATTGTTCGGCGAGCGCAACTTCGTCAACGAGATCATTTGGGCGTACAAATCCGGCGGGCGCGCGAAAAACAGCTTCCCGAAAAAGCACGATATCATCCTTTTTTATCGGAAATCAAGGGATTTGTACTTTAATCTGGACGCCGTACTCGAACCGCGCATCGAGCCGCCGAGAAACCACATGAAAAAAGGCGTTGACGCCGACGGGCGCGCGTACCGATCGATCAAAAGCGCCGGGCGCATCTATAAATATTACGACGACGAGCCCGTCGCGCCCACAGACGTCTGGGACGACATCAGCCATCTGCAGCAGCGCGACCACGAGCGCACCGGCTACGACACCCAAAAGCCGCTGAAGCTGCTCCGCCGCATCGTGCGCGCGACGACGCGCGAAGGCGATTTGGTGATGGATCTGTTCGCCGGCTCGTCCACCACGCTCGAAGCCGCCGCGGCAGACGGTCGCCGGTTCGTGGGCGTGGACAAGTGCCCCATGACCGTCAACATCGCGCGCCGGCGGCTCGCGGACGCGCGCACGACCTATCATCTAGGGTCAAGCGTCTCCTGCGGCGTCTGCGAGGCGCACGCTATGCCGGGCGTGGGCATGTACCATGTGTTTCTCGATTCGTTCCGGCTGCCCGCGGACATCCTCGGCGCAAACGGCTTTGACTTGGTGGACAACTGGGCGGCGGGCTACATCGAAAACGAAACCTTCACCGCACACGCGCAATTCTCGCGAACCCGCGCCGCGCCCGAACTTTTGCGCGAATTGCAGGTGCCCGCGTACAGCGGCACGCTCGCCATCCGCATTGGAGACGTGGCGGGCGCGAGCCATTATTTCAAGATCGATACCCCGGCGCAGGCAGAATCTTAACATCGCCGCGTTATAATAGATGAATAAATATTCAAAGGGGGACTGCGAAATGGCGAAAGTCACCATCGACGGCGCGCGCTGCAAGGGCTGCGGTCTGTGCATCGACGTCTGTCCCAAGGCGATTCTCGCGCTCTCGGACGCAATCAACGCAAAAGGCTATCACATCATCGCCTGCACCGAGCCATCCAAGTGCATCGGCTGCGCGGCGTGTTATACCATGTGCCCGGACTGCGTGCTCACGGTGGAAAGGTAGGCGTACATGAACAGGCAAATGATGAAGGGCAATGAGGCGATCGCCGAGGCCGCGGTTCAAGCGGGCTGCAAGTATTTCTTCGGCTATCCCATCACCCCGCAAAACGAAATTCCCGAATATATGTCCGCGCGGCTGCCCGAGGTCGGCGGCGCGTTCGTGCAGGCGGAGAGCGAGGTCGCGGCGATCAACATGGTCTACGGCGCGGCGGGCGCGGGTGCGCGCGTGATGACCTCGTCCTCCAGCCCCGGCATCTCCTTAAAGCAGGAGGGCATCAGCTACATCGCGGGCGCGGAATTGCCCTGCGTGATCGTCAACATCGTGCGCGGCGGGCCCGGGCTCGGCTCGATCCAGCCCGCGCAGTCGGATTATTATCAGTCCACCCGCGGCGGCGGGCACGGCGATTACCGCATGCCCGTGTTCGCGCCGGCGAGCGTGCAGGAGGCGGTGGAGCTGACCCAGCGCGCCTTCGATGTGGCGGATCGGTACCGCACCCCCGCGATGATTTTGGGCGACGGCATCATCGGGCAGATGATGGAGCCGGTCGCCATGCCCACATACGAAATGCCCGCGCTCCCCGAAAAGGATTGGGCGGCGACGGGCTGGAACAGCAACATGCGCCGCCCGCGCGCGGTGATCAACTCGCTCTACATCAAGGCAAACGAGCTGGAGGTGCACAACCAAAAGCTCGAGGCGAAGTACAACGAAATCGCCGCCCGGGAGTGCATGGTCGAAACACAATTTATGGAGGACGCGCAGTTTGCCGTCGCCGCCTATGGCACGACCGCGCGCATCGCGCTCACCGCGATCCGCCGCGCGCGCGAAAACGGCGTGCAGGTGGGGCTGATCCGCCCGATCACCGTCTGGCCGTTCCCAAACAAGGCGTTTCAAACATACGCGCCGTCGCTCAAGGGCATACTCACCGTCGAGATGTCCATGGGGCAGATGGTGGACGACGTGCGCCTTGCGGTCAATGGCGCGTGCCCCGTCGCGTTCTACGGGCGCGCGGGCGGCGCGGTGCCGGGCGTGCGCGAAATTTACGAGCGCATTTTGGCGATGAAGGAGGAATTGTAATGGCGAAGGTATATACGCGACCGAATTTCCTCACCGAAACGCCGATGCACTACTGCCCCGGCTGCACCCACGGCATCATCCACCGCCTCGTCGCCGAAGCGCTGGACGAATTGACCGCGCAGGAAAACGTGATCGGCGTCGCGCCGGTCGGCTGCGCGGTGTTCGCCTATGAATACTTCAACTGCGACATGTTCGAGGCGGCGCACGGGCGCGCGCCGGCGGTCGCAACCGGCGTCAAGCGCGTGCACCCCGATAAAATCGTGTTCACCTACCAGGGCGACGGCGACCTCGCCTCCATCGGCGCGGCGGAGATCATCCACGCGGCGGCGCGCGGCGAGAACATCACCGTGATCTTTGTCAACAACGCCATCTATGGCATGACAGGCGGGCAGATGGCGCCCACCACGCTCATCGGTCAAAAGACGACCACCTCCCCCGCGGGTCGCGACGCGCGCACGGCGGGCAGCCCCATCCGCATGAGCGAGATGCTCGCCACCCTCGACGGACCGAGCTACATCGCGCGGGTGAGCACCCACGATGTCAAGCACATCAACGCCGCCAAGCGCAGCATCAAGCGCGCCTTTGAAAACCAGATCGCGAACAAGGGCTTTTCATTGGTGGAGCTTCTCTCCACCTGCCCCACCAACTGGGGGATGACCCCCAAGGAATCGCTCGGCTGGCTCAAGGACAACATGATCCCGCAGTACCCGCTCGGCGTGTTGAAGGAGGTCTGATCGCAATATGGAAATGCAATGTATCATCGCGGGCTTTGGCGGGCAGGGCGTTTTGCTCATGGGTCAGCTCATCGCCTACGCCGGCATGTTAGACGGGCGCGAGGTATCTTGGATGCCCGCATACGGACCTGAAATGCGCGGCGGCAGCGCGAACTGCTCGGTCGTCATCTCCAATTCGCCCATCGGCAGCCCCAAGGTCGAGGACGCGGACGTGGTGATCGCCATGAACCGCCCCTCCATGGAACTGTTTGAGAAGACCATCGTCCCCGGCGGCGCGATGCTCTATAATTCCTCGCTGATCGATGCGCCCGGCGCGCGGGGCGACATCACCTACCTGCCCGTCGCCTGCAACGACATCGCGGACGCGCTGGGCAACGCGCGCGTCGCGAACATGGTGATGCTCGGCGCGCTGATCGAGCAAACAAACGCGTTCGACACGGAACTTCTTGTGGAAGCATTGCGTCATAAACTCGGCGCATCGCGCGAATCGCTCGTCGCGCTCAACCGCGAGGCGATCGCGGCGGGCATGGAAGCCGCGCGCGGATCGTAAACGACTTCCCCCGCACGGGATGCAGGCGGCGGGGGACCGGGCACGCCCGGCGCATCCCCAGATACATGCTTTTATACTACGGCGACATTGTAAAAATGCGCAAGGCGCACCCCTGCGGCGGCGATCTGTGGAAGATCGTCTATGTCGGCGCGGACATCAAGATCAAGTGCGAAACCTGCGCGCGGATCGTGATGCTCGACCGCCCGACGTTTGAAAAGCGCGTCAAGCGGATCGAGGCGCGCGCGGAAGGGGCGCAGGAATGAGGCGGCTGTTTCGCACGCTATTGATCGCGCTGTTCGCGGTGGCGGTCGGTCTTGTCGCGCGCACGCATGTGATTTCGCTTGCGCGCGTGGCGGGCGATTCCATGGCGGACACGCTTTGCGCGGGCGACATTGCGCTGGTCACCAAATATGATTACGCCAAATCGCCGCCGGAGCGGTTCGACGTCGTGCTCATGCGCTTTGACGGGCGCGACGGCAGCTATCTCAAGCGCGTCATCGGGCTTCCCGGCGACGAAATTGTCATATCCGGCGGGCAGGTGCATATAAACGGTATGGCGGTTGACGAGACCTATGCCGAAACCACGCTGGGCGACTACGCCGTCACGCTCGGCACGGATGAGTTCTTCGTGCTCGGCGACAACCGGCAGGCGAGCTACGACAGCCGTGAGGAGGAGATTGGCGCAGTTCGCGCCGAATCGTTTCTCGGGCGCGTGCGCGCGGTCGTATGGCCGCTTGCGCGGTTTCGCCTCGGCATCGAATAACAGAAGAGAGGGATCAGCCATGGACGAAAACGCCGAACGGATCGACACG
>JBMNUA010000111.1:0-7970 GCA_050945995.1 Christensenellales bacterium
CCGGGATTTTATCAATCTGCCAGCTCCAGCGTGTGTTCCGCGCGCATGAGTGCAATCTCGTCGGCATCGTGCGTCACCAGCAGTATGAGCGCGTCCGGACAGCGCGCGAGGATCAATTCCGCCGCCGCCGCGCGCGCCTCGACATCCAGTCCCTTGAACGGCTCGTCCAGCGCGAGCACATCGGGTTTCGCCAGCACCGCGCGCGCGATCGCCACGCGCCTGCGCATCCCGCCGCTGTAGCGTGCCACGCGCTCGTCGTCCTTCGGGTCGAGCCCCAATCGCGCGAGCACATCCTCAATCTGCGCGCCGTCCACCGCCGGATGCGCCGTCAACTGCACATTCTGGCGCGCGTCCATGTGCTCGATCAGCCGATCCTCTTGAAACACGCACGCGTAGCGCAGCCCTTTTTGCGCGATCACTTCGCCCGCGTCGGACTTGACAAGCCCCAAGATGATGTTGAGAACCGTCGTCTTTCCCTGCCCGGATCGTCCGGTGATCGCCGTCACCGCGCGCGGCGCGAAGCGGTACGATACATCAACGAGCACGCGCTTTTCGTCGAATGATTTGGATATGTTTCTAAGCTCGATCATGCAGCCTCCCGCTCAGGCGGTTGATGAAGTGCACCGCTGCCCGCTCAAACAGCATGCTCAATAAGATGATCGCCAGCGTCCACGCGAACAATTCGGGTGTTGCGAAGTACACCTTCGCCCGCTGAAGCGCCGCGCCGATGGAGTTGCGCGGCTGCGCGATCACCTCCGCCGCGATGCCCGCCTTCCAGCACATCCCCAGCGAAAGCCGCGCGGACGAGAGCATATAGGGGAACGCCGCCGGCGCGTAGATTGCACGGATGCGCTTGCTCGGCTTTAGCGCGAACACCTTCGCCATCTCAAGGAGCTTCACGTCCGCGCTGTCAAGCCCGTCGAGCACATTTTGATACACCGCCGGCAGTACGATCAATAGCGACATGAACACCGACAGATTCGTCGAAGAAATCCAGATCAGCGCCAAAATCACAAACGACGCGACCGGCGTCGCCTTGATCGCCGCCATCAGCGGCGCGAAGATCACCCGCAGCGGCGTGAGTGCCTTCGCAAGCGCGGCGAGGAGAATCCCCAACAGAAACCCCATGGCAAAGCCCGCGAATATGCGTGAAAGCGAGCCCGCCGTCGCAGCATAAAAGGAGCGCTCACCGAGTAGTTCGATGAGCGTCTTAACCGCGGTCAGGGGCGACACCAAGAGGATCTCTTGATTGACCGCCATGCTGCCAAGCTGCCAAACGGCGAGCCAGAACAGCGCGGCGAGCACCCGCCAGATTCGTTTAGTAGACGAGGTAGAAGTCTTCACCGGGCAGATTCCCTCCCACGGACTCCGGGTTTTGCTCGTGCAGCGCCGCCAGATAGCCCGACAGCTTCGTCGTCATCTCATCGCCCGTGATGCACACGATGTTGCAATCCGGGATGGCACGCTCCGCGATCGCGGCCTTACCGACGATGCCCAGCTCCTCGATCCAAACGGATGCTTCGGCGGGGTTCTCGTTCGTGAACGCGGTCGATGCCGCGTACTCGGTCAAAAACGCCTGCACCGCCTCGGGGTTCTCCTCGGCAAACGCCTTGCGCACGAGCGCAACGCCCGTGACCAGCGCGCTGCCACCGCCGATCGCATCCCACTCATCCGTAAAGCTCAGCGCGACGCGCACGTCCTCGTTCTGCATCAGAACGCTTGTGACATACGGCTGCGGCAGCACCGCGAGTGCCGCGGCGTCCGCGAGCATCGCGGAGGCGACCTCGGCCGCTTCGGACTTAAACTCAATCGTCACATCCTTCGCCGGGTCGATGCCGTTGCCCGCGAGGATGTAGTTGAGCGCGTACTCGGGCGTTGTGCCCTGCCCAGTGGAATAGATCGTCTTGCCCGAAAGATCGGCGAGCGTCTGCACGCTCTCGCCGTTTTCCAGCACATATAAAACGCCCAGCGTGTTGATCGCCGCCACCTGCAGCGCGCCCTCCGTGCGGTTGTAGAGAACCGCCGCGAGGTTCGCGGGCACGAGCGCGATGTCGATCTCGCCCCGAATCAGCGCGGGGGTGATCGCATCCGCCGTCGCCTCGACGGTAAACGCGTAATCGTTCGCGGTGTCATCCGCGTGCATCAACTGAACAAGCCCCATCGAAGTCGGTCCCATCAACGAACCGATGCGCACCTCTGTTTTCTCCCCGGTCTCGGCGCAGGCGGCAAAGCTCAGCGCGAGAACCACGGCAAAGAACATGCTCCATATTTTTTTCAAGGAAATCACACCTCCTATGCCTATATGATAAACCATTATTGTAAATTATCAAACCACTTGCCATAATATAGGGAATGTTTTATAATGAAAGCAACATCGATCAAACGGAGGGAAGCCAATGTTAAATAAGAAATACGGTCTGATTACCGCAACGAGCATGGGCGTTCGGATGACGCCGCCCGATCGTCAGCCCGTCGGCGCGGGCAACCTGTATGTCATGCACGCCACGAGCGCGGAGAGCAATGTGCTCAATGTCTCCGCGTCTTTGGGGCTCAATACGAAGGTGCTCACCGCGTTTGTGGATGGCAGCCCGATCGCCGCGTTCATCAAGGGCGAGCTTCGCCGCCGCAACATCGACTTTGAAGGCCCGCAGGTCGATCCGGGCGGTCCTTGGGGCTACCGCCACCAGTTCAACATCGCCGATTCCGGCTACGGCATGCGCGGGCCGCGGGTTCATAACGACCGCGCGGGCGAGGTCGGGCGCACCCTCAAAGCGGAGGATTTCGATCTCGAGCGCATCTTCGGGCAGGAGGGCGCGCAGGTGCTGCACATCTCCGGGCTGTTCGCCGCGCTCTCGCCGGAGACGGGCGAGTTGTGCCTGAAGCTGTCCGAGGTCGCAAAGCAATACGGCACACAGATTAGCTTTGACTTAAACCACCGCGCCTCCTTCTGGGCGGGGCGCGAGAAGGAGCTTCGCGATATCTTTACGCAGATCGCCGCGCGCGCGGACATCTTAATCGGCAACGAGGAGGACTATCAGCTCGCGCTCGGCGTGGAAGGACCCGCAGCGGGCGGCGAGGCGATTGCGGATAAAATCGAAGCCTTCAAGGGCATGATTTTGAGCGCGAAACGGCAGTTCCCGAACGCGAAGGTGTTCGCGAACACGCTGCGCGAGGTGCTCTCCGCAAACGCGCATATGTGGGGCGCGATCATGCTCGCGGGCGACGAATGGTTTGTCGAGGAGCCGCGCGAGATCCCGGTGCTCGACCGCATCGGCGGCGGCGACAGTTTCGTCGGCGGCATGCTGTACGGCTATCTCAGGAATTGGGAACCCGAAAAGTGGATTCGCTTCGGCTGGGCGACCGGCGCGCTGGCGACCACCATGCTGGAGGACTACGCGTCCCCGGCAGACGAGGATCAGGTTTGGAGCATATGGAAGGGCAACGCAAGGGTGCAGAGGTGAGGCATATGAAAAAAGCGGACATCGGGTTGATCGGTCTTGCCGTGATGGGCGAGAACCTCGTGATGAACATGGAATCCAAGGGCTTTACCGTCGCGGTGTACAACCGCACGACATCGCGCGTGACGGACTTTGTCGAAGGGCGCGCGAAGGGCAAAAACATCATCGGCGCGCTCACGATCGACGCGCTGCTTGACGCGCTCGCCAAACCGCGCAAGGTGATGCTCATGGTCAAAGCCGGCGCGCCCGTCGATGCGCTCATCGAGCAGCTCATCCCCAAGCTCGATCCGGGCGATATCATCATCGACGGCGGCAACTCGCATTTCCCGGACACGGCGCGCCGCGTAAAGCACGTCGAGGAGCACGGGCTTCTCTACATCGGCACGGGCGTCTCCGGCGGCGAGGAGGGCGCGCTCAAAGGACCGAGCATGATGCCCGGTGGCTCGCCCGCCGCGTGGGCGCATGTCAAGCCCATCTTCCAGGCGATCAGCGCGCAGGTCGATGGCGAGCCCTGCTGCGATTGGGTGGGCGAGGGCGGCGCGGGACACTTTGTCAAAATGGTGCACAACGGCATCGAGTACGGCGACATGCAGCTGATCTGCGAGGCGTACCATCTCATGCGCGACTGCCTCGAGATGACGCCCGGCGAGATGAGCGATGTGTTCGCCGAGTGGAATCGGGGCGAGCTCGACAGCTATCTGATCGAGATCACCCGCGACATCCTCGCCTATCAAGATGCGGACGGACAGCCCCTCGTCGATAAAATCCTCGACACCGCGGGGCAGAAGGGCACCGGCAAATGGACGGCGATCGCCGCGCTCGACGAGGGCGTGCCGCTGACATTGATCGCTGAGGCGGTGTTCGCACGCTCCCTCTCCTCGACAAAGGACGCGCGCGTCGCAGCGTCCAAAAAGCTCTCGGGACCCGCGATTTCGCTCGAGGGCGACCGCTTCGCGTTCATCGAGAACATCCGCCGCGCGCTCTACGCCGCGAAAATCGTCTCCTACGCGCAGGGCTACGCGCTCATGCGCGCCGCGGCGACCACCTACGGCTGGAACCTCAACTACGGCGGCATCGCCATGATGTGGCGCGGCGGTTGCATCATCCGAAGCGCGTTCCTCGGCAAAATCCGCGACGCGTTCGAGAAGAATCCGGAACTTCAAAATCTCCTGCTCGACGATTATTTCGCCGCCGCGATTGACGACGCGCAGGGCGGCTGGCGCGATGTCGTGTCCCAAGCGGTGCGAAACGGCATCCCCGTTCCGGCGATGGCGTCTGCGCTCACCTACTACGACGGCATGCGCGCGGAATTCCTGCCCGCAAACCTTTTGCAGGCGCAGCGCGATTACTTCGGCGCGCACACCTATGAGCGGCTCGACGCCCCGCGCGGGCAGTTCTTCCACACCGATTGGACGGGCGAGGGCGGCGCGACTTCCGCGTCGACGTACACGGTATGATGATCAAGCCCATTTCCGCCGCGCACTACGCGGCGAGCGACGCGGGCATCCCGGACGGCGAGCTGCGCGACATCTTGGCGCGCGCGCTCGCCCCCTGCCGGGGGAAGGTGAAAAAGCTGCTGCTCCTGCCGCCGGATTTCACGCGTTTTCATTCCAACGCCGGCAGGATCACATGGCATATCTACGATATGTTCAAAGACGATTGCGAAGTGGACATACTGCCCGCGCTCGGCACCCATGTGCCCGTCACGCGCGAGGAAGCCGCGGTGATGTTCGGCGACATCCCGTATGAACGCTTCCTCGTGCACCGCTGGCGCGACGATGTGGTGAAGATCGGCGAAGTGCCCGCGGAATTCGTCTCCCGCATCTCCGAGGGGCTCGTGACCGACGCGATCGATGTCGAAATCAACCGCCGCATCGTCGATCCCGCGTATGACCTCGTTCTCTCCATCGGTCAGGTCGTGCCCCACGAGGTGGCGGGCATGGCGAACCGGAACAAAAACGTGTTCGTCGGCTGCGGCGGCGCGAACATGATCAACTCCTCGCACATGCTCGGCGCGTTTTATGGGCTCGAGCGCATCATGGGGCGCGACCGCACCCCCGTGCGCGATGTGTTCGACTATGCGCAGGAGCACTTCCTGCGCGATGTACCGCTTTCGTACATCCTGACCGTCACCACCGCGCCCGGGGGCGACATTTGCACCCACGGCGTGTTCATCGGGCGCGAGCGCGCGTATTTTGAACAGGCGGTCGCGCTCTCGCAGGAAAAAAACCTCATCCTCGTGGACAAACCCTTCCAAACCTGCGTGACGCTGCTCGACGCGCAGGAGTTCAAAAGCACCTGGCTCGGCAACAAGGCGGTGTACCGCACGCGCATGGCGATGGCGGACGGGGGATCGCTGATCGTGCTCGCCCCCGGCGTCGATCGCTTCGGCGAGGACGCGGCGATCGACGCGCTGCTTCGCAAATACGGCTATTGCGGGCGCGAGCGTGCGATCGAGCTTGTCCGCACGCACGATGATCTGCGCGCGAACCTCTCCGCCGCCGCGCACATGATCCATTCCTCGAGCGACGGCAGGTTCTCCATCACCTACTGCACCCGCCATTTGACCAAAGAGGAGGTCGAGGGCGTGGGCTTCCGCTACGCGCCGTATGATGAAATGGCGCGCAGCTACGACCCCGCGAAGCTCAAGGACGGCGTCAATTTTGTGGACGGCGAAGAGATTTACTACATCTCAAACCCCGCGCTCGGACTCTGGGCGGAGCGGAGCAGGTTCTGATACGAATTCATATTTGGAATTCGTATGAGACCTCCCTCGCGATCATCACCGCAATCACCATCTCCACGCAGATGAGGCAGAGGTTCATCGCAAGCGGCAGCGCGCGGTGAACCTCCGCCAACTGCCCGGCGATCCACCCCGCGGGCGCGCTGATCAGCAGTATGGATGCAAATACCATGCTGTTGATGCGCGCCCGCTCTGCGTCCGGTATGCTGCGCGACATCAGCGATTCCGAGAGCGGGGCGAGCATCGCCAGCGCGAACGCGTCGCATGCCGCGGATAAAAACACCGCCCATAGCGCCGCGCCGGATGGCTGCATCCGCGCAAGCAGCGCGGCGTAGCCAAGTCCCTGCGCGCCCAACCCCACGAGCAGCGGGCGGCGCACACGGCTCAACTGTATGCGCGAGGTAAACGCGAGGTATACAACGAGCGTCACCGCCGATTTTACAAACGGAAACAGCGCGAGCATGGAATCGCTCACGCCGTACTCGGCTTTCACAAACAGCGGCCAGAAGCTCGCCTGTATCGTCGCAACGCAGGTTCCGAGCACGGCGAGTATGGCGCACAGCCGAAGCCGTCTGATCCGCAGCGCATCCTTGAACGCGCGCCAGCCCCCGAAGGCGAGCGAGGGGACACTGCGCCCGCGGCACTGCACCATTTTATGCACGCCGACCTCGCTCTCGCGCGTGAGCCTGTATTGTAATACAAACCGCGCGGTCATCAGTGCCATGGCGGCAAAGTAGATCGCGCGCATCGTGCCGACGAGCGAAAAGCGGTCGATGAAAAACCCGACGATCGGCGACAGAAACCCCGCAATCAGCCCGATCACATTCAATAGGGTATGGATTTGGATCAGCTTGTCGCGGTCTCCGCCTTCGATGATCAGGCAGCTAAAACTGTTCCCCGTCACGCGCCACGCGCCGTTGATGAGCGCGGCAACCGCGAAATACCGATAATCGCGCGCAAGCGCCCATAGGGCGCAGGGAATCGTCCAACTCATCAGCCCGAATACAAGCATCGTCGCGCGCCTGCCGTACTTGTCCACAATCGCACCGGACAACAGCCCCCAGAAAAACTGCACCGCAAGGCTCAAGCTGGCAATCCAGCCGATCTGCGCATCCGCCACGCCCAACGCGGACATATAGATCGACGCAAACGGCAGAAACAGCTGGTAGGGGATCGCCCACAAGGGCTCGGCAATGACACAAGCCCTTTGATTTCCGCGAAGCGAGCGCAAGGCGGACCATAAGCCAATTACCTTCATATTCAGTTACTCCTTATCATCTTATGAATCCATCCACTCCTTTCCCCGCGCATCGACCGGCTCTTACCCACGAAAAAACCATATATCAACACGTCCTTTTGCATGAATTTATGTAAACATTATACTGCTGAAACGCATTTGGCGCAAGCGTCCAATTCGCCGCCGCAGCGATTTGCTGTTGAAAACCACATAAAATTATGGTATCTTATTCCCATGCATATCTATCGGAGGAAAAACATGCGGATACGACGATTCATTGGTGCCATCCTGGCGCTGACCATTTTCATCCCCGGCATCCCCGCGTTTGCGGCAAGCCCGTATTATATCACCGTGGATTGCCTGAACAACATCGTGACCGTGTACAGCGCGTCCGACGACAGCATCGTGCGCCAAATGATCTGCTCGAGCGGCACGGCGCGCTATCCCACCCCGCGCGGGACGTTCACCATGCCCACAAAGCGCAGGCAAGGCGAGCGCGGCGACTGGTACACCTTCGAGGACGGCTACGGCA
>JBMNUA010000112.1:0-7951 GCA_050945995.1 Christensenellales bacterium
GCAGCATAATGAACTGCCCGGGCATCGCACGGCGCGCCACGGCGGGCGCTTCGACGCGCATCAGCGTTGTAATTTCGTTCAGCCGCCTTTTATGCGTGATTAAAAACATAGTCCCTCCGTTCGCCGCGTTGCGCGGTTGTCATAGAAATCAATCAATATGCGTCCGTCGATTGCCCGCCGGTTACGACGGCACGAGAGCCATTGTAGCCGATGCCGAGCCGCGACGCGCCCATCTCGATGTACTTGCGCGCGGCGGCATAATCGCGAATCCCGCCGGAGGGCTTGACCCGGATGCGCCCCTTCGCCTGATCGAGCATAATCGAGACCGCTTCGACCGTCGCGCCGCCGGAGGCGAACCCCGTGGACGTTTTGACGAAATCCGTGCCTGCTTCGATGCTGATATCGACCGCCGTTCGGATCACAGGCTCGGTCAGCTCGCTTGTCTCAAAGATCACCTTAACGAGCGCGCCCGCACGTTTCGCCTCTTGGACGACCGCGGCGATCTCCTTGCGCACCGCGTCCCAATCGCCGCTGCGCGCGGCGGAATAGTTCATCACCATGTCGAGCTCCGTCGCGCCCTGCGCGAGCGCGTATTGTGCGATTGCGCGCTTGACTTGCGCGCCGCCCGCGCCGTGCGGGAAATCCACGACGCTGCCCACGCGCGTATTCGTGCCCTCGCAAAGCGCAGCTGCGCGCGCCACGTCGCGCGGGTGCATGCACACGCTGTATACGCCCAGTTCGATGCCGGATTTGACCGCCGCGTCGATCTCCGCGCGCGTCATATCGGGCTTCAACACTGCATGATCGATATATGCCTCGATATTCATAGAATCCACCCCGTCTCTATCTGCTACTATATATGACAGTATAGGCGCAATTGTCCGCGCTGTAAACCATGCCGATGATAAATTCGTACAATTGGCGGCGTTTTGCGCAGATGCTTGACACATTTTGGGCGCGCATGTATGATAGCATCAGATGATAGGAACAGCAAACAGGAGGTTATTTATGCGTATTTTTGAAATGAAGGCAAACCGCGTGACCGAGCCTTTGGGCTTTGCACTCGATCCGCTGCGGCTCACCTGGAAGGTAGACGAGACCGAGGGCAAAACGCAAACAGCGGCGCAGGTGGTGATCGCCGATTGCCCCGCCTTTCAAACGCCGCTCTACGACTCCGGAAAGCGCGCGGACCTCGACAGCCTGTGCTTTATGCCCGAGATCGCGCTGAAACCGCGCACGCGCTACTACTGGAAGGTGACGGTGTGGGCGGACAACGATGATGTCGCCACCGGCGAGAGCTTTTTTGAAACCGGGAAGATGGGCGAAAACTGGGCGGGCAAGTGGATCACCTCCGACGCGCGCGAAAACATGTACCTTTTGAAGGACATCGCGATCGACAAGCCCGTGAAGTCCGCGCGCGTGTACGCCACCGCGATGGGCGTGTACGAGATGTACGTCAACGGCGAGCTGGCGGGCGACGAGTACCTCGCGCCGTTTTTCAACGCCTACGACAAATGGCAGCAAATCGTCACCTACGACATCACCTCGCAGCTTCAATCCGGCGAGAACAACTTTAAGTTCATGCTCGGCGGCGGCTGGGCGGTTTCGCGCTTCGGGCTGGGCTTTAATCAGAAGATCGGCGTGACGGGGCTGTATTCCGACAACGAAGCGCTGCTTGCCGAAATCCGCATCGCGTTTGAGGATGGCACGGAATTGGTCGTCGGCACGGATACGAGCTGGCGCGCGACCGAGAGCCATGTGCGCGAATCCTCGATCTACGATGGCGAGGTGTTCGACCCGAACTGGGATGTGTCGAAAGAGTACCCCGTCTATATCGATGAGAAGCTCGACCACTCGAAGCTCGAGGATCGGCTGAGCTTGCCGCTGCGCATCACCGAGCGCATCCAGCCGGCGGAGCTGATCATCACGCCCAAGGATGAGATGGTGATTGACCTCGGGCAGGAGATCACGGGATGGCTAGAGTTCACCTGCCGCGCGCCCAAGGGCACGGTGGTGAAGCTCTCGTATTCTGAAATCTTGCAGGACGGCTGCTTCTACCGCGAGAACCTGCGCTCCGCGAAGGCGGAATACACCTATGTATCCGACGGCAATGTGCGCATCGTGCGCCCGTTCCATACCTTCTACGGCTTCCGGCTGATCAAAGTCGAAGGGCTTGCGCAGATCGATCTGAACGATTTTACCGGGTGCGTGGTGCATTCGGACATCGAGCGCACCGGCTTTATCGAGACGAGCAACGAGAAGGTGAACCGCCTTGCGCTCAATGCGCTGTGGGGGCAGCGCGGCAACTTCCTCGACGTGCCGACCGACTGCCCGCAGCGCGATGAGCGGCTGGGCTGGACGGGCGACGCGCAGGCGTTCTCCGGCACGGCATGCTTCAACATGGAGAGCTCGGCGTTTTTCCAGAAATATCTGCACGACATGCTCTATGAGCAGAACGAGCGCAGCGGCAGCGTGCCGCATGTCGTGCCCGCGTGCGGGATGCGCGGCGAGGGCGGCTCCTGCGCATGGGCGGACGCGGCGACGATTATCCCCTGGAATCTCTACGCGTTCTACGGCGACAAGGCGCTGCTGGAAAAGACGTACCCGAACATGAAGGGCTGGGTCGAGTGGATCAAGAAGACCGAGGAAGCGGCAGGCTGCGGACGGCTGTGGAAGGTCGGCTTCCATTTCGCGGACTGGCTCGCGCTCGACACCAAGAACAACAACGTCATGGGCGGCACCGACCCGTATTTCATCGCCACGGCGTACTACTACTATTCCACCTCGCTGCTTTTGAAGGCGGCAAAGGCGCTCGGCTACGAAGACGACACCGCGAAGTACGAAACGCTGCTCGGCGAGATATTTGAAGCCATCCAGAACGAATATTTCACCCCGAACGGGCTGATGGCGCAGACGACGCAGACGGCGTATGTGTGCGCGCTGTTCATGGGCTTTGCGCCCGAGGAGCACCGCGAGAAGCTGGCAAAGCTGCTCGACGCCGAGTTGGGCGCGACGGGCGGCAAGCTGCGCACGGGCTTTGTGGGCACGGCGTATTTGAACCGCGTGCTCTCCAACAACGGCTACAACAAGCGCGCCTATCAACTGTTGCTCAACGAGGAGTACCCCGGCTGGCTGTACGCGGTGAACCTCGGCGCGACCACAATTTGGGAGCGCTGGAACAGCGTGCTGCCGGACGGCAAGATCTCCGATACGGGCATGAACTCGCTGAATCACTACACCTACGGCGCGATCATGGAGTGGGTGTACCGCGATGTGGCGGGCATCAACCCCCTCGAGGATGCGCCGGGCTTCCGCAAGGCGCTGATCGAGCCGAAGCCGGATTACAGCCTGCCGAAGGTGCATGTGCGCTACAACTCCACGATCGGCTGGTATGAGAGCGCGTGGGAGATCAAGAAGGATCTGTTCGTGTGGGATGTCGAAGTGCCCTTCGGCGCGCAGGCGATCCTCGTGTTCCCGAACGGCGATCTGGACGCGCTGGCGAAGGCGCATCCGTCGCTCACCTTCGAGCGCTGCGAGCAGGGCAAGGTCTATGCCGTCGCGCCCGCGGGCAAGTACCACTTTGCGTATAAGCCCACCGAGGTGATGCACCGCGTGGTATCGCTCGATCTGTCGGTGACGGAGCTGATGGCGATCCCCGAGGCGCGCGAAATTGTGTTCGAGGAGCTGCCCATGACGCGCGGCTTCGGCGGCGGCGGACCGGGGGCGGACGGCAGCCAATCGCTGCGCGCCGCGCTCACCGGGCACTTCATGTTCACCGTGCCCGAGGAGAAACTTCAGGCGATCGAGGAGCGGTTTGCCGCGCTAAACGGCTGATTAGGCGACAAAAAACGCGCTGCGGGGTTTCCCGCGGCGCGTTCATCTATGTTTAGCGCATCAATATCGGACGATTTCGCAGACGGTGAGCACATCGCCGTCCACCCGAAATCGCACATCAAATCCCGCGAACGCAAATCCGTACACCCGATCCGGATCATGTTGGTATGCGGGGCGCGGGTCGCTGGCGAGCACGCCGATCAGCGCAGCGCGCTTCTCTGGCGGGATCATCTCGCGCCATTTCTCCGGGAATACGACCTCCAGCGCGCGCGCCCGACAGGCATCCGAAAATCCGCCCACCGCGCCGGGATGCGCGTCGAACTGCGGAAGATAGGGCTTGATGTCATAGATCGGCGTTTGATCCATGAGATCCGCGCCGGATATGAGCAGCGTCGGCGCGTGCGCGCCCGCCCCGTCCACCGCGATCAGTCGCACCGCGGAGAGCCCGATCGGGTTCGGGCGATACGGCGCGCGCGTGGCGAACACGCCCATGCGGGTATTCCCGCCCAGGCGCGGCGGGCGCACCGTCGCCGACCATCCGTCGCGCCGGGACTGCGAGAACCCCCAGATGAGCCAAATATGCGAAAAACCTTCGAGCCCGCGCACGGCGTCCGGATTGCGAAATTCCGGTTCAAACACAACCCGCGCGGTCAATTCGGGCACGACGCCGCTCTGGCGCGGGATGCCGAACTTCGTCGGGAAATCCGTTTCCACGCGCGCAATCTGTATCACATTCATACAAGCCTCAAAAAAACGCCAAATTGCCCTTCCACGCATCGACCACGGTGGTGAAAAACTCTCGCACCAAATAATGCGGCAGCGTCAAACCCGACGAGCGCGCGGGCAGCGCGTATACATCGCCCTCAAACGCCTGCTTCGCAAGCTGCATTGCGCGGAACACATGGTAGTCGCTGGACACCACCGCGACGGAGGCGGCGCGGTCTGCGACGAGCGATGCGCTGAAGCGTATGTTCTCGTTTGTCGAAACCGACCGATCCTCCCCCATAATCCGCTCGCGCGGCACGCCATGCGCGACGAGCGCTTCCTCGATGTAGCGCGCCTCGCTCATCTCCTCGTCCGGACCTTGCCCGCCCGAGCCGATGGCGATCGTCTCGGGGTTGTCGAGCAGATACGCGGCGGCGACCGCGATGCGCTTATCGAGCGCGACGCTGCCCGTTTTCGCGCCCAATACGATCAGGTAATCGACGCCCGCCGGGGCGCGCGCAAACATGCCGCTGATCACAAAAGCCTCCACCAGCAAAAACACCGCGAGCGCGACGAGCGTACCGGTTCTGAGCAAATACAAAAACCATTTGGGATAGGGCAGCACGCCGCGCACGCGCGCGATCTGCGCGATGATGAATTTCAGGACAAGCGCCGTCCCCGCGGCAGGCCACACCCACAGCATCGATTGATTGAACCGCACCGCGAGCCCGCAGGCGAGGTAATACCCAAAGCAGGCGATGCCAAGCGCGAGGCACGCCCCATCTATAAACCGTTTGAACAAGCGTATTTCCATCCATTTCTAGTTTTTAGTATGACGCGCGCCCGCGCCCCTTTGTTCCGCGCGTCAGAAGCGGCGCGAGGTACACGCCCGCGCCGACGACAACCGCGACGACAGCGCTCCAGATCACGTCCAGGAACGAGTGCTGCTTGATCAGCACCGTCGCCGCGCAAATGGCGATTCCCAAAACTAGAATGGGAATCCGCAGCCGCCTGAGCCCGCGCGCGTCAAACGCGGCGAAGCACACCGCGAAGCAGCCCACCACATGCATGCTCGGCAGCACGTTCGTGTTCGTGTCCGCGGCGTAGATTCTATCGATCAGCCAGCCGAACAACCCGCCGCCCGTATCCGCGGGGCGCAAGTTTTGCCCGTTGGGAAACACCGTGCAGACGAGCATGCAGATCGTAATCGAAACTATGAAAAACAGCCCAAAGCGCACGAATGCGCGCGCATCGCGCAGGTACAGGTAGAGCGCGGTCAAAACGAGGTACGGAAACCAGAGCATGTACGCGAGGATGAACGGCGGCACAAAGGGGATTTGATCATCAAGGGGCATATAACTGACGTAATACTCCGGCATCGCGCGCCGCTCGATCAGAAAGTACCACAATAAATATACCGGGAGATATAAAAACAGCAACACGCGCGGGTTTTCTTTGATATACAGCCGCGTCTTTTCATAGATATTCTTCATACGCCTTCCTTGAAACCATTATTTGGCACTTGCCTGATCCATTTATCATAACCGCCGCGCGCGCGTTTGTCAACGACCGCGTGATGATTCCGTAAAGATATTGAGGATTGACGGTTGCATGTGAAAACGCGATGCGGTATAATCTATGAGAGTACAGACGGGGGGATGACTATGACGCAGAGAGAACGGTTTCTGTGCGCGCTGGACTTGGGGACGCCGGACCGCGTGCCGACATTCGAGCTTGAATTCCAGCTCGAGGAGGAGCTATTGGGCAAGCCCTTTTTGCGCGAGAAGATGCTTGAGGGGCTGACAAAAGGCGCTATCGAAACGAAATTGCGGGAGAACGCGCAGTATTTGATCGAGGTGTACGACAAGCTCGAGCACGACGCCATTTGCGTGCATTATTTGAGCCGCGAGCACCTGTATCGCACGGTGGAATTGTTGCGCGAGTATTCGGGCGACAAGTACGCGATCTTCTGCCATGGCGACGGGACGCTCGCCATCCCCGACGGCAACGGGCTGGAGGAACTGGCAGTCGCGATGTATGAAGAACCCGAAGCGCTTCTTGAGCGCGCCGAGCGGATGATGAAGGACGCGATGGCGCGCAACGAGCACATGCGCGCGGCGGGCGTGGACGGCTTTATCCTGTGCAGCGATTACTGCTTCAACCAAGGGCCGTTCATGTCGCCGGACATGTTCGCAAAATTCGTCACGCCGTATTTGAAGGAGCTGACCGCGCACATCCGCGGCATGGGCGCGTATGCGATCAAGCACACCGACGGCAACATCATGCCGATCCTCGACCAGCTCGTCTCCACGAACCCGCACGCGCTCCACTCCATCGATCCCATGGCGGGCGTGGACATCCGCGAGGTCAAGCGTCTGTACGGCGACCGCGTCGCGCTCTGCGGCAATGTGCACTGCGCGCATTTGCAGACCGGCACGGATCAGCAGGTGATTGACTCCTGCGAATACTGCCTGACCTACGCCAAGCCCGGCGGCGGCTACGTCTTCGCAACGAGCAACATACCGTTCAAGGGCATGAAGCTCGAGCGTTACTTAATGGTGCTCGACGTTTGGCGCAGAATGCGCGATTATTGACCCCACGGAGGTAGTGCGCATGATTTTAGTGATCGTCAACCCCGTTGCAGGCAAGCTGCGCGCGAAATCGGCGCTCTTTGAGATCATCGATGTGTTCAACGCCGCGGGGCATGATGTGAATGTGCGCATTTCCCAGCACCGCGGGCATGCGCGCGCACTCGCGCGGGATGCGCGCCGCGCGCAGTACGAGCGGATTGTGTGCGTCGGCGGCGACGGCACGCTCAACGAGGTGATCACAGGCGTGATCGAGTCCGGCGAGGGCATACCGCTGGGGTACATCCCGCTTGGCAGCACGAACGATTTTGCGAGCACGCTGAAGCTCTCGCGCGATGTGACAATAGCGGCGCGCGCCGCGATTGAGGGTGCGCCCGTTTCGATCGACGTGGGGCAATTCGATGACGAGCGCATCTTCGCCTACATCGCGTCGTTCGGCGTGTTCTCCGCCGCATCCTATACCGCGCCGCAATCGACGAAGAACGCGCTCGGGCATTTTGCGTACATCCTCGAGGGCATCAAAGACATCGTCAACATCAAGGCCTATCACATGGTGGTGGAGGCGGACGGCGTGCGCTGTGAGGACGATTACATCTTTGCCGCGGTGGTCAATTCGACATCCATCGCGGGCATCTTTAAGCTTGACAGCGAGATTGTCGATCTCTCGGACGGGTTGTTTGAGGTGGTGCTCATCAAGACCATCCGCTCGCCCAACGATTTGAACCTCGTGATCGGCTCGATCATGAATTCCGATTTCAACAACAAGATGTTTGATTTCATCCGCGCGCCGCAGGTCAAGTTCACGATGGATCAGGAGCTGCATT
>JBMNUA010000113.1:0-7930 GCA_050945995.1 Christensenellales bacterium
GATGGCGGTTCATTCGTATGCTAAAAAAACGTAAGCGCTTTTTAAACAAGCAACAAGCCAAACGAAAACGTCGCTTATAGTGATGTTTTAAAACTACACATTTGAAAGTCTGTAAACCATTGATATCACTGGGATTTTCCATATTCCCACAATTCCATTCCGACCAGGTCGGAGCAAAGTTGACTTTGCGCCGTTTTTTGTTGCCAAAACACATCCATACATCATTATGATACATAAACAATCATAAAAACACAAAAGGAATGACTTCCCCGCCCTTTTCATGGTATACTCCATGCCGAAAGGCGGCGATCCCATGAAAGCTGTTTTCTTTGATTTCGACGGCGTACTCACCCTCGATCCGACAGGCTCTCACAGCATCTGCCATGATGTGAGCAAACAATCGGGAATCGATCTTAAAACCTTCTCCGCGGCATACCGCAAATACAATCGTCAGCTGCTCTACGGCGAGAAGATGCATCGCGATATTTGGGACGGGCTCTGCCGCGACCTCGGCGCAGCCATCCCCTACACGCTCCTCTACGAATCCTTCCTCCATACGCCGATCGATTTAGATATGCTCAACCTCGTCAAAGCCATCCGGCGCGCCGGCATCAAAACCGGCATGATCACAGACAACAAGCGCGACCGCATCGATGCCATCCGATCCTTCTACAACTGGTATTCGCTGTTTGATGCCGTCGCCGTTTCCGCAGCGCTCGGTTCGGGAAAATCAAATCCAGATATCTTCCATTGGGCACTTCATCAAATCGGCGCTGCGCCGACCGATTGCATCTTCATCGACAACAGCGCGCAAAACCTCGTCGTCCCCCGCGCCATGGGCATCCATACAATCCTCTATGATGATGCGCGCCGCGATTTCCTCGCATTGCTCCAAGCGCTTCGCGCCCTCGGCGTCCCCATCGATGAACCAAACCTGCCTTGACACGCCGCGCCCGCCTTGTTATACTATACCCAACATCAAATGGCTTTCTAGGGTTCCGCAATGCGTGCCATTGGTCTGGACCGAGAGAAAGCGCACGGCAGCGTCCGTGTACACGGTGGGATAAAAGCCCAGGAGTTATCATTGCATAACTTCTGGGCTTTGTTTTATACAAAGGAGGAACTCCATATGCTGGCATTATTGGCAACCACGATCGTCACGAGCGCGGCGGACAGCCTGAACCCCTTCGCCATCACGCAGCAGTTCGTGCTGCAGGGCATGGTCAAAAATCCGCGGCACATCTGGTATTTCATCATCCCGACGGGCGTGACCAACCTCATCGGCGGTTTCCTGGTCTACCTCGGCGTCGCCGCGCTCATCGGACGCTATTTAGAAACGCTTCTCACGGCGCATCGCAAACCCGTATTCGCGTGCGTACTGCTCCTCGGCCTCTCGTTTTTGATCGCCCTGTTTTTCATGCTCAAAAAAGCGCGAAAGACCAAGGATTCCGCCGAGCAAGCCCGCATTGAAACGCGTGCGTTCAATGTCTCCCCCGCGTCCCTCGTCGCGCTCGGCGTCGCCGCGACGATTTCCGAGCTCGCAACCGCGCTCCCCTACTTCGCTTTCCTCGCGATCCTCGTAAGCCACAGCTTGTCCGCCATCGAGCTGACCGCCATATTGGTTCTCTATAATTTCATCTACACCCTGCCGCTGATCGTGCTCTACTTCATCTACGCCAAGGCGCGCAGG
Source organism: Christensenellales bacterium (assembly GCA_050945995.1). Taxonomy (GTDB): domain Bacteria; phylum Bacillota; class Clostridia; order Christensenellales; family Aristaeellaceae; genus RUG11247. The sequence goes on from JBMNUA010000113.1 coordinate 1,691, forward strand.
CAGTTCGACCGGCTGTACGCCGTCGTCAACCGCCAGGTTTCCAAATGGTCGGCGATCATCGCGCCAACCGCCGTCGGGCTGATCGGCGCGTTTCTCGTCTACCACGCCATCGCGCAATTGGCGGCGTGATCGCGCGCAATTATCCTTCCAACTTGCGCAGCGCCCAGCCCGCGCAATCGCATACCGCCTCGGATTCGCTGGAAAGCAGCGCGCGGATCTCCCCGATCAAATCGCGCCGCTCCAAATTCGCCGCGAGGATGCACGCCCGCGCCTGCATTCGCGCGGGGCGCGCGTAATTCGTGCCGATCCACACGCCCAGCGCGCCCACATCGCCCGCGAGCAGCCGCTTGAGCGAGATCGCATCCGCAAGTCCCTCAGGCATGGCGGTGCGCCCAACATCTCGGTTGCGCGGGCACACGCGCTGGCAGATGTCGCAGCCCCACAGATCGCCCTCGATCAAGGCGCGAGACTGTTCCGGCATCGCGCCCCGCGACGCCTGCGCGCGCAGGCATTTCTCGATGTCCACATGCCCCGTGCCGTCGAGCGCGCGCGTCGGGCACGCGGCGACGCACGCGTCGCAGCGTTCGCACTCCGCCGAAAATCCCCGATCCTCGCACCATTCAAAATTCTCATCGGGCATCTCATCCGATTCGACCGCCTGCGCGGCAAACTGCGAGCCGATCCCCGGGATGGCGATCACCCCGTTTCTCCCATACGCGCCGATCCCGTAGCCCGCGATCAGCGATTTGATCGGCATAGAAACCCCGCGCCGCCTCGCCGCCCGATATAGCGCGTTCGAGGCGACATAAAACGCGGAGATCGATACCCCCTCGTCCGTCGGCGCATACGGCGGGCAGGGCGCGATGCGCAAAAGTAGGGACCGCGCGCTTTCAATCTGCGTTTTCACATTCGATACATGCGTGTAGCCGCGTTCCGCGCAATCCCGCCGCCAGCGCGCGAAGTCCGGCACGCCCAACCTGTACTCCCGCATCCGCACCTCCGATCCGCTACTCGAGCTCCGCCGGCGCGGGCAGCCTGCTGATCATCACCGTCAACAGGGCGATCGCCGCAAACAGCCCGAGGTTGATCGCAAACGGGATGCGCAGCGAAATGTCCGCCAATTTCCCGATCACGCTCGGGAAGATGCACACCATCAGCGAAATCGTCGCGTACACCATGCCGTAAATCCGCGCCCGCTCCTCGGGATCGGCGTTGATGAACAGAAGCGAGCTCGTCAGCGGCGTGAGCAACGTGATCGCGGACGCCTCCAGCCCGACGCACGCAATCACCCCGCACCAGAGCGCCGCCGACCGCGCGCCCGTGAAATCAAGCAGCAGCAACAGCCCCTGCGCCAGCGCGAACAGCCCGATCGACAGCAGCATCGGGCGCTTGTACGTCATCCTCCGCAATCGCGGCACGAGTACGAGGATCGCGGTCAGCGTGATCCCGCCGCGGATCATCGCAAACCACGACAGATCGCTCTCCTGAAGCCCCAAATACTCCACCACAAACGTCGCCCAGTAATTGTCGTTTACCGTGTTGATCAGCGAATACACCGCGAGGATCCCAAGCGTCAACAGCATCCGCTTCTCGCGCACAATCCGCAGGTACACGTCCTTGCACTCGTAGAGCGAGCGGAAGATCGACACATCCTTTGTCAGCGCCAGCCGCTTTTCGCCCACCGTCGTCTCGGTTGAGTAGATGTATAGGATGATGAACTTCGCTGTCATCGATGCGAACGCGATGAAATATAACACGCGCATCGTCGGGATCACCGAATATCGCGCCACCGCCCACATCGAAATCGGCGCGACGAATGTCGCAATCACGCCCATGAACGACGAGAGCGAGAACACCGGCACAATCTGGCGGCGCGGCGTGTCCTCCACCAGCAGCAAGTTCCATGAATTGTCCGTGATCTTCCACAAGCCATTGAACAGCGCCGCCACCACAAACCAGGTGAAATTCTGCGAAAACGCCCAGATCAACTCCGGCACGCTCCAGGACAACAGGTCAAAAATCAACGTGCACTTGCGCCGCCCGAGCTTGTCCGTCAATACGCCGGAGAGGATCGACGAGATCACCTGCGATATGTACGATATGGTGGCGACCAGCCCGATCTGCGACATCGACAGCCCGAGCAGCACCATGTACCGCGTGATATAGGGCTTGTATAAATTGAATGGAACGCCCCAGAGCGGTTCTGTCCAGATGCACGCGCGCGCGTTGCCCTTGAGTTCAAAGAAAGTGTTCACCATGTCGTTTTTGCGCAGAAAGCGCATCAACCTGTTCATGCCGGCGCACCGTCCTTTCGCTGCACTTTTTCGATTATATCATAGAACCATAAATCTGTATCCGTAAAGTTTCATATATATGCCCTAATAAAACCGCCCGCGAAAAACGGACGGCATTTGCGCATTCAATCCTTCAAAATCGTATGATCGACGCGAGCGGGTAGTAGACGCACGGGATGAACATCGCGGGTAGCAAATTTGCCACCTTGATGCGCGTCAACCCCAGCATGTTCAACCCCAGCGCGATGATGATCAAAGAGCCGATCGCCCCCATCTCCCCGATCATATCCTCCGTCATGTATGGGCGCACCACGCCCGCCAATAGCGCAATCGCACCCTGATACGCTGTCATCGGCACAGCCGCGAACGCCGCGCCGATCCCATACGTCGATGCGATGATCACCGCCGAAACCCCGTCGATCGCCGCCTTTGCAATCAGTGTGTCGCTGTCGCCAAAGCCCGCGTTCAATGAGCCGACCACCGCCATCGAGCCGATGGAGAACAGCAGCGTGGCGTTCACAAAGCCCTCGGCGAAACCGCCCTTGCGAAACCGATCCTGCGCCCACGCGCCCAATCGCTCCACGCCCGCCTCGATGCCAATCCGCGTCCCGATGATCGCGCCAATCACCGTCGATACGATCACAAGCAGCATGTTCTTTGTCGCAATCGCCCCGGCTATGCCGATCACCGTCACACAGAGCGCGAGCCCCTGCTGGATCAGCGCGCGGTACCTTTCCGGTATCCCGCCCCGCAGCGCCGTGCCCACCATGCCGCCCAGTACCACGGCAAAGAAATTGACCGCTACGCCCAGCATGTCATACCTCCATCGCGCCCGTGCGCGCCGCGTGAAATAAAAATTGTTGCAGGATGCCCGCGTTTTTCCCGAGCATGGCGCGCGCCCGCCGCGCAAGCGTCCGCCGGTTCGGCGCGTCGATGCCGAAAACCGATTGCGCGATCCGCGCCACCCACACGTCCACCGGGAACGCCTCGGAATGCCCAAGCCCGAACAGCTGCACGCAGTCCGCCACCTTGTCGCCCACGCCCGCAAGCGTGATCAGCGCCGCGTGCGCCTTCTCATACTCCATCCCGCGCAGCGCCTCCAGGGGAAATCCCTCCACCACCGCGCGCGCCGTGCCAATGATGTATTTGTCGCGGTATCCCATCCCAAGCGCGCGCAGTTCCTCCGGCGCGCAGCGGGCGAGCCGCTCGGGCGTCGGAAACGCGTATAATGTGCCGCGCGCCGTCTCGTGCGGCGCGCCATAGCCCGCCATCAATTTGTGAACCAGCGCGCGAATGCGCTCGACGTTGTTGTTCGCCGATAAGATAAATGAGATGAGCGTCTCCCACGCGGGCTGGTTGAGCACGCGCAGCCCGGGATACATGCGCATCGCCGCGTGCGCCTGCGCATATTCGCGATACGCATTCGCGACGGCATCGTAATCGCGACCCAAGTCGAGGTACGCGCGCAATCTGTCCGCGTCCCCGCCCTCGGCGTACACCGCGCCCGCATCCGCGCGCAGCCAGACCGGCTCGCCGCCGATCACCGCGCCGTAGGCTTCGCCGCGCTCCACCCAGTAAAAGCATTGCGCGCTGTTTATCAGGGTGAGCGATAAATCGATCTTCTCCTCGCCAATCCAACCGCTCATTTGTATAAAAAATCGCCCACGCGGTTGCCCCGCGTGAGCCAAATCCATTTCTAAGGCGATACCGCATCTAAAAGGTGTGCGGGATTGCCCTTATGATTCCGCGGCGATCTCTGCCTTGGGATAGATGCTGACCTTCTTGCGATCCTTGCCGTAGCGCTCAAACCGCACCACGCCATCCATTTTCGCAAACAGCGTGTGGTCGTCGCCCATGCCCACGTTCATGCCGGGGTGGATACGCGTCCCGCGCTGGCGCACAAGGATGTTCCCAGCCAGCACGAACTGCCCGTCGGCGCGCTTTGTGCCCAACCGCTTGGAATTGCTGTCGCGCCCGTTGCGGCTCGAGCCCACGCCCTTTTTGCTGGCGAACAACTGAATATTGATGCGAAACATGCTCATTTCCTCCGTTCCTTGAAGATGATGCGAACGTTGTCCGGATACGCCCGCGCAATCGCCTCCGCCGCCTCGCGGAGCGTCTGAAGCAGGATCTGCGCCTGCTTTCGCACCTCTGCGGCGCACTCCGGATCAAGGTATGCGGCGAGCAGCGCGCGCTCCTCGTCCCGCTCATATCGAACCGGCGCCTTCACAACGTTCAACAGCCCGTTCAGCGTAGCCTCCGTGAGCGCGGAAACCGCCGCGCAGACGATGTCCGCCCCCCGATCGGCATACCCGGTATGCCCTGAAGCCCGAAAGCCGATCAGCCCGATCTCGGGCGTTGTGAAAAACGCAACCGTCGTCATCAGGCGTTGACTGCGGTAATCTCAACCTTCGTGTAGGGCTGCCGATGCCCCTGCTTCTTGCGCACGTTCTTCTTGGCCTTGAACTTATAGACGACGATCTTGCGCCCCTTCACCTGCGAAAGCACCTTGCCCTCGACCTTCGCGCCCGGTACGGTGGGCGTACCGATCATCGCGCCGTCGTCTTTGGAAACGAACAGCACCTCGTCAAAGGAAACCATGTCGCCCGCCTGGTTGTCGAGCTTTTCGATAAAGATCACGTCGCCCTGCCGAACACGGTACTGCTTGCCACCTGTCTGAATGACTGCGTACACGCGTTTGCACCTCCTATGCTAAAATCTCGCCGGGATCAGGCGGCGCTTGCGCGCACTTTCGACCCGTCCCGAGCGGTCGCCCATCAATTATACACATTCGCCGCGCAAATTGCAAGTTATGTTTCGTATACATCGCACGCGAAAACGCGCCGATCGCTACGGCGTGAGCCTGTCCGGACCGCGGAAGACAAACATCGCTTCTTTGATCGGAATGTTGAGTAGGAGCATCGTCAGCCGGTCGAGCCCCAGCCCGAATCCGCCGTGCGGCGGGCAGCCGTATCGGAAAAACTCGGTGTAGAAAGCGACGTCCGCCTGCAAGCCGCGTTCGTGCGCCTGCGCGGTAAGCGGCTCGCAGCGGTGCTCGCGCTGCGCCCCGGTCGTGATCTCCACGCCCTTCCAAATCAAGTCAAACCCAAGCGCAGTTTTGCCCTCCCGCATGTGATAGAACGCGCGCGACGACGCCGCAAAATCCGTCACGAATAAAAGTTCGTGCCCGTACTCCTCCATCACGAACCTGCGCGAAAGCCGCTCCGCCTCGCGCGTCAAATCCCCGCGCTCTGTATCTTCTATCTCATACCCATACCTGCTCGCCAGTTCCTCGTATAGCGCGTGAAGCGTGATCCGCGGAAACGGCAGCGATGGCACGACGACCGGCTCGCCGAACAGCCGCTCGATCGCATCGCCATACGCCTCTTTCACCCGCCCGATCGCGTGCGCGAGAAGCGCCTCCTCCAGCCGCATCACGTCCTCGTGGGAGTCGATGAACGCCATCTCGATGTCCAGCCCCGTAAACTCGGTCGCGTGCCGCCCGGTGTGCGAATTCTCTGCCCGAAATACGGGGCCGACCTCAAACACCCGCTCGAGTCCGCCCGCAATCGCCATCTGCTTGTAAAACTGCGGGCTCTGCGCGAGATACGCCTTGCGGTCGAAGTATTGCACCTCGAACACCTCCGCGCCGCTCTCGCTCGCCGCGCCCACGAGCTTCGGGCTGTGGATTTCTAGAAACCCGTGATCCGCCAAATGCGCCCGCATCGCGGACATCAAAAGCGTCTGTGCCCGAACCACCATCTGCTGCTTCTCGCCGCGCAGATCGAGCCAGCGGTAATCCAGGCGCACATCAATCGAGGAATCCTGAGACAGCGGCATCGCGTCCGCGACGGATTCCACGACCAGCCGATCCGGGATCATCTCGATCCCGCCCAGCTTCACCTGCGGATTCTCCGCGACCATCCCCTCCGCCGTCACCACCGAC
>JBMNUA010000114.1:0-7886 GCA_050945995.1 Christensenellales bacterium
AGCGAAGCAGGGCGACCTTTGTTGCCGCGTCCACGTCGTTCGATGTGAAAGCCCTCTGGGCCTTCTGTGAGGTAGATGCGCTCCCATGCTGCGACACGTTTATCGTCGCTTACATCGAATTGACGCGCTGTCTCCTTGTAGCTCAGCTTTTCTGATAGCATTGTTTTTACCACCATTTGTTTGAACTCTGCTGTGTATCGTTTGTTCGGTATCCCTTTTGGCATTCAAAAACACCCCTCTTGTTTTCAGTATAACATACTGTCTAACAATTGGGGTGCAGTTCACATTCGCGAAGCGGCGGTTTTGTGTGGTTTACAGGAGAAGTTCCGCGATCTGCACGGTGTTTGTCGCCGCGCCCTTGCGCACCTGATCGCCCGCGCAAAACAGCGTCAGTCCGTTTTCAAACACGAGATCGTCGCGGATGCGCCCGACGAACACCACGTCCTGATCGGATGTCGAGAGCGGCATGGGGTACTCGTTTTTCTCCAGATCATCCACCAGCATGCAGCCCGGCGCGTTGGCAATCGCCTCGCGCGCCTCGGCGACCGTGATCTTGCGCTCGGTCACCACCGTCAGGCTGATGGAGTGCGAGCGCATCACGGGCACGCGCACGCAGGTGCAGGTCACCTTCAAATCGGGGAGATGTAAGATTTTGCGCGATTCGTTCTGCATCTTCATCTCCTCGGAGGTATAGCCGTTTCCGGAATCCGAGCCGATCTGCGGGATGAGGTTGAACGCGATCTGATGCGCGAACTGGCTGATCTTCATCTCCTCGCCCGCCGCATACGCGCGCACCTGTTCCTCAAGCTCGACCACCCCGCCCGCGCCCGCGCCGGACACCGCCTGATAGGTGGACGCGATCATGCTCTTGATGGGCGAGATTTTGCGCAGCGCGTTGACCGCCATCACCGCGATCACCGTCGAGCAATTCGGGTTCGCGATCACGCCGTTGTGCTTCTTCGCGTCCTCCGGGTTGATCTCCGGCACGACGAGCGGCACATCGTCCATCAGCCGGAACGCGCTTGAATTGTCAATCAGCACCGCGCCCGCCGCGCGGATGTGCAGCAGAAGCTCCGCGACGAGCTCCGAACCCGCCGCGCCCAGCACGATGTCCACGCCGTGGAAGCTGTCCTTCCCCGCTTCCTCCACGATGAACGTGCGCCCCAGGCACTCAAGTTCCTTGCCCGCGCTGCGCGCGCTCGCCAGGCATTTGATCTCGCACGGGAAATCCCGCTCGATCAGGCATTCCAACATTTGGCGTCCAACCGCGCCGGTTGCGCCGAGAACCGCAATCTTCTTTTTCATATGGCACGCACCCTTTCCCAATCCAATGATATGCCCCGTCAATCCCAAATGCCCGCGAAGAACACGCGCCGTCCGTCCGCGCGCGCCGCCCTCGCGAGCCGATGCATTCGCTCTACGGGCATCTCGGGCGTCACATATGCGCCCGCGGCGATCTCCTCGCCTCCCGCAACTTCCATCCCGCGCACATAGTAGCGGTGCGCTTCGCCGCCGTTGTCAACCGGTATGCGCGCATCCGAAATGGTGAACGGATAGGCGTGCGCGTTCCGGTCGATGTCGATCAAGTCGCTTATCACCGCGTAGGCGGTCGCATATCTGCCCGCACCCGCGCCGGTAAAGCGCTGCACGCCCGCGTTCATACCGCGCAGAAACGCCGCGTTTTCGACCATGCGGATGTTCGCGAGCACGCTGTCTGTGGGAATCAGCGTCGGTTCAACATATGCGCAGATGCCGCCTGCCGCCTTCCCCGCGCGCGCGAGCAATTTCACGGCGTAGTCGCGCGACGCAGCGATTTTCATATCAAGCGGCGTGACACGCTCGATGCCCTCGCACAACACCTGATTTTTGTCCACAAAGCCGTCCCAAGCGATGCTCGCGGAGAGCGCGATTTTGCACTGCGCGTCCGCGCCGGAGACATCCGCCGCCGCGTCCTGCTCGGCGTAGCCCGCCTCCTGCGCAAGTGAAAGCGCTTTCTCATAGGCGATCTTCTGCGTCTGCATGAGATCGAGCATGTAATTCGTCGTGCCGTTTAGAATGCCGCCCACCTCGGCGATTTCATCCGCTCGCCGCGCGCGCAATAGATTGAATAAAAAGGGGATGCCGCCGCCGACCGCCGCGCTGAAGCGGATCGACACGCCGTTTTTTTCGGCGATCGCCATCAGCTCCGGCAAATGCTCGGACAGCATCAGCTTGTTCGCCGTCACAAAGTGCTTGCCCGCGTTCATCGCCATCGCCGCCCAGGTGTGCGCGGGCTCCGCGCCGCCGAGCAGCTCGACCACGGCGTCGATCTCGGGGTCTGCCAAAATATCACAGATATCGCGGGTAAGCAGACCCTCGAGCCCGGGGATCTCCCGCCGGTCGAGCACCTTCGCGATTTCGATCCCAGACGCGGTTTTCGCCAGCTCGCACACGCCAAAGCCGATCGTCCCCGCGCCCAGCAGCCCAACCTTCATAAAATTCACATATCCTTTCGTGTCTTTCTGATAAACACACTTGTTTTTTTACGAAAGACAGTATATCATGGAGGGGTCGAATTGTCAAAAGGAGAAATCGTTAAATGAAATTATACCACAGCAGCCGGGGTGAATCAATCCGAGCCACCGCGGACGAGGCGATTTTACGCGGGATCGCGCCGGACGGCGGGCTGTATGTGCCCGAGCGGCTCGAAACGCTCGATCTTCACGCGCTCCTCGGGCTTGAGGCGTATGATCTGTTCGCGCGCGTGCTCTCGAGTGTGCTGCGCGACTGCGCGTTTGAGGATATGCGAGTCATCGTCGAGGCGGGCTATCGCGGGCGGTTTGAGACGGGCGATGTCACGCCCCTCGTCAAAGCGGGCGATGTGCACATGCTGGAGTTGTTTCGCGGTCCGACCGCAGCGTTTAAAGACATTGCGCTCTCCCTGCTCCCGCGGCTGATCACCCGCGCGGCGCGGCGGCTGGGCGTGCGCGACGAAATCCGCATATTGACCGCGACGAGCGGCGACACGGGCAAAGCGGCGCTCGCGGGGTTTGCGGATGTGCCGGGCACGTCCATCGCGGTGTTCTACCCGCACGGCGGCGTGAGCGAGGTGCAGAGAAGGCAGATGACGATCCAGCCGGGCGAAAACGTGCGCGTGTGCGCCGTGCGCGGCAATTTTGACGACGCGCAATCCGCGGTGAAGCGGATGTTCGCGGATGCGGATTTAAACGCGCGGCTGAACGCGCGTGGCGTTCGGCTCTCGAGCGCGAACTCCATCAATCTGGGCAGGCTCGCGCCGCAGGTGGCGTACTATTTTAAGGCGTATTTCGACCTGGTGCGCGCGGGCGAGATCGCTATCGGCGACAAAGTGAACTTCGCCGTGCCCACGGGAAACTTCGGCAACATCCTCGCGGGCGCATATGCGCGGCAGATGGGGCTGCCCGTCGGACGGCTCATCTGCGCATCGAACGAGAACCATGTGCTCACCGATTTCATCCGCACCGGGGTATATGACAGCCGGCGCAATTTCCGCGTCACCGCCTCGCCGTCGATGGACATCCTCATCTCCAGCAATTTAGAGCGCTGCCTGCACCTGTTCAGCGGGGATTGCGGGCTAGTGAATGATATGATGCGGTCGCTCGCGGAAAATGGCGTGTATGAAGCGCCCGATGATCTGATGAAGAACATGCGCGAATGGTTCTGCGCGAGCTGGGCAAACGACGCCGCAGCGGCGGACGCCATCCGCAGGCTTCACGCCGAAACGGGTTATCTAATGGACACGCACACCGCCGTCGGCTACTGCGCGGCGGAAACCTACCGCGCGCAGACGGGCGATACCCGCCCGCTCGTGCTGCTCGCCACCGCGTCGCCCTTCAAATTCGCGGACGATGTGCTGCGCGCGCTCGGCATCGCGCCGCCCGACGGGCTCGCCGCGCTCGACCGCCTGTCGGATGCGACCAGCGTCCCCGTGCCGCAATCCTTGGCGGAGCTGTCTCATCTGCCAGAAATACACAAGGACGTTGCGGAGCTTTCCGAGCTTTCGCGCTTCGTCGAGGAGGAGAACCTATGAACGGCAAAATCCGGCTGAAAGTGCCCGCGACATCCGCAAATCTCGGCGCGGGCTTCGACGCGATCGGCATCGCGCTGACCATGTACTGCTACGCCACCTTCCGCGCGACACAGTCCGGGCTCAAGATCACCGGCTGCCCGGAGGAGTACCGCAACGCCGACAATCTGGCGGCGCAGGCATTTCGCGCGGTGGAGCGGTACATCGGCGCGGGGCATCGGGGCATTGAGATTGAGATCGACTCGGACATCCCCGTCGCGCGCGGGCTCGGCTCGTCGGCGGTGATGCTCGTCGCCGGCGCGTTTGCCGCAAACGAGATCTACGGTCGCCCGCTCACCAAAGAGCAGCTGCTCGAGGTGACAAACGAGTTCGAGGGGCATCCCGACAACCTCGCCCCGGCGATCTACGGCGGGCTGTGCGCCTCCGTCGCCGATCCGGGCAAGCTGCCCATCTCCGCGCACTACCATGTCAGCGAGGATTTGCGCTTTGTCGCGCTCGTACCGGACTACCCCATCTCCACCAACGAGGCGCGCAAGGCGCTGCCCACCCAGATTCCCTTTCAGGACGCGGTGTACAACATCAGCCGGCTCTCCATCCTCCCCCGCGCGCTCGAATCGGGCGATACGCAGCTCATCGCCGCCGCGCTCGACGATAAATTGCACCAGCCCTCGCGCGCGAAGCTCATCGGCTGCTACGATCTCGTCCGGGAGCGCGCACTCGATTCGGGCGCGGCGGGGGTGGTGATCAGCGGCTCGGGTCCCGCGATGCTGTGCGTGCTCAAGGCATCGGAGGCCGAGGGCTTTGTCACGCGCATGCACCGCATGCTCGCCGCGCTCGATCACGCATGGGATGTACACATCCTCGATTGCGATCCCGAGGGCGCGCGCACGATCTGACGATTTGACATTTTACTTGACAACCACGCGCGCCGCCGCGTATAATCAAGCTGCCATGATGGGAAGTAGTACGCGTCAACGAGCGCTCCACAGAGACCCGCCGGTAGCTGCAAAGGCGGGAGCGCGCGCCGCCGAACTCGTCCCGGAGCGTCCCAAGCGGGCGGCAGCCGCCGTTATCGGCACAAAGCGGGCTCATAACGAGCCAATCAGAGTGGTACCGCGAAAGGCATGCCTTCCGTCTCTAAACAGACGGCGGGCTTTATTTTTTAGAGGTGATTGATGATGAAGCACATCCCCCCGTACAGCCCGAAGACCGTCGAACCCAAATGGCAGGCGCATTGGGAGAAGACGCAGGTCTTTGCCGCCGAGAAATCGCACGAAAAACCGAAGTTCTACCCGCTGATCGAGTTCCCCTACCCCTCGGGCGCGGGGCTGCATGTGGGGCATCCGCGCTCGAACACCGCGATGGACATCATCGCCAGAAAGCGGCGGATGGAGGGGTATAACGTGCTCTTCCCCATCGGCTACGACGCGTTCGGGCTGCCGACGGAGAACTACGCCATCCAAAACCGCATCCATCCCGCGAAGGTCACACAGGATAACATCGCGCGCTTCCGCTCGCAGCTCAAAAGGCTGGGCTTCTCCTTTGATTACGCGCGCGAATTTTCCACGACCGACCCGGATTATTATAAATGGACGCAGTGGATTTTCCTGCGCCTGTTCGACGCGGGGCTTGCCTACAAACTCGAAATGCCGATCAACTTCTGCACCAGCTGCAAGGTCGGGCTGGCGAACGAGGAGGTCGTAGGCGGCGCGTGTGAGCGCTGCGGCGGCGAGGTGGTGCGCCGGGTGAAATCCCAATGGATGCTGAAGATCACCGAGTATGCCGAGGATTTGCTAAACGGGCTGGACGATGTGGATTTCATCGAAAAAGTCAAGCTCCAGCAGCGCAACTGGATCGGTCGCTCCGAGGGCGCGGAGGTCGATTTCACGCTCACAACGGGCGAGAAGCTGCGCGTATACACCACGCGCCCGGATACCTTGTTCGGCGCGACGTACATGGTCATGTCGCCCGAGCATCCGCTGATCGAGGCGCACAAAGGCATCATCAAAAACTACGAGGAGATCGCCGCCTACCGCGAGCACGCCGCGCGCAAGAGCGATTTTGAGCGCACGGAGCTGAACAAGGAAAAGACGGGCGTTGCGGTGGACGGTATCCGCGCCGTCAATCCCGTGACGGGCAAGGAAATTCCCGTTTGGGTGTCGGACTATGTGCTCATGGGCTACGGCACGGGCGCGATCATGGCCGTGCCCGCGCACGACGAACGCGACTGGGAGTTTGCCACGAAATTTCATCTGCCCATCATCGAGGTGATCACCGGCGGCGACGTAACGCAGGCGGCGAACACCGACATCGAAAACGGTACGATGGTCAATTCCGATTTCCTAAACGGCATGGCGGTCGAAGACGCGAAAATCGCGATCACGAACTGGCTGGTTGAAAAGGGACTCGGCGAGAAGAAGATCAACTATAAACTGCGCGACTGGGTGTTCTCGCGCCAGCGGTACTGGGGCGAGCCGATCCCGCTGGTGAACTGCCCGCATTGCGGCTGGGTCGCGATTCCGGATTCGGAGCTGCCGCTCAAACTACCGGAGGTCGAAAGCTACATGCCCACAGACACCGGCGAAAGCCCGCTCGCCGCAATGACGGATTGGGTCAACACCACCTGCCCCGCATGCGGCGCGCCCGCGAAGCGCGAGACGGACACCATGCCCCAATGGGCGGGCTCAAGCTGGTATTTCCTGCGCTACATCGACCCGCACAACCCGGACATGTTCGCCGCGATGGAGGAATTGAAGTATTGGCTGCCCGTCGATTGGTACAACGGCGGCATGGAGCACACCACGCTGCATTTGCTCTACTCCCGCTTCTGGCACAAGTTCCTCTACGATCAGGGCTATGTGCCCACGCCCGAGCCGTACAAAAAGCGCACCAGCCACGGCATGGTGCTCGGCACGGACGGCGAGAAGATGTCAAAATCGCGCGGCAATGTCGTCAACCCCGACGAGATCGTATCCGAGCTCGGCGCGGACGCATTTCGGATGTACGAGATGTTCATGGGCGCGTTCGATCAGGAGATTCCCTGGTCAACCGAGGGCGCACGCGGCTGCCGCCGATTCCTCGATCGCGTTTGGAAGCTCATGGAGATGCTGACAGACGGCGAGGATGTCTCCAAGGACATGGCGTATGATGTGCACTTCACGATCAAAAAGGTCTCCGAGGACTTTGAGAAGATGAAGTACAACACCGCCATCGCGCAGATGATGGCACTGGTCAACGCCTTCTATCACAAGGGCGCGATCACCCGCGGCGAGCTGAAACTACTGATCCAGCTGCTCAACCCCGTCGCGCCGCACATCACAGAGGAGATCAACGAGCTGTGCGGATTCGGCGATGAATTGTGCCGCAAACCCTGGCCCTGCGTGGACGAGCGCGCGCTCGTGCGGGATTCCGTCGAAATCGCGATGCAGGTGAACGGCAAGCTGCGCGGGCGGATCGAAGTGCCGACTGCGCTGACCGTGGAGGGCGCGGGCGATTACTTCATGGGCGTAGAGGAAGTCTTGCAGGCGATCGGCGGGCGGCAGGTGCGCAAGCTGATCTATGTGCCGGGCAGGCTCGTCAATTTCGTTGTGTGACGCGAAAAGGGCGCATAAGATGATATCGATGGGGTGATTGTTTGTCGATGATCGAGGCGTTTATCCTGGGCATGGTGCAGGGGCTGACGGAGTTTTTGCCCGTCAGCTCGTCGGGGCATCTGCTCATTTTGCAGCGGGCGTTTGGCCTGCACGCAGAGGGCGGCGGCATGCTGCTGCTCAACATACTGCTCCACGTCGGTACGCTCGTCGCGGTGCTCGTGGTATACCGCGCGCGCATCCTGAACATG
>JBMNUA010000115.1:0-7869 GCA_050945995.1 Christensenellales bacterium
CAAACCGTCGGTTAGGCGCGAGATGATCGCGTGCATCAGCTCCGGTCGGTCGATCAGATTGATGTAGCAGTTTTCAACGCCCATCCATTCCGAGATGCGATCCCACACCCCCAAATGGAGAAACGTTCCCGTCATGCGATACGGGAGGATGCCGGCAAACACCCGCTGCGCCGTTTCGATGATCTCCGCCTCGCGCGCGGCGTCGAGCGAAACTTGGGGCATCTGAATCCGCTCGATGTCGTCAAAATCGTTGATCAGGCAATTGTAATGGCGGCTCGCGGCGGTCGTGTGGGGGTCGAGCATCCGCCGATCGTCGTCGGGTATCAGCCCCCAACCCGTGTTTTGAATCGGGCGCGGGAGCGCGAGGTAGGAGTTGACGACCATATCAACCGGCAGATGCGTCCATTTGTAGATGGTCTGCCGAAGCTCCGTCTCCACAGCGCGCCAATACGCATCTTGCACCTGGTTGTGCAGCGATTCGTCAACGCCGAGCTCGTTCCACGGCAATTGGTCGATGAGCACCATCGGCTTGTGCATGCTTCCATCGTTGAACGCGCGCCACTCGTCCCGCTTTTCATGCTGCGCGGGGAGCGCCGCGATTTCCGCATATCGCGCCGCAAGTTCCTGCAGTACGGCAATTTCCTTACCACTTAAATTCATGATCTTCCTCCGCACGCGCAATAGGTAACTCTTAACAACATTATGATGTTCGCTCACGCGCGCTTCAAGGAAGGATCTTGCGTTTTCTTGGGAGATTGTTGTTGCAGTCGCGCCGCTACTGCGCCCGCTGTTGCTTGATTTCCTCAATTGCGTGCACAGCGGCCTCCGCGGCGGAAGCCGCGTCCGGCGTATAGATGTCCGCGCCCGCATGCTCGCAAAACGCGGCGGTGACGGGCGCGCCGCCGATGAGGATCTTCACATCGCCGCGCGTGCCCGCCTGTTGAAACGCCTTGACCACATCCTCAATCGAAACCATGGTCGTTGTGAGCAGCGCCGAGAGGCAGACGATCTCCGCCTGATAATCGCGCGCGGCGCGCACGAACTCGCCGGCATGCACATCCGTGCCGAGGTCGATGACCTCGATGCGTTTGCTCTCCATCAGCATTTTCACCAGATTCTTGCCGATGTCGTGGATGTCGCCGCGCACCGTGCCGATGATCGCGCGCCCGACGGGGTACATCTGCGCGCGGATGATATGCGGGCGCAGCACGTTCATCCCGCAGATCATCGCCCGCGCGCCGATCAGCACCTCCGGCACGAAAATCTCGTTGTCGCGAAACTTGATCCCGATTTCGTTCATGCCGGCGATCAGCCCATGGTTTAACACATCCAGCGGTTCAAACCCGTCGTCGAGCATCTGGCGGACGAGCTCGCCCACCTGCCGCGCGCGCCCGTACCGCACATGCGCGGCGATCGCCTGCATCCTGCCCTCAATCATATGTACCGAAGTCGTGCGCCGCCTGATACATCGAAACGAGGTTCTCAATCGGCGTATTTTCTGGATCGCGTGCGTCGGCGCGAAGTGATAGCCGTTGGTCGGCATGAGCAGTTGCAGGGTGTCCTTGCAGATCGCGGTCACGCCCTCCGCGGATTCGTTCGCAATCATCGCCGTGGAGATGCAGCCGTGGAAGTTGAGCCGCCCGCCGAAGTGATCGAGCAGATACTTCGGCGACATGTTCACCGCCTCGGGCTGGAGCGTATCGACGGCGCGAATGCCCATCTCGATGAAATCCTCGTAAATCCAGCTCGACGAGCCGCAGGTGTGGATCATCACAGGGATGTCGAAGGAGGCTGCTATGTCCACGCATGATTGCATCCCGCTTCGAAACACTCGCGTAAACAGCTCATGACTGATCATTGGTGCAATCTGAGTACCTAAATCTTCACCGATCCAGACAAAATCCGGCTCGCCTCCTGCCTTTTTTATAGCCTCGAGTGTACGATATATCTTCTCACGCTCAAAGCCTACCTTACGTCGCATATAATCTAGCGTCGCTTCGTCGCCGAGCTGCAAGTTCACCAGCGCGTCCTCCATGCCCATTACCCGCCCGAGCGAGTTGATGATGTCGTTCTGACCTGGATCACCGACGTAAATGGCATAGTCACGATATCGCTTCACCTTGTCTCCGACGACGGAATAATCAAAATCATCCGGGTCAGGGGCAGGGAAGGCGTATATCGCCTCCTCGTCTGCGTCTTTGAGCGGAAAGTTGCAATAGTCGGAATAGCCACCAAATTGGTTTTCAACCCAACGCGTATAAAAGCCGTAAAGTGGGTGGCAACTTATGCCGGATATATCAGAGAAGAGCTTCGGTCCAACGTAGGGGACGTCAATGCCTCGATAGTCGACTCCTAGTGCGTCGAGAAACGATTCGCGCTCATAATCCTGGAATCCGAGCGCTGTCATGAATTTTCGATTGATCGTTGGGTTTGATTCGTAGCCGATCGGTACGCGATCCGCCTTCTCAAACCGAAATGTCCGACGAACGCGTTCCTTGGACGTCATTGTCTCTCGCGCTTTGACTATCTTGTACATATCGAGCCCTCCTACCTATAATACGCCTTGTTTAAGCCGCCCATTTGTATCACGGAAGTGACTAGGTGATATGCCAACGAGGCGTTTAAATACTTTCGTAAAATAACTTTGGTCTTCAAAGCCAACCATAGCGGACACATCACCAATGCGGATGGATTTGTTAAGAAGCAGTACCTTGGATTTTTTTATGCGATAGTTCGTTAGATACTCACTAAATGATACGCCTTGTTCTTCTTTGAAAATCCGACTAAAGTAGGAGGGAGACAGATAAACCATGCTCGCCATACCTCCGAGGGTCAATTTATCCATGTAGTTTGTCCTTATATGTGCAAGTGTCTTGTGCATAATATCGAAGTGTTTATAACCAGAGTAACGGAACGCGCAATCTATGAAATTATTCATTGCGTTCGTTAATTGAAAGCATAGTTTGTCAAGATTTTTAG
The DNA here is from genome assembly GCA_050945995.1 of Christensenellales bacterium. Taxonomy (GTDB): domain Bacteria; phylum Bacillota; class Clostridia; order Christensenellales; family Aristaeellaceae; genus RUG11247. Next base: position 2,980 of record JBMNUA010000115.1, read on the forward strand.
TTGCATGTAGGGATTGAATGTAGTTATGATTTAGTTGTAATGCATATTCAATGTTTGCGCCTCCATCTACTGCAGCACGCGAGATGAGTACGAGGAGCTCAATCACTCGTGAACGAATGCGCGAAAGATCGTTCCCAGCTGCAAGAAATATATTACCAAGAACTATGTTTAAAAGGCGTTGGGCATTTTCGCGGTTTGACGTTGCAATGGAATGAAGTAGTTCCTTCTCGGTTTCATAAGGATACTCTATCGCTTTTTGCTTGAGGCTATGTATATAATCAGATATTTGTCCTTGAATTTCGTTCTCATGTTGTGCTTCAAGCATGCGGCCTGCTGCAACAACGTTGTTAATAAAACCGACAGACATGAATAAGAGATTTGATATGTAGTTCACTCGTTTCGCATCGACCTCCGGTATGTTATCAAGCACTTCAAGACAAGATTCCAATCTCTTACCTTCTAATTTGAGACTTTCCTTTAAATCGTATCGAACATAATCCGCTTTGTCCATCATTAAAAACGGACCAATGGTTAGTTTTGCAACGGGTCCAAACTGTCCAAGAATTGGCGAGATAGCGCATGTTAAACCACCAGGGCAAAAATAGACATACTTTCCACCGAAACGCTCTGCAGAGGCGGTTGCGTAGATCTGTGAATGGGTACAACTGTCTACAGCAAGTCCGATCCTCTCACACATGCTGCAGTCCCGGATGCTAGAACCAATGCTATGAAGAATTTCTCCTTCAGCCGTTGAGATGGAGCAACCAAGGGATGTGGAAAATGCCAGAGCATCAGCGCACTCGATGGCTAAATTAAGGTCAAAATCATGTGAGGACCCCATCAGATTTACTCCACCGCCTTTCCCATCTCATTATACAATATTCAACCGTGTTCCGCATGAGATTATCAAAAACAACACAAGAAAGTACCAAATGCAAGCGGCAATCACTAAGGTTGCAATTATATTGTGGGAATATCCCACAAACAATTACCAAACGCGTTGAATTTTCACTAGATTTTATAGCATTCATTCGCTACAATTAATATGGTGGTAAAAAAGGGAGTAGGGGGAGAATAACTTGAAAAAAATTACCATGTTTCTTTGCTTAGCGTTCGTACTGACCACTCTAGGCGCTTCTGGCATAACCGAGACGTTTGACTTGTACGGTGAATCACCAATCCTTACCAAACTGGTGGAAGCAGGGGATTTGCCACCTGTAGAGGAGAGATTGCCAGAAAACCCAAAACTAACTGACGAAATATCTCCAGAATACCTAGACTACGAGATTGGTACATACGGCGGTACACTCAAGCATGTAACTGACGACATAAACTGGGACGCCGATGTGTTTATTGCTTGTAACGAAGCGCTGTTCACTTGTCAGTCGGTTATCTCGGATACATTCACACCGAATCTTCTAGAGGCTGTTGAGATAAACGATGATAACACCGAGTTCATATTCACACTCCGCAAGGGTCTCAAGTGGTCAGACGGCACTGAGGTGACCATCGAGGACTTCCGTTTTACATTTGAAGACTTCATCTTCAATACAGCCATCAACCCTGTTGTCTCAGCAAAGATGCGCTCAGGTGGTTCATCTTCCGGCGCACCTCTCTCCTATGAAATCATTGACGATCAACACTTCGCAATCCGCTTCGACGAACCTTACGGTGGCTTCCTCGTGGCGATTTCAATCGGAGGTTGGGTTGGATACACAGATTATCTCAAACCCGCTGCGTATCTCAAGCCCTTCCATCTAGATTATGCCGCGGAAATTCACGGCTCAGAAGAGGCATACTTTGAATTCATTCGTCCCTACGCAGCGATCATGGGTTATGATGACCCAACAGCTGAGGATGTGTGGACATACGTGTTCCATCGGCTCGACGTGCAGAATTGGGAAATAACGGATTCCACGGACGTCCTCGCCAACGAGTATTTCAAGGATGCAGGACATGAGACGAATATGCCTATGCTCTACGCTTGGATTATGTCCTCTACAGACGGGACGATCACCACATGGACGCGAAACCCCTATTATCACAAGATTGATTCTGCGGGCAACCAATTGCCCTATATCGACTACCTGACATCCCTCCTTGTCCAGGACGGCGAGATGGTGCAGATGGCGTACATGTCTGGCGACGCGAACTTCGGTCAGGGCGTGACGATGATCGACAACATATCGCTCTACCGCGAAAATGCAGCCAATTCGGGCAACACCGCATATATCGCGAAAAACCACACGAACCCGACGAGTTTCTACATCAACATAAACTACGGTCTTAACACTGATGGCAGCGTCAAGGATGACGAGCTTTCTCAAGCATGGCAGGAGGTCGTGACCAAAACCGAATTTCGACGCGCACTCACCATCTCCATTGATGTAGACGAGATAATCGACTCCGTTTTTAAAGGTTTTGCAGAGCCAAATCCTTGGTATGATTGCTCACATGACATCGAAGGCGCGAATGCGATCCTCGACGAGATGGGGATGATGGATGTCGATGGAGACGGCTTCCGCGAAACTCCCTCTGGTCTTAAACTTGCTTGGTTTATCTATACTGATGCTGCCGCGACTGACCAAATACCCATGTGCGAACTCCTGAGTGAGTTCTGGCAAGAGATTGGCTTGAATTGTAACGTGCAGACGCTCGATAACAGACTGCTAAGTACAAAGCAAGCTGCAAACGAAATAACAATGCGCGTCTCATGGTACTCCTCGACTCAGAATTGGCACTACCTCGACTTTGCACAATTTGAATGGGCGCCACTGTACGATGCATGGGTGAAGGCAGGCGGCATGACTGCCGAAGATCCTTCCTCGATTGCTGCGGGCATTGAACCGCCCGAGGAGATAAAAGAGATCCGTCAGCTAATTCAATCTCTAATGTCTGTATTGCCCGACACTGCAGTAAATGAGGTGCTGCCTAGTGTGATGGATCGCATAAGCAGTGAATATCTGCTAGTTGAGCCGATTATAAACGCTATGCAAAGCGTGGTCATCGATTCTGATATCGGGAATGTACCGACCGGTGGAAACGGTATAAGCTGGAGCTTCTCCAGAGAGCAGATGTTCTACCGCTCGTTTACCTACAACGACTGATCCAGCGCCTGCTCGCGCAATCGCGCGCGGCTGATTCGCGGATCAAAGCCTTGGATTGTCGCATTCGCAATCCAAGGCTCTTTTTGTTGAAACCGCTCGTCTTTGTTGGCGTGCGCATGGGAAACCCCGGCACGCGCCGCATGCCGGGGTTCGATTTAACCCTAGAACGTCGGAACAACCGCCCCGCCGTAGGTCTCTTCGATGAAGGTGCGCACCTCGTCGCTCTGCAGCGCATCGATCAGCGCGAGAATCGCCTCGTCCTCCTCGCTGCCTTCGCGCACGACCAGCGCATTCGCATACGTCTGCGCCGCTTCGGACGCCGCGTCCTCAAACGCCAAGGCGTCTGCAACCACGAGCCCTGCCTCGAGGGCGTAGTTGCCGTTGATCACGCCGATGTCCACATCCGGGAGCGAGCGCGGAATCTGCGCCGCCTCCAGTTCCATGATCACATAGTTGTTCGGGTTCTCCGCGATATCCAGGATCGTGGCGGTCAGCCCGATGTTCTCATTCAGCTTGATCAGCCCGTTCGCCTCCAGAAGCAGGAGCGCGCGCGCCTCGTTCGTGCCATCGTTGGGGATTGCGATCACGCCGCCCTTGGGCAGCGCATCGAGCGAATCGCTCTTGCCGGCGTAGATGGCGAACGGCTCGTAGTGGATGAGCGCCACGGAAACGAGTTTTGTGCCGTTCTGCTCGTTAAAATCGAGCAGATACGGAACGTGCTGGAAGAAGTTCGCATCCAGTTCCCCGGAATCGACGGCGGTGTTGGGCAGTATGTAGTCGTTATACTCGACGATTTCGAGGTCGATGCCCTGCTCCGCCAGCAGTTCTTTCGCAACTTGCAGGATCTCGGCATGGGGGGCGACGCTCGCGCCGATGGTGATGGTGACGGGCGACTGCGCAAACGCGGAGAAACTCAAAACAAATGCCAATGTCAACGCAAGAAAAATGATACGCTTCATGTTATTGTACTCCTTTATGATCGATGTTTGAGATGTCAATCGCCAATTTATGGGATGTGTATGCTTTCTTCAAGCCCCGCGCGCACGCGGCATCAATCAATTTCGGAACCCGAAGAATGGCGAAGCGAGCGCATACACATCCTACGCATGCCCATACAACATCTCACACGCATGGATGCCATCGGTTTTTTCATCGCGCTCTCCTCCATCATTCAAAATACTCATAACCTATCGGTTGTATGGGATGATAAACGATCCGGCGGTCAGAATCAAGCGTTCCGACGAAATTTTACAATCGGTCATTTGGCGCGCTTGTCGGTCATCCGTGCAAATCGCATCCCAATCTCTTGCAAAAGCTGCACCACCGCCACCATGAGCGCCACGGTGACGAGCATGATCTGCGTATTGTAACGATAATAGCCGTAGTTGATGGCAATCGCGCCCAGCCCTCCGCCGCCGACAAAGCCCGCCATGGCGGTATACCCCAATATCGTCGTCACGGCGATGGCGCAGCCGACGATGAGCGACGGTCTCGCCTCCGGCACGAGTACCTTGAAGATCAATCGGATGTCGGATGTCCCCATCGCGCGCGCGGCTTCGATCACGCCGAGGGGCACTTCCTTGATGGAGGATTCGACCATGCGCCCCACAAACGGCGCCGCGGCGACCACCAGCGGCACGATGGTGGCGGTCGAGCCGAGCGTCGTCCCCACAATGATGCGCGTGAACGGCAACAGCGCCACCAGAAGGATGATGAACGGCACGCTTCGCAATAGGTTTACCACCAAGCCGAGCGAGCTGTACAGCCAAGGGCGCGGGCGGAT
>JBMNUA010000116.1:0-7803 GCA_050945995.1 Christensenellales bacterium
GAGCGCCGCGTCGTTGATGAAGATTACGAAGGTCGGAGGCTGCACGGCCTGCTGGGTCGCGTAGTAGATCTTCAGCCTGCGCCCGGAGACGGACGGCGGTTGCAGATACGCCTGCGCATCGTGGAGCACATCGTTTAACACGCCGGTGGTCACGCGCTTGCGCGCCTGGGCGTACACCTCGCGCGCGAGATCGAGCGTCTTATCGGCGCGCTTTCCGGTGAGCGCGGAGATGAACACAACGGGCGCGTAGTCCATGAACTTGAGCTGCGTGCGCACATCCTTCACATACGCCTCGTAGGTGCCCGTCTCCTTCTCCATGGCGTCCCATTTGTTGATGCAGAGGATGGCGGCTTTGCCCTGCTCGTCGATGTAGCCAGCGATCTTCGCGTCCTGCTCGGTCACGCCCTCGAGCGCGTCGATCATGAGGATCGCGACATCGCAGCGGTCGATCGCCGCGAACGAGCGCACCACGGAATAGCGCTCGAGCGACTTTTGCTCGATGGCGCGCTTTCTGCGGATGCCCGCGGTGTCGATGATCACGAACTCCTCGCCGTTGTCGGTAAACCGGGTGTCGATCGCGTCGCGCGTGGTGCCGGCGATGTCGGACACCATCACGCGCTCCTCGCCGAGGATGCGGTTGACGAGCGAGGATTTGCCGACGTTGGGCTTCCCGACGACGGCGATGTGGATCGCGGTGTTCTCCGCCGCCTCTTCCTCGTCCGGCTCGGGGAAATGTTCGCACATGGCGTCGAGCAAATCGCCGAAGTTTAGCAGGTTGACGGACGATATGCCCATGGGCTCGCCGATGCCGAGCTGATAAAAATCGTAGACCGCGTCCATGTTTTTGATGTTGTCCACTTTGTTGACGACGAGGATCACGGGCTTTCCGGATCGGCGCAGCATGTCGGCGACATCCTGGTCGTCCGCGGTGAGCCCCTCTTTGCCGTCAACAAAAAACAGGATCACGTCGCAGGTTTCAATTGCGATCTCCGCCTGCCGGCGCATCTGCTTGAGGAGCACGTCCTCGCTGGTCGGGTCGATGCCGCCCGTGTCGATGAGGGTGAACGCGTAACGCTGCCATTCGCAATCGGCATACACCCTGTCGCGCGTCACGCCGGGCGTGTTTTCCACGATCGCGATGCGCCTGCCCGCCATTTGATTAAAAAACGTCGATTTCCCCACATTCGGGCGACCGACAATCGCCACAAGCGGTTTAGCCATATGATTCCTCCACAATATCGATGATCGCTCGGACGAGGTCGCCGCCCTGCCGCCCGACGGGGATCACGGGGCGGGCGAGGCGCTGGGTCACCTCATCGAGCGTCATGTCGTCCAAAAACAGATTGTCCTCGCAGCGCAGCATGTTCTGGGTGATCAGCACATGGCTGCACTCGACGCCCGCCATGCCCGCGACGAGATCGCCCCCGGTGATGAGCCCGGAGACGGTGACCGTGTCCCCGAAAAAACGGTTGATGATCGGCTGCACACGAATCTGCGCGCCGGGCACGGGGTATGCGCGCAGCAGCGCGGCGAAAAACGGCGCGGCGGAGACCCCGCAGGCGATGGCGATGCGAGCGCTGCGCGCGGGGCGAACCTCCCCCATGTCCCGATGGGCTTCGGCAAATTCCGTCTCGAACAGCCGGAGCATGCCCACGCCGTCCTCGATCTGCGCGTAATCCTCGTATTCCTCGTCGGCGGGCATGGCGCGCTCGGCGGCGAGGTAGAGCTCGTCGGACGGGAACACGAAGCGCGTGCCCAATTTCGGGGAAAGCCGCTTGCGCCATTCATCGGCAAGGTCGATCACCGCCGCCGCCTCGCTTTTTGTGAACTTGCGCAACTTGGAGAGCCCCGTCCGATGGCGCGTGAGCCCCACGGGCACGAGCGCGAGCGAGCGCGCGGCGGGAAACAGCGCGGTGAGTTCCTCGATGGTGCGCGCGAGCACCTGCCCATCGTTCATGCCCGGGCAGAGCACCGCCTGCGCGTGGAACTCGATGCCGCCCGCCTTGAGCCGCGCGAGCTGCTCGGGCAGCTTGGCGGCGCGGGGCGTGCCCATCATCTCGACGCGAACCGCGGGGTCCATCGCGTGCACGGAGATGTACAGGGGCGACACGCGCCGGCGAATGATGCGCTCGAGCTCGCGATCCGGCACGTTGGTGAGCGAGACGTAGTTGCCCATGAGCAGCGACATCCGCCAATCGTCGTCCTTGACGCACAGGCTCCTGCGCGCGCCCCTGGGCAGCTGATCGACAAAGCAGAACGCGCAGTTGTTCGCACACTGGCGCACGCCCGACATCATGGGCGTTTCAAACGAAAGCCCGAGGTCGGCGTACTCCTCTTTTTTAACGCGCCACATGCCGCGGCGGGTCTGTACTTCCAAATCCGCGTTCGCCGAAAGCGCCTGATAATCGATAAAATCGATGATGATCTCGCCGTCTATGGCGATCAGCTCATCCCCTGCTTCGATGCCCGCGCGCGCCGCCGGGCTGCTGCGCGCGACCCCCGTGATCCGATGCGCCATTCGACCTCCGCTTTTTTTCACATATTCCCATCTGATATTATGGCGCAATTCTTACAATTCGTCAATAGGATGCGAGAAAATGGGCGATCTCCGTCGTTATTTAACCTGTGAATACTTGAAAAAACCGGGTATTTCATGTAAACTTAATTCCTAAAAAGTCAATGACCTTATAGGAGGATTGCAATGACGCGCAAGTATGTCTACCTGTTCAGCGAGGGCAACGCTGACATGAGAAATCTCCTGGGCGGCAAGGGCGCCAATCTCGCGGAGATGACTTCCCTCGGCCTTCCCGTGCCGGAGGGGTTCACGATCTCGACGGAGGCGTGCGTTTCCTATTATGAAAACGGCAAGACCATACTGCCCGAGATCAAACAGCAGATTGAGGAATCCCTCGCAAAGACCGAGGAGATATGCGGCAAGCGCTTTGGCGACAAGGACAACCCCTTCCTCGTGTCCGTGCGCTCCGGTTCGCGCGCGTCGATGCCCGGCATGATGGACACCATCCTGAACCTCGGGCTCAACGACGTATCCGTTGACGGGCTTGCGAAGCTGACAAACAACGAGCGGTTCGCGTATGACTCCTACCGCCGCTTCATTCAGATGTTCTCCGACGTGGTCAAAGAGGTCAAAAAATCGAAGTTCGAGCAGCTGCTCGACGACATGAAAGAAGAAAAGGGCGTCACCGCGGACACGGATCTGACGGCGGACGACCTCAAAAAACTGGTAGGCCAGTTTAAAGCGCTGTACGCCGAGGAGATGGGCGAGCCCTTCCCGCAGGATCCGAAGGAGCAGTTGTTTGATTCGATCAACGCGGTGTTCCGCTCCTGGGATAACGAGCGCGCGATCTACTACCGCCGCATGCACGGCATCCCTGGCGATTGGGGCACGGCGGTGAACGTGCAGTCGATGGTGTTTGGCAACATGGGCGACACCTCCGGCACGGGCGTTGCGTTCACGCGCAACCCCTCCACGGGCGAAAACAAGCTCTACGGCGAGTACCTGATCAACGCGCAGGGCGAGGACGTCGTCGCGGGCGTGCGCACGCCCATGCCGATTGAGAAGCTGCGCGAGGACATGCCCGAGGTGTTTGACGAGTTTACAAAGTACGCGCAGGCGCTGGAGAACCATTATCGCGACATGCAGGATATGGAATACACCATCGAGCGCGGCAAGCTGTACATGCTGCAGACCCGCAGCGGCAAGCGCACCGCCGCCGCCGCGATCAAGATCGCGGTCGATCTGGTCAACGAGGGCATGATCACCAAGGACGAAGCCATGCTGATGATCGACCCCTCGCAGCTCAACGCGCTACTCCATCCGGGCTTTGACACGGTCGCGCTCAAGAAGGAAAAGCCGCTGGCGTCCGGGCTTCCGGCGTCCCCCGGCGCGGCGAGCGGACAGATCTATTTCACCGCGCAGGACGCGACCAGCGCCTCGAAGGCGGGGCAGAAGGTCATCCTGGTGCGGCTTGAGACCTCGCCCGAGGACATCGAGGGCATGAACCATTCCGAGGGCATTTTGACCGCACGCGGCGGCATGACCTCGCACGCGGCGGTCGTCGCGCGCGGCATGGGCACCTGCTGCGTCGCAGGCTGCGCGGCGCTTGTGATGGACGAGGCGAACAAGAAGTGCACGATTGGCGGCGTCGAGTTTAACGAGGGCGATTTCATCTCGCTCGACGGCTCTGCCGGCAACATCTATAAAGGCGCGATCCCGACCGTGGACGCGGAGCTTTCCGGCGATTTCGCCACGCTCATGGCGTGGGCGGACGATGCGCGCAGGCTCACCATCCGCACGAACGCCGACGCGCCGCACGACGCGGAGGTCGCCATCAAATTCGGCGCGGAGGGCATCGGGCTGACGCGCACGGAGCACATGTTCTTTGCCGCAGACCGCATCGCGGCGATGCGCGAGATGATCCTCGCCGACAACGAGGAGCAGCGCAGGGGCGCGCTCGCGAAGCTGCTGCCCATGCAGAAGGGCGATTTTAAGGGCATCTACGAGGTGATGGGCGAGCGCCCGGTCACCATCCGCTACCTCGACCCGCCGCTGCACGAGTTCCTGCCCCACCCCGACCAGCGCGCCGAGATCGAGGGCATTGCGCGCGAACTGGGCGTGACGATGGAGAAGGCGCTCAGCAAAATCGAGGCGCTCAAGGAAGCCAACCCCATGATGGGACACCGCGGCTGCCGCCTGTCGGTCACCTATCCGGAGATCGCGGAGATGCAGACCCGCGCGGTGATCGAGGCCGCCATCGAGGTGCGCCAGGAGAAGGGTTTTGCGATCCATCCCGAGATCATGATCCCGCTGGTGGGCGATGTGAAGGAGTTCTCCTATGTGCGCAAGGTGGTTGACGAGACCGCACAGACCGTCATGAAGGAGAAGGGCGTGACGATCGATTATATGGTCGGCACGATGATCGAGATTCCGCGCGCGGCGCTGACCGCGGACAAGATCGCCGCCGAGGCCGAATTCTTCAGCTTCGGAACGAACGATCTGACGCAGATGACCTACGGCTTCTCCCGCGACGACGCGGCGATGTTCCTGGATTCCTACTACGCCAAGAAGGTGTTTGAGAACGATCCCTTCGATCGCCTCGACCAGACCGGCGTTGGCAAGCTCGTTGAGACGGCGGTGAAGCTCGGACGCGAGGCGCGCCCGGCGATCAAGCTCGGCATCTGCGGCGAGCACGGGGGCGACCCGTCCTCGATCGAGTTCTGCCACAAGCTGGGGCTGGATTACGTCTCCTGTTCCCCCTTCCGCGTGCCGATCGCACGCCTTGCCGCGGCGCGCGCAGCGCTGTTGGAGAAGCAGGGAAAACTGTAAGATAGGATATGTTACGGCGCGCTGTGGGCTTTGCCCGCAGCGCGTTTTGCCTTCGGTATATTTCTGAACATGTGCAATCGGAGTGGGGTAATAAGCGCCCTGCATAGCGATGATCAAAGAAAGGTGATCACCATGATTCGTTTGAGTCAGCTGCTGGATATCATGATCTGGAACGGCGGATGGTTCGATACTGAGACAGGACATCTCATCAAGGATCGGATTAAGCGAATCAGCAAAACAGTATATACTTACATCCATTTGGATTGCCATGAGAATATAATAGATATTACGAAAGAACCGGATCGTTATGTGCGCATCCCATATCTTTGTCCCATGAAATATTCACAATATATATTGAACAAACATGGTGTTCGCGATGAGGTACTGGAACAGTTCGGGATATCTGAATGCATGAACAATCAATATTCGGTACTCAATCATTCGGTAAGAAGGGAACCTGTTTCGGCAAGCGATAAGCATTTTATCGATCAATCCGGAAGATTACAAGAGGTTTATGACCTGGATTATCCTGATGTAAGAGAATATGCGCTCAACAGCATCCTTGATTGGTGCATGCAAAATAAGATCGACATAGTGGACGATACTCAATCAAATAACTGATTCATGGAATCGTTTGTACATAATATGCATCCGAGCCAACATGCACATCATCAATGACCTTTCTTGACAATGTGTCATCGATATTTGAATCCTCACCAAATTCTCAATAGGGTTAATTTAAATCCTTGATCCAAAATAGGAAGTGTATACGATCGCGCAATCACCGCTAGATATAATCCGGTAGCACTACCCTATCTTTTACTTCAACCCTGATTGCCCTTGCACGGCGAACCCACAAAATGTAAACTAATTATCCATATGTCTCAATATGGTCACTCTCGATTACGTTAACTCAGCATCACTTATAATTCTTTTCGATAACCCTGCATCTACATACGAAATTTCAGCTAGGTTTTCAATGTGATCAATTAATAACCTTGGTCCAGAGTAATAGGAGTACTTTAGTGGATCAACGCCGTCCAACGTATATACAATCATATTTGCACGATTCTTGACTGTAACCCAATGGTTTGGTATCGATGTATCAACAATCTTATATAATCTTGCATTATTCCAATAAACGATATTATGTTCGGAGCATAAAAGGAAATAACATGATTCTCCAAATAATCTTTTTCTCTTTAATATAGCATATACATCAAATGTGTCAGCATTCAAATGGTATTTATCGATATATCTGCGCAGTATGCTATTGCGTTTTGCTTGTACCCTCATGATCCATAACCTCCATGATTATTTAAGGCAACCCCGCATAAACCCGCATAGCAAAGGTGCGCGCTGGCGGACATCCCCCCACCCGCGCGCACGTTTTCCGCGAGGTTGCCTTTGGCAGCGCAGCTTCACTCCCCCTTCGCATCCTCCGCGATCCCCTTCAGCTCATCCAGCAGTTGATTCGTGCTCTCAAGCAGCTCCTCCTCCCGCCGCACCGCCTCATTGAGTTTCGCGTCCTCCGCGCGCGCGGCGAGGAGATCCTCCGCCGTGATCGTCACGAGCATATCGACCGTGACATCCGTGAGTGACGCGAGCCGGTTCGACTGCGCGATCAGCGTGCGCTCGAAGATATTGCGAACGCCGCGCGCGTTGCCGAAGGAGATCGAATGCGTATTCGCCGCGCCGATGTAGTCGCGCGCCGCCGCCTTCGCGCCGTCGTCCAGCGTATAGCGGTTCTTTTTGAGTTGCAGATCGAGGATGTCGCACATCTCGTCGATGGTATAATCGGCAAAGTGCAAATAGCGATTGAAGCGCGATTCGAGCCCGGGGTTCGAGCCGATGAACCGCTCCATCAGCCCGTCATAGCCCGCGACGATCACCACGAGATCGTCCCGGTTGTCCTCCATCGCCTTGAGCAGCGTCTCAATCGCTTCCTTCCCGAAATCGTTCTCGGAAGCGCTCTCCAGCGCGTATGCCTCGTCGATGAACAGCACGCCGCCCAGCGCTTTTGCGACGACCTCGCTCGTCTTTTGCGCCGTCTGCCCGACGTAGCCCGCTACCAGCCCCGAGCGATCCACCTCGACCAGCTGCCCCTGCGAGAGAATGCCGAGGCTCTTATAGATGCGCGCCATCAGCCGCGCGATCATCGTCTTGCCCGTGCCGGGGTTGCCCGTGAACACCATATGAAGCGCCATTTCGACCGTCGGCAAATTGTGCGCCGCGCGCAGCTTGTGCACCGTCACCATGTTGATTAAGTTATTGACCTCTTTTTTGATGCCCGATAGCCCGATGTACTCATTTAATTCGCGCTTGAGCGCCTCGATGTCCTCGGGCGGCTCGATCTGCGAATCCGGCATTTCCTGCGGCGCGGCGGCGCTCTGTTCGACTTTCGGCTGTGCGGGCAGCGCGGCGGGCGCGCCCCAGAAATCGTCGCCGATTCTGCGCAT
>JBMNUA010000117.1:0-7716 GCA_050945995.1 Christensenellales bacterium
CGCGCTGTACATCGTCATCCGCAAGCAGCAGGGCGCGCCCTCCGCGCTTGCGTTTCTGCGAGAAACCTTTGAGCGCGCCGAGCCGATCGCCAAAAAGGGCGGCTACTGGGTGATCTGCGCAACCGCGCCGGGCGCGTCCGCGGTCGGCGGCGCACACACGCCCCCTTCGCAGACGTACCACAATACCCCCGATTCGGGCGGCGAATAGTCCGCGAGGTCGGGGTCGAACGCGATGTGAGCGTTTCGCGTCTCGGGCGAGAGGATCAGCGCGCACACATTTGCCTGCGCCGCCGCCGTCTCCCGCGCCTCGCGCGCGTCCGCCTCGCTCGCGCAGGCGGCGATCCACTTCGCCGGCGGCGCGAGGATGTTTGCCAGCGCGCACAGCGCGAAGGTGTGCGCAGACGGGTTCTCCGCTAGATCGGGCGCGAGGAAATCGATGAGCGCGTCGGATCGCTGCGCCCACACCCGCTCGCCCGAATACGCGCGAAGCAGCGTGTACGCGTAGAGTAGCGCGCTGTTTCCGGATGGCGTCGCGCCGTCGTAGGTCTCCTTCGGGCGCATGATCAGCTCATGCGACGCCGTCATGAAATAGCCGCCGTTTTCGGAATCGAAGAACTGCTCGTGCGCGATGTGCGCAAGCCGCTTGGCTTCCAGCAGGCTTTCGATGTCATGCCGCGCCCGGTGGTGCTCGATCAGCGCCCAGATGTGAAACGCGTAGTCGTCTAGCGTGCCCTCGATGCCCGCCTCGCCCGCGCGGTAGCGCGCATACAGCCCGCCGTCCGGCGCAGTCAAATATTTTCGGACAAAGCGCACCGCGTCGTCCGCCGCGGCGAGGTAGTCCGCGCGCTCAAACAGCGCGCCCGCGCGGCTGAGCGCGGCGATCATCATGGCGTTCCACGCGGTCAGCACCTTGTCGTCCTTGTGAAGCGGCGCGCGCTGGGCGCGGTAAGCGTATAACGCGGCGCGCTGCTCGGCGAACTGCGCGGCGGCGTGCCGATAATCGCCGTCGTGCAATAGGTTTAAGATGCTCGCGCCCTCGAAATTGCCCGCGGGCGTGATGTCGTAGCGCGCGCAGAATGCCTGCGCGTCCTGTCCGAGCACGCGCTCGATTTCCGTAGGGGTGAACACATAGTATCGCCCCTCCACGCCCTCGCTGTCCGCGTCCTGCGCGCAGTAGAAGCCGCCGCGCGCGTCGCGCATCTCGCGCAGCGCGTAGTCGAGCGTCGCCTCCGCCGCCTGCGCGAAAAAGGGCTCGTCCAGCGCAATCGCCGCCTCGGCGTACACATAGGCGAGCAGCGCGTTGTCGTAGAGCATCTTTTCAAAGTGCGGCGCGAGCCATTTGTCGTCGGTCGAATAGCGCGAAAACCCGCCGCCGAGGTGGTCGAAGATTCCGCCGCGCGCCATCTGCGTCAGCGCGCCGCGCACCTTCTCCCGCGCGCCCGTGCGCAATAGAAGAAGCAGCCGGTGCGGCATGGGAAACAGCGGCGCGTTCCCGAACCCGCCGCTTTTTTTGTGATAATCCGCGCCCGCCCGCGCCGCCGCGCGCGCAAGAAACGCGGGCGAGAGATCGACATCCGCGCGCGCCGATGTACGCGGCTGCGCGATGTGCTGCGCGATCTGCCGCCCCATCTCCACCACCTCCGCGCGCCGCTCGCGCCACATGGTTGTCACGGCTTCGAGCAGCTCGATCAGCCCCGTCTGCCCGTAGCGCGCTGTCTTGGGCAGGTACGTCGCCGCGAAAAACGGCGCTTGCTCTGGCGTCAGGATCGCGGTCAGCGGCCAGCCGCCGCTGCCGGTCAGCGCCATGCACGCGTCCATATAGATCTGGTCGATGTCCGGGCGCTCCTCGCGATCGACCTTGATGGAGATGAAATGCTCGTTTAGAATCTCTGCGACCTGCGCATCCTCGAAGGACTCGCGCGCCATCACATGGCACCAATGGCAGGTCGAATACCCGATCGACAGAAACACCGGCTTGTCCTCCAACCGCGCGCGCGCGAACGCCGGCTCGCCCCAGGGCAGCCAGTCCACGGGGTTCTGCGCGTGCTGGATCAGGTAGGGGGATTTTTCGTTGATGAGTGCGTTCATGTCGCATCCTCCTTGTCAATGCCGCGCTGCGAAGGTCCGTCGAGCAGCGCGCCGCGTATGTCAAAGCGCGAGCCGTGGCAGGGGCAGTCCCAGCTCAAATCGTCCGCGTTCCAAGAGAGCGCGCAGCCCAGATGCGGGCAGACGAGGCTGACGATGTGCACCTGCCCCGCCTCGTCGCGGTACGCGCCGAGCTTCTCGCCCGCGTGCGCGATCTCGCGCGCCTCGCCGGGTGCGAGGTCATTTAGCAGCCCCTCCGGCGGCAAAATCCGCTTGGCAAAGCCCTTGACGCTCGCCTTGATGTCGTCCGCCATGCCCTTTGCGCCTTTGACGATCGAGCGCGCGGGCGCGAAGATGCGCGCGGCGTCGCTTTCGCGCCCGAGGATCAAATCCTCGACGACCTTCGCCCCCGCCATGGCGGTCGTCAGCCCCCATTTCGCAAACCCCGTCAGCACATACAATTCGTCCGTGCGCCCGGCATATCGACCGATCAGCGGGAGCCTGTCCTGCGTCACGCAGTCCTGCGCCGACCATGTCGCCGCCGCCTGCGCGCCGGGGAAGTGCGCGCCCATCGCGCGCGACAGCTTCTCATACTGCCCGCCGGGGTTCTCGCCCGTGCGGTGGCTGCCCGCGCCCAATATCATCATACCCGCATAGGGGCGAATTGAAAGCCCGCCGTCCGCCATGTCGATGTACATGTGCTTGATTGCCGGCGCGCCGGTGAGCGCGGCGGCGTAGCTGCGCTCCTGATGCATCCGCAAAAAATAGTAGCCGGGCGCGTTGATGAACGGGAAGCGCGTGGCGACCACGATGTGCGCGGCGCGCACGCTCCCGCCGGGGGTGCACACAATCCCCTTGCCCACGTCGATGGCGCGGCTTTGCTCGTAGATTTCTAGCTTTTCCGCGAGCGCGCCGAGGAATTTGAGGGGGTGGATGTGCGCCTGATCGCGCAGCCCCACCGCGCCCGCGACGGAGAAGGGCAGCTCCGTGCGGTCGGTCAAATACGCGTTTAGCCCCGCATCCCGCATCGCGCGGTGTTCGGATTCGAGGGCGGACGCGTCGCGCAGCGCGTATACGAGGTGATCCGCGCGCGCAAAATTGCAATCGATCCCCTCGCGGTCGATGATCTGCGCGTAGTCCTCGATCGCATCCGTGTTCGCCTTGGCGTAGATGCGCGCGGTGTCCGCGTCGAAGCTGCGCGCGAGCGCGTCGTAGATCAAATCGTGCTGCGCGGTGATTTTTGCCGTGGTGCGCGCGGTGGTGCCCGCGCCGATGCGCGCCGCCTCGAGCACGACGACCCGAAGCCCCGCCTGCGCAAGCCGATAGGCGCAGTTCACGCCCGCCAGCCCCGCGCCGATCACGCAAACGTCCGCGCGCAGATCGCCTTCAAGCTGCGGGCGCGGGGGGATTTGAACTTCCTTCATCCAAATGGATTCCATATTTGCCTCCGATTTTGGAATATCAGCCGTAGTATCCCCCGCGCGCGCATGATTATGGGCATCGGGGGGAAATTAGTCGCGGAGGTGATGCGGATGCGCAGAAAGTATTGGGTCGCGCTCATCGTGGTTGCGATTGTAGCGGCAATTGTGCTCGCCGCGCTTTTCATCCGCCGCGCGCCCGCGCCGATCCCCGTGCCGACGCCCGCGCCCACGATCCCACCCACGCCCACGCCTTCGCCGACACCGACGCCTGCGCCCACGCCGACGCCCGCGCCGCTCGTGTCCGAGCGGTTCGAGCTGCCGCTGGAGGGCGCGGCGGGGTACGCGTCCGTCGCGCTCAATTTGCGCGAGGGCGCGAGTTCAAACACGCGGCTCATTCAGACGCTCGCGCCCGGCACGGCGTTTCGCATCGTGTCCGAATCGGGCGGCTGGTGGCAGGTGGACACGGGGAGCGCGCGCGGCTGGCTATCGAGCAAGTATTGCATGGTGAACCTGCCCGACATCATCCCCTCGATTGTATACGATGCGACGAACACCTATGCGTCGCTTTTGCGCTCCTCCGGGAAGGCGCTTTCCGGGGTCACGGGCGAGGGGCTGTACGCCGGGCGCGCGTACAATGCGCGGTTTGACCAAAATATGTTCGTCATGCCGGTGCTCTACCCCATGGCGGAGAAGATTTACAGCGCGCAGACGCGCGCGCTCGCGCGCGGGGAGACGCTGGTGCTCTACGAGGCGTACCGCCCGTATGCCGCGCAGATGGCGGCGGTGCGCGCGCTCTCCGCGCTTGCCGATTCCGACCGGCAGGTGATGCGCGGCATCTCCTCCGCGCCGTGGTCGCTCTCGTGGTTTGCATCGACGAAGCTTTCAAACCACCAGCGCGGCGGCGCGATTGACGTAAGCCTTGCGAAGGTCGAGCGCACCGAGCGCCGGCGCAGCGGGGCATACGGCTACACGCATGTCGCGGCGCACACGATGTACCAGATGCCCACGCCCATGCACGAGCTGTCCGCCGCCGCCGCGGTGTTCACAGGACCCGTCAGCAGCAGCTCCGCCACCGCGTGGAAGCGCGCCGAGCGCTCGCCCAATATGAACAAAGCCGCGCTGCGCCTGCAAACATATCTCACCGACGCGGGGCTGACGCCGCTTGCCTCCGAATGGTGGCATTTTAATGACTTGGACGCGCTTTCCGGCACATCCGCCAACCCCGGCGCGGGCGGGTTCACGCTGACGAAGTGCCTGAGCGCGCCGCCGCAGTAAAGCGGCATTGTATCCCGCCCGCAAACGCCGTCATACCATATACCGGACAGACGGCGTTTTTTGTGCGCCGCGCTGCCCATCCGATGCTATATAAAAGGATGTTTTGATATGTTCTGTCATCCATGCAGAAATTTTCGCGGGCAGCTGGACCAATCGCTGCTCGAATCGCTGCTGCGCGCGGGGTTTCACGCGCAGATCGCCTGTGAAGCGCCGACCGAGGCGCTGAAGAACCTGATCATCACCATCGTCGGGGACGAGTACGCGCATGTGCGGATTCAATCGTCCTTGCTCGGGGTCTGCCCGCCGCCGATCACCTGCCCGCCGGATTGCCCCGGCGCCTCGGGCGATTTCGTGTGCGATGTCGAGCGCGCGATCGCCGGGGAGCTGGATTCCATCGCCCGCTTTGCGCATTTGGCGAGCTGCGCGCCAAGCGGCGAGGTGCGCGCGCTGATGCTCTCCATGCTCGGCGACGAGTACGCGCACGCCAGAATCTGGAGCGCCATGCTGCTCGCGCCCTCCCTATTGGACGATTGCTGCGACTGCTGCGACTGCTGCGATTGCGGCGACGCTTAGAAAATATATACCGCGGCGCGGGGAATACCTGCGCCGCCCTTTTTTTATGTTGGCATGTTCGTGTGGCAAAATGGGGAAGAGAGGATTTTCCATATGTACCCGGTGTGTTTCCACACCGAGCGGCGCGTCAATTGCACCGATTGAGTCTGCAGCAGTAGCAGTAGCGTATGATCAGAATCGCGATGATCAATACCGCCATGGTGACCGTGAACACGATAACCGCGGGAAGGGCGGGCAGGATCACGGCGGAGAACACCGCGCCTAAAATTAAGCCGAGCGCCAGCGATAGCAGCGCCGCTAAAAAGCAGATGACCCGGACAGAGCAGATGCAAAACAGCCCTCTGCGCTCGAGCCCCGCGCCGTTGTTGTCCGGCTGCGCGCAATTGCGATAATTAACCTGACAATCCATGGTTTCACCTCTCTTCAGGTTGCCAATGCATACTATGCCTGTTTGGATGAGAGGTGCATGGGGCTGGAGTAGTATCTACTCCAGCCGCTTGAAGGTGACTTCGTATGCGCCGTATGCCGAGGTCGATACGAGCACCGCGTTGAGGATGGACAGTATCGCGCCCTCCAGCGTGATGCCGATGGTGAACGCCGCGGCGGCGAGCAGCAGGGCGAGCGCGATGACGTAGACGAGCGCGCGCGTCGGGATCTTCCAAACCCTGTCGAGCGGGGTTTTGAGGTACTGCACGATCAGAAGCGTCGCCGCCGTCGCGCCGCCGATGGTGAGAAGCGAATCCCAGGTGATGAGCGCGCCGTCTGCGCCGCCCTCCGCGCGCGCGGCGGGCGCAAGCGCCGATGCGGCGAACATCGCTGGTATGAATCGATGGATTGCCTTCATTGCCCTGCCCCTTTCTGATGGTCGAAGGTTGCCGTTTCTCCATCCTATGCGCCGGGGCGGGCGGGCAATCGCATTTTGCTATACGAAATCGATCTCGCTTTCGGTTTCGTCCTCGAACATCGGTTTGTATTGATCGAGCAGCAGCGCGTCGTGCATCGATTGGTTGGCGAATGCGCTGAGCGCCGCGGCGCTTTGGATCTCCGGCGCGCGCGCGTCGAGCTGGTCTTGGATGAACATCGGCAGGGAGTGGTAGAAGTTGTACGCGTCCCTGTCCTTTTCCAGAAGATCGGGCAGATTGTCGGGCATGCTTTTCAACCCCTTTCGGGGGTTAGCGTAACCGATGCGGGGGCGCGGTATGCGGGTTTGTTGAATGCGGCGGGCGAATTGTGCTATGATGGAATTGAGGGGATGTTGACGCGCCGGTTGCGAAAAGGGGGATGGAGGATGGGGCTGGTTTGGCTGCTCGTCATTGTGATTGTGCTCGATTTCGCCTCGTGGGCCAAAGTGGGGAACCGCGCGGCGGCGCAGAGGAAATTCAATGAACAGTATCGGGAGAGGGAGGAGCGGAAGGAGGAATTGAAGCGGCTTGCCGCGCGGAAGTATGATTGGGATACGACCAAAAGGGAGTGCCTTTATGAAAAAAGTATCTACCGCAGGCGTCCCGTGGACGACTTCTGGGAGCAGCGGCAGCTTTTGCGCGATGAGGCGGCGGCGCGCGAGCGGGAAGCGGAGGGTGGATAGATATAAAAAAGCGCCCTTCGGTTGGAAGGACGCCAATTTGCGCGTGGTAGCGGCGGTCGGATTTGAACCAACGACACTCCGGGTATGAACCGAATGCTCTAGCCAACTGAGCTACGCCGCCATAGAAGTGCCAACCCCGAATGAATCAGAATTGGCACCTGTTGGTTGCGGGGGAGGGATTTGAACCCTCGACCTCCGGGTTATGAGCCCGACGAGCTACCGGTCTGCTCTACCCCGCGATGTACCGGCTTACCCGGCGACAAGAATTAGTATACCACAGCCGCGTGCTCTTGTCAACGGTTCGCACAAAGTTTTCACATGCGCGCGCCGCCTTGCGTCATTCAGGGCATATCGAACATACGCCCAGCCCATTCACCGCCCGCCGACGCAGCGAAACTCCCCGGGGTAGATCATCCCCAGTTCATCGCGCGCCGCCTTGTGTCATTCAGGGCATATCGAACATGCGCCCAGCCCATTCACCGCCCGCCGACGTAGCGAAACTCCCCGGGATAGATCATCCCCAGCTCATCGCGCGCCGCCTTGCGTCATTCAGGGCATATCGAACATACGCCCAGCCCATTCACCGCCCGCCGACGCAGCGAAATTTCCCGGGATAGACCATCCCCAGTTCATCGCGCGCCGCCTTGCGTCATTCGGGGCATATCGAACATGCGCCCAGCCCATTCACCGCCCGCCGACGCAGCGAAACTCCCCGGGGTAGATCATCCCCAGCTCATCGCGCGCGGCCTTGTGTCATTCAGGGCATATCGAACCATG
>JBMNUA010000118.1:0-7705 GCA_050945995.1 Christensenellales bacterium
GAAAGCCGCAGCTTGATCGTCTGCGCCGCGCGCACGCCGTAGGGCGCGCTGGCAAGCGCGTTCAAGTTGCTGTTGAGCGAGTTGGACACATACCCCACGCTCGCCCGCACGGCAATCGGCACATCGGAAAACCCCTCGCATATACCGAGCGCGCCCGCCTGCACCGCGCGCGGCCAGATCCGCACATCTTGCAAGGTGCGGTTGAGCATCCTCATGGGCGCACCGCCCGCGCGAGCCGCCACGGGCGAAGCTGGCAGGCGATGTCCTCGGGCAGTAGCTGCGCGTCGCGCCGGATACCGCCCTCGTCATGCGCCGTCTCGCCCTCCATGCCCATGCGGTTGAATAGCACCGCCGCAAGTTGGAGCTGCGCGCCTTCGAGCGCGGCAGGCACATCGTTTCTGCGCGTGTAGGCGCGGATGAACCGCCCCGCGTCGTCGATCAAATCGTCCAGCAGTTGGTCGTCCGCATCCGCATCCGGCAGCCGCCTTCGCAATTTGTCAAGCATCGAATAACCCCCTCCCCTGCCGCCCCGGGGAAATCAATCCCCCGGGGCTCATCCCTAGTCTAACCTAGCACCCGCACCGCGAGCTCGGGGTACACCGTCTTGAATCCGTAGAGCACGTCCATGGAGTAGATGCTGCGCTTGTACTGCTGGTCGTACCCGCGCGTCACGCGCAGCGAAAGCCCGTTGAAGCTGGTGACGTAGCTCTCCACACCCTGCCCGTCGGGGTTCGCCAGCGGGCGCGTGACGTAGGCAAACGCCATGGGATGAAACGCGAGGTTCGCCGCGTGGCTGCCGACGATCGTCACATCCGCGTTGTCGGCGGTGGCGGGCAGCGCGGGGTACACCTTTACGTTCGCGATGGCGTTGCCCGCCGCGGCGGCGCTGTCCTCGGTCACGACATAGCTCCCGCCGCCGATTGAGAGGATATCGCCCTTCACCAGCTTTCCAGTGAGCGCAGTCGCGTCGATCGAGAGGACGCGCGCGCCCGCCGAAACCGCGCCGTTTACCTTCACCCCGGTCTTCGCGGTGATCTTGCTCTCGTGGCGCAGTACGCCCTGAGATAAGTAGTTGTCGATGCCGTACACCCGTCCGATCGCGCCCTCGCGCAGCGCGCGCGTGCTGCCGGACTTCTCGGCGTGCACGAGCGCGTCGATGGCGGTCAAGCTCGCGTCGGCGTCTACATCCCACACCGCGCACCGCCCCGCACCGGGCGCCTTCGCGGCGTTGAGCGCCTTGCGCGCCGCGGCGATTTCGGCAAGGGAGGATGGGGTCGTGCCCGCCGCGCCCACGTTTTGGAATACGTCCGCGTAGAGCTTCAGCCCGTCCTGGTTGATCTTCTCGGCGATCGCCGACGCCGCCGGCTCGACGAACACGCGGTTCAAATCGTCGATCGATGTCGCCGCCTCGATGGCGGACGCGCGCGCGTCCACCGTCGCGATGTGCTTGAGCGTGACCTCCACGCTGTCCTCGACGATGTCCTGATAGGTGACGCCCGCGTCCTCGTCAAACTCGCTGGCGGTGTACACCACCGGCTTTCGCACGCGCACGGTGTCCCCCACGCCGTGGAAGTCCTCGGAAAAATCCCTGTGGATGAGGGACGGGAACACCAAGTTGTCGCTCAACCGCGGCAGCGCCTGCCGCGCGATCTCCTGAAGGGTTACGAATGTGTTTGCCATGGAAACCTCCTGTTTTTTGTCGTATTGTCCAATTTGTTATGATGTGAACTACCACCGCGCGGGATCGCAAGCCCCCGCCCAACCGCCGCGCGACTCCCCTGCGACTCGCGCATGCTCGCGCGGAATCGTCTACCCCCGCCCTACCACCGCGCGAACACCGCCTTGCAACTCGCGCGTGCCAACTGCCATTGTGCGGATCACTTGCCGCCACGCGAACACCGCTCCACTCCGCGCGCATGCCAACTGCCACCGCGCGGATCGCCCGCCTCCGCCCAATCGCCACGCGACTCCCCTGCTACCCGCGCGCATACCAACTGCCACCACGCGGATCGTAAACCTCCGCCCATCCACCGCGCGACTCCCCTGCTACTCGCGCGTAAGCGAACTGCCATCGTGCGGATCGCATACCTCCCCAACCGCCGCGCGAACCTTGCTCCACTCCGCGCGTAAGCCAACTGCCATCGTGCGGATCGCCTACCTCCGCCCATCCACCGCGCGAACCCGCCCTATAACTCGCACGCATGCCAACTACCATCGCCCGGATCGCCTACCCCCCGCCCAATCCCCGCACATCACCCCTCGGGCTTCCCCTGATACCACCCAGCGTAATACTGGTCGTCCGTCATCTTCGACGGATCGCCCACCTCCGCCCCGAACGCGGGCGGCTGTCCGCCCAACCGCTGCGCAACCCCCGCCTGCACCGCGCTGCGAAACGCGCGCTCCGCGCCTTCCAGGCTGCGCTCATACGCCTCGCGGTCGTCCAGATTGATCGCGTCCGCAAGCTCGCTCGGCAGCCCGCGCGCCGAGAGCGCCTGGATCGCCGCCGCCCGCAGCTCCCTGCGCGAAAGCTCGCGCTCGCGCCCCTGCAATTGGCGTTCGCGCTCGATCAGCCGCTCCTGCGCGCTCATCCCCGCCGCGCGCTCGCCGGCGGCGCGCGCCTCGTCCAAACGATCGGGCATCGCCGCCTCCCATTCCGCCCGCGCCCGCTCGACCGCCTGCGCCACCTGCTGCTCGAGGTCCGCCTTGGCATCCGTCCTGCGATTCTCCTTCATATCCTCCACTCCTTTCGTCACAGCCCGATCGCCGCGCTCGCGCGCTTCTCAAGCCGCTCGTCGTCCACCAACCCGCGCAGTTCGCGCACGGTCTTTGCCACCTCCAGCTCGTTGACCGGCAACGCGCGCGTAAATCGGAATTCCACGCGCGCGGCGTCGAGCGCGGGCGCGCCCAGCATGGTCAGATGCCGCGCGTATCGGCGCACGCGCTCGCGCAGCCCTTCGCAGAACCAGCGCTCCTTGATCCGCGTGAGCTGCTCGAGCCCGAGCAGCTTGTAGCGCATCGCCACCCCCGAGGAATTCCCCGCAAAATTCAGATCCGTCATGTCCGGCACCATGCACATTTTATGGATGTCCGCATTGATCGCGGCCTTGAGCACCTCGGTGTCGGTTTCATTGAGCTGTTTGCAGAGCCATTCCGCGCGCGCGTCCCCGTCCGGGAGCGCAATCGCCTTGTCCTCGCGCAGCTGCCTGCCCGGCGTTCTGCCCTCGGCGTCGGTTTCGAGCGTGCAGCCGTAGAGTACGAGCAGCGCGTCCACGAACTGCTGCTTGTCGTTGAGTCGGTCGGATTGCAAAAGATCATATGCGTCGATCAGCGAGATCGCGCCCTCGAAATCCCCGCGCTCGTCGTCGGTGTTCCAGAACTCCACCATCGGCACGCCGCCGAAGAAATGGCGCACGCGCCGCTCGGGCGCGGCAAACCCCGCCTCGCACGGCTCTTTCATGCGGTAGGTGAGCGCGAATTCGCGCGTATACACATCATACCGCCAACCGTCGGTCAACCCATCCGCGCGCAGCACCGGCGTTGCGCGCACGCCCAACAGCGGCGCGGCGTCCACCGCATCGGTGTATACGACAAACGCCTGGGTCGGCTTCACCGCCGCGCTGCGCGCGTTCCCCTCGCCGTCTACGAACATCAGCTCCACGCCCTTGCCGTACACCGCCGCGTCGCGCGCAAGCTCCGCGTCCACGCTGTCCATCGCGCATCTGGAAAATGCGTCCGTCAGCGCTTGGAGCGCCGCTTCCTGCCCGCTCGCTGCGTAGCGCACGGGGCTGCCGATCAGATACCCCGCCGTCATCGTGCAGATGTAGCGCGGGAACGCGTGCACCAGGCTGTTGTTCGGCAGCCCGCTCATGCGCCTGCGCGCGCAGATGGCGTGTTTGCCCTCGTAGTAGTCTCGCAGCGTGTGAAGCCGCCCCAGCTGCGCCGCGTGCTCGGCAACGACGCTCATCAGCATCCGCGCGGGCGGCAGCCCGTCCGCCCATTCGGACAAAGGTCTTACAATCAAATGGTATCTCCCCTCTTTCTCTGTTCCCAGATCAACCGCCACACCCCAACGCCCGCCGCACGCCACCTCTATATCCCCCACGCCCGCCGATCCACCGCCCGCGCCTCGCGCATCTGGGTGACCGGCTCGAGCGCATAGCGCGCCGCATCGATCGTATGGTTCGCGCGGTCGGGGTACGCGGCAATCAGCGTGCCGTCGCGCGCGCGGGCGTACTCATAGCTTGCAAATTCCCGCGCCGCGTTCGGGCAGCGCGCGGGGTCGATCACAATCTCAAACAGCTCCTGCATCCGCCGCATCCCGCGCTCCACGCTGCCCGCACCCTTGCGCGCGGCGAGCGCGCGCACGCCGCGCCTGCGCAATTCGTCGATCATCCGCGGGTCCGCGCTGTCGCAGATCACATGCTCGCCCGGCATCATCCGGCGGATGAGCTCCTGCGCCAGCCGATCGATCGGCACGCGCACCCCATAGAACTCGTCGATGAACATCAGCCGTTTTTGCCGCCCATCGTAGTGCACGCGCACGAACGCGTCCGGATCGACCGCGAACCCGAAGTCCAGCCCGCAGTAGATGCGGTCGAGCGCAGCGATCTCCCCCTCGGGGATCGCCCGCAGCCGCACATTCGCGAACACCTGCGCCCCCGTGCCCACCGCCTCGCCCAGGTACATATGCCGATACGCGCGCTCATCCATTTCGCGGAGCGTCTCCGCGTCTGCGAGAAAGCCCTCGCCCAGCCACGCGCGCGGCATGTCCCTGTAATCGCTTCTGTGGATGATCCGCCCGCGCGCCGGTCTTTGCGCCTCGGCGTTCACCCAGCTTGCGGGCGAGCGCGGCGGGTTATAGCTCATCAGCGTGATCGTCTCGCCGCCGCGCGCGACGCTCGCCTTGATCGAGCGCACATCCGCCATCCCCGAAAACTCCGTCAACTCCTCAAACCACAGGCAGCCAAAGTGCCCGCGCGCCAGTTTCATCGACTTCGCCTTCCCCGGATCGTCCGCGCCCCGAAACAAAATCCGTTGCCCCGTCGGCAAATACTCCAGTTCCGGCGGCGCGCTTTTGCCGCGCCAGAGCGACTCCACGCCCAGCATCTGCGCCGCCCACAGCAGCTGCTCAAACACCGAATCGCGGATCGTCGCCGCCACCTTGCGAAACACCGCGCCGTTGATGTTCGCGTCGCGCATCAAAAGCATCATCATCTCCAAAGATGCGAAGCTCGATTTCCCCGATCCGCGCCCGCCGGCCAGCCAGTATTCCGCGTGCCCGCGCCGCCGGATGTCCGCGTGCAATCCCCAAAACGCCGGGGCGATCCGCGCGCTAAGCCTCGTCCGCTCCATCCGGTATGTCGTCCACGATCACCGCGCGCGCCCCCTGCGCGCCGCCCTCCGCCGCGAAATAGCCCATGCGCTTTGCGATCATCTCCGCCGCCTTCATCCGCGTGCCCACGCCCTTGTCCTCCACGCCCTCCGTGCGCATCACCTCCGTCAGAAATTCCAGAATCTCGTCCGCCGATGCCACCCGGCTCTCGTCCATGCCGCCGATTCGCTTTTCCAAGTATTCCTTCACTTCCTTTCGCCGTTTTACATGCTCCGCGTAACTCGCCGAGTACCCCGCCCGAATCGCTGCCTGCCGCGCGTTGCCCATCTCCAAATAATACTCCGCGAACCGCTTCTGCCGCTCCGTCATCTTCTTCACTCCCTTCCGAGCTAACCGTTCTCGGTTATGTCGCTATACTATCACCGAATACGGTTCGTGTCAATCCCTATTTTTCATATTAATTTACCGTATACGGTTATTATTTACTTGAAATTTTCTTCTGGATGGGATATAATCGCTACAAAGGGGGCGGTGGAACATGAACATAGGCGAGCGGTTATCGCACTTAAAAACCGAAAACGGGTTGACGACGGACATGCTGGCGGCGCTATCCGGCGTGCCGAAGGGGACGATCAACAAAATCCTAAACGGCGAGACGCGCAACCCGACCGCGCGCACGCTCCGGGAGCTTGCCCGCGCCCTCGGCTGCGCCGCCGATGTTTTCTATGCCGACGCCGACGCCCTACCCGCCCACAGTACGCCGCTGCCCGATTACAAGAACATCTTACCCGTCAGCCGGCATCGCGTGCCGATCCTCGGCACCATCGCCGCGGGCGTGCCCATCTTCGCCGACGAGGAGCACGAGCTATTCACCGCCAGCGGCGAGAACATCCGGTGCGATTTCGCGCTGCGCGTCAAGGGCGCGAGCATGATCGGCGCGCGCATCCGCGACGGGGACATCGTGTTCATCCGCCGCCAGGACGATGTTGACGACGGGCAGATCGCCGCCGTCGTCATCGGCGACGAGGCGACCTTGAAGCGCGTCTATCACGTCCGCGACGGCGTGACCCTCGTCGCTGAGAACCCCGATTTCCCGCCCATGGTGTTCACCGGCGAGGACTGCCAGCTCATCCGCATCCTCGGGCGCGCCGTCGGGTTTCAGAGCAGCCTCTGACGGGGGAGCGACGAGGGAAACGGAAGGAAACGTCGGGGCGCTGCCCCGAGCCCCGCTCAAGGGCTGAAAGCCCTTGAGAATCCCGTGCGCCGCCGCTTCGCGGCTGCAAGGAAGGAAGGCGAGGGATACGGCGAGGGCGCTGCCCTCGCGCTCCCGCCAAAGGGCACTGCCCTTTGGAAACCCATGCGCCGCCGCTTCGCGGCGGCAGGGGACGATGGGGAACATAAAAAAACATCCGGACGCGCCGGATGATATGAAGGAGCACGGGCGGCGGAAATTTTCCGCCGCCCCATCATGTATCAATTAGTCGTACAACAGTATCGCAATCGCCTCATCGTCCATATTCAGCGCGGTATACCACTGCGCGCCCGTATCCACATCTTCGACCGGCTCTCCGCGCGCCGCGTTCACAGCGAGCGACACCGCCTGGTACCCGATCTGGAACGGATCCTGCGTCACCGAGCCGACGAACCAGCCATTGCGCACAGCGTTCTTCTGCGTCGCGCCCGCGTCAAAGCCCGCCACGATCAGCCCGTCATAGCGTCCGCCCTCGCCCAGCTCCGAGCCATCCGCCGTCGCCGCGAGGAAGCCATTCACCGCGCCCTCGTTCGAGATAAACACAGCCTCCAGCCCATCCATATTCAAAATGGCGTTCGCCGCGTTCACCACGTCCGTGTTCTCGGTCGTCGCCGAGATCTGCACGAAAATCTTCACCGCCGCGTCGTCCGCCGGCTTCGCCCACAGGTCGTGCCCCTCGATCGACACGGTGTTTTTCTCGCTCGCCAGTTCATACATGCGGTTCACAAACCCGGTCGTGCGCCCCGTGACGGACTCGCTCGTCGCATCCTGCGAGAGCACCGCGATCACCAAAGGCGCGTCCGCGGTCGCCGCCGCCAATTTGTCGGCAAACCCGTCCAGCAGCATGAACTCCTCCGCTGCCAGCGCGGCGGCGTTCTGGTTGTTCGTCGAAGCGGTCGCGTAGATCGCGCCCTCGGGCGCATTCGGCACGCCGGAGTCAAACCCGATCACGGGGATGCCCTTCTCCAGCGCCTCCTGCAACTCCGTCATCACAGAATCCGTGGACAGCGCCGCAAGGCAAATCGCGTCCGGATTCTTCGCCATCTCGGATTTGAGCATTTCCACCTGCGCGTCGATCTCGGTCTCGCTCGCAGGTCCGTCAAAGAGTATCTCCACCCCGA
>JBMNUA010000119.1:0-7650 GCA_050945995.1 Christensenellales bacterium
TGGTTTCTCCATTTCGTATACATGACCGAATGTATCCGCGCCTTTGTCGCCGTATGCCTCGGCGTCGTGCTGCCAGCCGGCGCCGAGCCCGTCGATCACGAGCACGACCGCGCGCTTCATATTTTTCTTCATATACCATCCTCCATGCGCAGCATGTCCGCAAGCTGCGCGATCATCCCGCCGCACGTCGGTTTCCCGCGCGCCGCGTCTATCGTTCCTTTGAAAATGCCGTACTGCTCCTCGATGTTGCCGCTCGCCCAGGCGGACTCGATCACATGGCGCATCGCCCGCTCAACCGCGCTTGTGGGCACGCAAAACCGTTTGGCGACCATGGGGTAGAGCGCTTTGGTGAGCTTCGAGGTGAGCCGCGCATCGTGGTAGGCGAGGTAAGCGGCGTCCTCGAGGAAATCGCGCCCGAGGTGCTCGGGCACGCCGAGCCGATCGAGGATGCGGTGCACACATCGCCGCGCCGCCGGCGTGATCTCGCGCATCTCCACGCGGGTTTCGGTGAGCGCCGCGCGAAGGGCTTGCGGGCGGATCGGCTTTTCGATCATCGCTACCGAGGGCGCGTCGATCCGGGGCATGTGCGCCATGCCGGCATATGCCGCGATGATCACCGCCGGGCGCACATTCAGCTGCGCGCGCATCAGCCGCTGGGCGAGCCCCGCGCCGTCGAGCGCAGGCATCACCGCGTCCGCAATCAGCGCGTCCGGGCGCAGGGCAAGCGCCTCACGCAGCGCAGCGCGCCCGTCGGACACCTTCGCCAAGGCGCGCACGCCCGCCTCCGCGAGCATGATTTCCGTGCGCGCGGCGGAATCCGGCGATATATCGGCAATGACCGCTGTCAGCACGCGTTCGCGCATGCGTTTCAACTCCCCCCGATAAACCGCTATTTTCGACGCCGCGCGCCCATTTCCTTCCGTATCTCTAAAGTTTACAGCCGAATTTCATCTCCAAACATCCATTCGCCGCCTGAGCGGATCGCTTCCCGCACCTTGGATGCATGAGGATTCACCGTTCGTATCCTTTTGTGTTACGCCGCCAGATCGTCGAGCATCCAGTCGATATACACGCCGTAGCCCATCGTCGGGTCATTGACGTATACATGCGTCACCGCGCCCACCAGCTTGCCATTTTGGATCACCGGCGAGCCCGACATGCCCTGCACAATGCCGCCTGTGCGCGTGAGCAGACGCTCATCCGTCACGCGGATGGTGAACGATCGCGTGGTCGGCTTTGCCTGATCCTCGATTCTGACGATTTCGCATTCGTATTCCGTGAGCCCATCATCGCCGACGGTCGCCAGTATCTTCGCCCTGCCCACGCGCACCTGATCCGGCGCGGCAGTTTCGATGCCGCGGGGATACAGCGCATTTTCGATGCGTTCCTTCGCGCTGCCGAAGATGCCAAAGTGGGTGTTCCCGTCTATCGTGCCCAGATATCCGCCGTCATAGAACTCGCCCAGTATTTCGCCCGGCGCGCCCTCCTCGCCGCGTTTCACATCGATGATGGAATTTTCATAAATCGCCCCGCCTTTTACGGGCAATACTATACCCGCATCGGCATCCGTCACCGCGTGTCCCAGCGCGCCGTAGCGCCCGGTCTCCGGATCGTAAAATGTCAGGGTTCCGATGCCCGCCGTGCTGTCACGAACCCAGACGCCGAGTTTGAACCTGCCGTCGGTCGCGTCCCGCGCGGGCGTCAATGTCACGCTTCGCGCTTCGCCGTCGCGCAAGTACGTCAGCTTCACGCTTCTCTCGCCCAGAAGCGTCAAAAGCTCGTCCACACCCGCGATTGCCTTGCCATCCACCCCTGTGATGATGTCACCCGGGCGCAGCCCCGCCAGCCGCGCCGGGCTGGGCATCGAACCGACGTCCGACGCTCCGATGACGACGAGCCCTTCGGTTTCCACCGCAACGCCGATGGACTGGCCGCCCGGCAGGAGCGTCTTGGCCTGCGCAGTCGCCGTCGCGCCTGCCAAAAACAGGATCGCGACCGCGACTGTGACAAGCCGCCTTGCTGGTTTCGCACTCAATGGAAAGCCCTCCCCTCGCGACGTTTCGCACGCCGCAGGTCTTAAACTCCCCGCGCCGCCGCCCCCGTATGCTGGCAAACAGCGGAGTTGAGGGTGAGCACATGTTCGATCTGCGCAAGGTCAAAGGCTTTTTGCGCGCGATTTCCGACAATTTGTCAGTTTCCGCGCCAAATTCATCCAAAAGGTGTTGCGTGTTACCAAGAATCCGTCTATAATATAGGGTACTCTGGTTTCGCTATGCCGTTTTTGGGAGGAGCACGGATGGAGATCGCACTCAGCGACGTGCGCGGCGCGCATTTGCTCGTCGCACTTTCCGGTGGCGCGGATTCTGTGGCGCTTCTTCTTCTATTATGCCGCGCGCGCGACGCCGGCATGCTGCGCGTTTCGGCGGCGCATTTCGAGCACGGGATCCGCGGCGCGGATAGCCTGCAAGACGCGGAATTTTGCCAAAAATTGTGCGAGCGACTGGGGGTTCAACTGGCGCTGGGCGGCGCGGATGTGCCCGCCTGCGCGCAGCGGACCGGTGAGGGGATCGAGCTGTGCGCACGCAGGCTGCGATACGAGTTTCTTTATGAAACGCTTGAGAAAACGGGCGCGTCGCATATCGCGCTGGCGCACCATTTGGATGATCAGGCGGAGACGGTGTTGATGCATCTGCTGCGCGGCGCGGGCATCGAGGGCGTTTCGGGGATGCGCAGGTTCTCGGGCAAGCTGTTTCGCCCGCTTCTGGACATTCCCAAATCGGCGCTCGTCGCGTTTTTGAATGGCGAAGGCGAAGCGTGGCGCGAGGATCATACGAACCGTGACGCCGACACGCCGCGCAACGCGCTTCGGCTCAACGCAATTCCCGCGCTCGAGGCGATCTACCCCGGCGCGGTGCGCGCGCTCGCCCGCTTTGCCGAAATTGCGGGCGTAGAGGGCGACTACATGCGCGTGCAGACGGCGGCGTTCCTGCGCGCGCGCGTGCAGACGCTGCCCAACGGCTGGCGCATCGACGTATCCGGGGACTGCGAGGAAGCGCTCCTCCGGCGCGCGCTCGGCGCGCTCTGCGGGCAGGATGTAAGCGCGCAGAAGCGCAGGGAGCTTGTACGCTTGACGACAGCGGCGGACATCCAAGGCGGCATGCGCGCCGCACGCCACGGCGCGTACCTCTATGTGCTCAAGCCGTTTGAACCGCCGCCCGCGCGGTTGATAAATAGAAAGGGCGTTACGGAGCTTGCCGGTATTTGCCGCATCACCGCTTCGCCCGCGCCGTGCGCGCCGGAGTTTACCCGAAAATCGGCGCAGGTGCTCGACGGGCGCGCGCTCGAGGGCGCGGTGCTGCGAACGCGCAGGGTGGGCGATCGCATCGCGCCGCTGGGGATGCGCGGCACAAAATCATTATCGGATTATTTCACCGATAAAAAGATCGATCCGCCGCTTCGGGACATCGCGCCGCTGATCGCGAAAGGGCGCGACATCCTCTGGGTCGTCGGTCACGGAATCTCGCGCGAATGCGCGCTCAAAGACGGCGAGGCGCTGCGCCTCGAATGTGAATACATAGGCTGGGGAGGATTTTGTCGATGAAAAACGACATGGCACGGGTGCTTTTGACCGAGGATCAGATTCAGGCGCGCGTGCGCGAGCTGTCCAAACAAATCACCGAGGATTACCGGGAAAAAGACCCGGTGCTCATCTGCATATTAAACGGCGCGGTCATGTTCTATGCAGACCTCGTGCGCAACATCGGCACGCACATCGCCATGGACTTTATGGCGGTATCGAGCTACGGCAACAGCACGAAATCATCGGGCGAGGTGGAAATCCGCAAGGATCTGTCCAAGCCCGTGGACGGACGCCATGTGATCATCGTCGAGGACATCGTCGATTCGGGGTTCACGCTGACCTACCTGACGCGGCTGCTCCGCTCGCGCGGCACGCGGTCGATTGAAATTTGCACGCTTCTCGACAAGCCCACGCGGCGCGCGCCGGGCATTCGATTGGACATACGATACACCGGGTTTGAAATTGAAAACGAGTTCGTCGTCGGCTATGGACTGGACTACGCGGAGCGATACCGCAATCTGCCGTTTATTGGCGTGCTCAAGCCGGAGATATACGAAAGCTGACCGCCCACGGCGCGATGCCCTTGAAAGTGAGGTATGAATTTTTGAAGCAAAAGAAGATGCGGTTTTTGCAAGGACCGCTCATGTATCTGGTGCTGCTGCTGGTGATACTGCTCATGGTGCGGCTGGTGGGCACGTCCACGCAGCCGGATACGAGCATCACGCTCACCTATTCGGAGTTGCTCGCCTGGGTCGAGGCCGACCTCAAGGCGGACATGGGCATGGAGCTTGCGGAGACCGAGGTCGGCAAAACGTTGGAAAGCGTGGTCATCACCAACTCCTCCCTCGTCGGACAGACGCAGGGCGTGGAGACGATCACAAGCGTGCTGCCGAGCGAATCGCAATTTTATATCGACGTGTCGGCGATCTACGAATCGGTGCTCGGAAAAGCGGTGAGCCCGACGGAGTACGCCTTCGCGTTTGCATCCAAGCTGCCCGCAGGCACGCCATGGTGGTACGAGTGGATCCCGCTGCTAATCATGATGCTGCTGTTTGGTGTGTTCTGGTATTTCCTGATGCGCCAGCAATCGGGCGGCGGCAAGGGCGGCGTGATGGCGTTTGGCAAGAGCCGCGCGCGCATGAGCGAGCCGGGCGCGAGCAAGGTGACGTTCAACGACGTCGCGGGCGCGGACGAGGAGAAGGAAGAGCTGCGCGAGATCGTCGAGTTTCTGAAAAGCCCGCAGCGGTTTACCAACGTCGGCGCGCGCATTCCGAAGGGCGTTTTGCTCGTCGGACCGCCCGGCACGGGAAAGACGCTGCTCGCGCGCGCGGTATCGGGCGAGGCGGGCGTGCCGTTCTTCTCGATCTCGGGCTCCGACTTTGTGGAGATGTTTGTGGGCGTGGGCGCGTCGCGCGTGCGCGACCTGTTTGACCAGGCGAAGAAGAATTCGCCCGCCATTGTGTTCATCGACGAGATCGACGCCGTCGGGCGTCAGCGCGGCGCGGGGCTGGGTGGCGGGCACGACGAGCGCGAGCAGACGCTCAACCAATTGCTCGTCGAAATGGACGGATTTACCGCGAACACGGGCATCATCGTGATGGCGGCGACGAACCGCGCGGACATCCTCGACCCGGCGCTTCTGCGCCCCGGCAGGTTCGACCGGCGCGTGATCGTGAACTACCCCGATGTGCGGGGGCGCGAGGAAATCCTCAAGGTTCACGCGCGCAACAAGCCGCTTGGGCCGGATGTGGATCTCTCGGTCGTCGCGCGCAGAACGCCGTATTTCACGGGTGCGGATTTGGAAAACGCGCTCAACGAAGCGGCGATCCTCACCGCGCGCAGCGGCGGTACGCGCATCTCGATGGCGAGCATCGAGGAGGCGATCACCCGCGTGCTCGCGGGGCCGGAAAAGCGCTCGCGCAAGATCACCGAAAAGGATAAGGAGCTCGTCGCCTACCACGAGGGCGGGCACGCGATCGTCTCCTACTTCATCCCCGAGTGCGACCGTGTGCACGAGATTACGATCATCCCGCGCGGAAACGCGGGCGGGTATACCATGTATCTGCCCGATGAGGAGATGAACTACATCACCACGGCACGGCTGCGCGGACAGATGGCGAGCCTGCTCGGCGGGCGCGTGGCGGAGCAGCTCGTGCTGGGCGATATCTCGACCGGCGCGTCGAGCGACATCAAGCGCGCCACGGAAATCGCGCGCGGCATGGTGACCGAGTACGGCATGAGCGAGAAGATCGGTCCGATCTATCTTGGCAACGAGCACGAGGTGTTCCTCGGAAAATCGTTCTCGCAGCAGAATTCGAGCTTCTCCGAGGAAGTCAATTCCTTGATCGACCGCGAGGTGCACGCGCTGCTTGAGAGCAGCTACACGCGCGCGCGGGAGATTCTCACCGCGCACATGGAGAAGCTGCACGGGCTTGCGTCGCTACTCAAGGAGCGCGAGAAACTCGATTACGACGAGTTTGACCGCTTCATGCGGGGGGAAGTGCTGCCCGAGCCGCGCGACATCAACGCGGAGATGAACGAGCTGCGCCGCCAGGCGAAGAAGGGCTTCAACCCGGCATAATATCATGGCGAAAGAGGCGTCCAAACGGGCGCTTCTTTTTTTGATCGCATCGCGCGCCGATTCGACAATGTTCGTACAATGCGCCGGTAATCCCATAATATTTGCGATGCTTAACAGATAATCGTTGCAAATGGGCGATGAATGGTGCATAATCATGGTACTGGAGTAGATATTGTTCGTGTGTGGAGGCGTGATGTATGAAAAAGCTCAACCTGCTGTATGAGGGCAAGGCAAAAAAGGTGTATGAAACCGACCAACCCGACCGCCTGATCGTCTCCTACAAGGACGATGCCACGGCGTTCAACGGTTTGAAAAAGGGATCGATCGCAGGCAAGGGCGCGGTGAACAACCGCGTGACGAACCATTTGATGCGGCTGCTCGAGCAGTCCGGCATCCCCACCCACTTCGTGGAGCAGCTGAAGGACAACGAGACCGTCGTCAAGCGCGTGACAATCGTGCCGCTCGAGGTGATCGTACGCAACATCGCCGCCGGCTCGCTCTCCAAGCGGCTGGGGCTGCCCGAGGGCACGCGCATGCGCAAGACCGTGCTCGAATTCTGCTATAAAAACGACGAACTGGGCGATCCCATGGTCAACGAGTACCACATCTACGCCATGAACCTCGCCACCGAGTCAGAACTCAAGCAGATGTCCGAATACTCGCTGCGAATCAATGAAATCCTTTCGAACTACCTCAAATCCGTGGGCATCGAGCTGATCGATTTCAAGCTCGAATTTGGGCGTACCGGCGACGGCGAGATCGTGCTTGCCGACGAAATTTCGCCCGACACCTGCCGGTTCTGGGACAGCGTGACGAGCGAGAAGCTCGACAAGGATCGCTTCCGTCGCGACATGGGCGGCGCGGAGGACGCGTATCACGAGGTCTTGCGCCGTTTGATGGGAGAACATGATGACGACTGACAAGCCGCGCGAGGAGTGCGGCGTGTTCGGCGTGTACGCGCCCGCACGCGACGATCTGGCGACGATTTCGTATCACGCGCTCATGGCGCTCCAGCATCGCGGGCAGGAGAGCTGCGGCATCGCCATCAACGATCACGGCGTCATCCGCTGCCACAAGGACGCGGGGCTCGTCAACGATGTGATGACGCGCGAGGAATTGGACGCGCTCGGCGCGGGCAACATGGCGGTGGCGCATGTGCGCCATGCCACGGCGGGCTCGCAGTCGCGCAGGAACGCGCAGCCGCTGGTCGTCAACCATGTGAAGGGCGCGATGGCGCTGTGCCACAACGGCGCGCTGTCGAACGCGCCGCGTCTGCGCGAGGAGTTGGAACTGCGCGGCGCGATCTTCCACACGAGCGCGGATTCCGAGGTGATCTCCTATGTGCTCACGCAGGAGCGACTGCGCGCGCCGTCGATCGAGGTGGCGCTCAGCCGTGCGATGCGGCGGCTCGAGGGCGCGTACTCGCTCGCCGTGATGTCGCCCACGAAGCTCATCGCGGCGCGCGATCCGCACGGTTTTCGCCCTCTAT
>JBMNUA010000120.1:0-7633 GCA_050945995.1 Christensenellales bacterium
CATCGCGGATGTGGACGCGTCCGCGGGAACGCTCATCGTCTCACCTCCCGGTCTTGGCAAGACGACGATGCTCCGGGATGTCGCGCGGCTTCTGTCCGTCGGCGGGCGGCGCGTGTGCGTGATCGACGAGCGCGGGGAGATCGCCGCGAGCGTGCGCGGCATCCCCACGCTCGATGTCGGCCCGCGCACGGATGTCTACGCGCTTTGCCCGAAGGCGGACGCGATCATGATGGCGGTGCGCGCCTGCGCGCCGGAGGTGATCGTGACCGACGAGCTCGGCGCTCCGGGCGAGGCGCAGGCCGCGCTCGAGGCGGTTCGCTGCGGGGTGAAGGTCGTCGCCTCGGCGCACGGGCAATCGCTTTTGCCGGCGCGCATGCTGCCGGAGGTCGCGCGGGTGGTGCGCGCAGGCGCGTTTGAATTGGGCGTGCTCCTCGGTCCTGCGCCGGGGATCGTTGCGGAGACCATGCGATATGCGGAAGGGGGCGATGGGCGATGACCCTGCGGCTGGCGCTCGGCGCGGTCTCGATCTTTTTGTGCGCGCTCATCGGGCGCGCCTTCGCAAAGGGGAACATCCGGCGTGCGCAGTTGCTCGCCGAGACGATGGACGGCATGCAGATGCTGCGCGTTCACATGCTGGACAGGCTGTTCCCGCTCGCATCCGCGCTGGAAAAATCGCAGGCGTATGTGCTTTCACAGACGGGCGCGGGCATGAAGGGCTGCGGCGCGGGCGAGGCTTGGCGCGCGCTGCGCGCACGAGAGATGCGGCGCGCCGGGAAGCTCGACTGCCTGACGCATGCGGACGCGGACGCGCTCGACGCCTTCTTCGACGGGCTGGGATCTGCCGGGCGAAGCGAGCATAAGATGATCTTCGACGCTGCGATCCGCGCGCTCGGCAGGCTCGAAAGCGCGGCGCGCAGCGAGGGCACGGAGAAACTTCGGCTGTACACCACGCTCGGCGCGCTTGCGGGCGTCGCGGCGGTGATCGGCTTTTTCTGATGATATGGGAGGCGCGCATGGACATCGATTTCGTATTCAAAATCGCGGCGATCGGGATTCTCACCTCGGTCGTCTCGCAGGTGCTCAAGCGCGCGGAGCGCGAGGACATCGCGACGCTTGCGACGCTCGCGGGGCTGGTGGTGGTGCTTTTGATGGTCGTCAACATGCTGAGCGAATTCTTCGGCACGGTGCGCGAAGTATTCCAGCTCTATTGATGCCCGGTGAATGCGATATACGCGGCGCTCATCTGCGTGGCGGGCGCGCTGCTCAGCGCGGTCATCAAGCAGCAACGACCGGAGCTCGCGCTCGGCGTCGCGCTGTCTGCCGGGGTGGCGGCGATTGCGGTGTGTTTGCCGGAGCTCAAAAGCGCGGTCGGCACGCTGTCAACGCTTGCGGACAGCGCGGGTGTGGATCAGGCGAGCGTCAAACTCATGCTGCGCGCCTGCGGCATCTCGATCATCGCGGAATTCGGCTCGCAGGTGTGCGTGGACGCGGGGGAGAGCGCGCTCGCCGGCAGGATACAGCTCGGCGCGCGGCTGGTGCTGCTCGCGATGGCGGTGCCGCTTATCACGGAAATTCTCTCGCGCGTGTCCTCGCTCTTATACTGATCGCGCTTTCGCTTATTCCGTGCGCGGCAATCGCGCAGGACATGCAGGGCATCGTCGATTCGGTCGATCTCTCGCCAATGCAGGAAGCGGCGGACGCCATGGGCGGCGGCTTCTCCGTGCGAAAGACCATCCTCGCGCTTGCGTCCGGCGAGATGCGGCTGAGCGAGGAGACGCTTTATGAAGTGCTGTACGGTATGCGCGACGAGGTGATCGCGCGGCTGGGCGGCGTGTTCGCGGCGTTTCTCATGCCGCTGATCGTGGCGGCGGTGATCCGCCAGGGCGCGGGGGATCACGCGCGCGTCGCGGTGTTTCTGTGCGCGATGGTGTGCGCGATCGCGTTTACATCCATCATGACCGCCTCCATCGACGTCGCGCGCACGCTTTTGACCCGGATTTCCGCGCTGACCTCCGCCGCGCTGCCCGCGCTCGCCGCGCTCTCCGCGCTCGCCGGCGCGACCTCCTCCGCCGCGCTCATCACGCCCATGACCTCACTCGCGGGGAAGCTGATCGTGGACGTGCTGGGCGGCTGGGGCATCTGGCTCACCTCAGCGGCGTGCGCGCTCGCTTGCGCGGCGGCGTTTGCGGGCGCGCTCAAGCTGGACGGCATCTTCGGGCTGATCAAGTCGCTCGTGATGTGGGGCTCGGGCGTGCTGCTCGCGCTGTTTGTGGGGCTGTTGACCGTGCAGGGGATGCTGGGCGCGAGCTACGACTCCGCGGCGGTGCATACGGCGCGCTTCGCGGTGGACAATATGATTCCCGTGATCGGCGGCGACCTCGCCGATTCGCTCGACGCCGCGCTCTCGAGCATACTGCTGGTCAAAAGCGCGTCGGGCGTGACGGGCATGCTGATCCTCGTTTCCGCCTGCGCCTCGCCCATCGCCGAGTTGACGGCGACGATGCTCGCCATACGCCTTGCCAACGCCGTCGCCATGCCGGTCAGCGACCCCGGCATGACGGCGATTGTGGCGCGATTTGCGGATGTCGTGTTGATGCTGATTACGATCTGTCTGGTCGCAGTCATGCTCGCGCTCGTGATGACGGGCGCGGCGATCAATGCCGGAAGGGGCGTGCTCAGGTGATCGCGTGGAGATAATCGGCGGGCTCATCTATACGCTGGTTGCGATGGCGGCTCTGTCCTCCGCGGCGGAGCTGGTCTCGCCCAAGTCGGACGCGGGGCAGGGCGCGCGGCTCATCGTCGGGCTGCTCGCGGTGCTCAGCGTGCTTGCGATGCTCGCCGCCGTACTCGAACTGATGGGGTGACGCATGGCAGTTTTCACAAAAATCATCGACAGATTGCGCGGCGCGCGTCGGGTGGAGTACATCGCGCTTCTGGTGCTGCTCGCGCTCGCGCTTTTCGTGTGGACGCAGGATCGGGGCGCGGACACGGGCGTTTCGACCGCGCTTGAGATGCGCATGGAGCGCGCGCTCGGCGCGGTGGACGGCGCGGGCAGCGTGCGCGTGATGATCACCCAGGCGGAGGACGGCGGCATTGTGGGCGTGTTGATCGTCGCCGACGGCGCGGATGATCTGTCCGTTCGGCTCGCGCTTCGCGAGGCGGCGCACACGCTCCTTGGCGTGGACAACGCAAAAATTGAGATCGCAAGAATGCGGGGGGATTGAATTGAAGCGGATGTGGCTGCGGATATCCTATGTTGTGATCGTCCTCGGGCTCGCCGTGTGCTGCGTCGCGGCGCTGCGCCCGGATCTGTTCGGCATTGGGCAAAACAAGGGGGAATTGGCGGACGCGGAGCAGGTGCAGGCGGAGGCGGTGGATGCGCTCGTCTCGTTTTCCGTCGAGCGCGAGCAGCTGCGCAGCATGCAGCTTGCGCAGCTCGATGAGATGATCCATTCCGGCGAGGGCGCGAGCGAGACGATCGACGCCGCGCAGCGCATGCGGCTCGAACTTCTGCGCCGGCAGGAGATCGAGCAGACGATTGCGGGGATTTTGCGCGCGCGGGGTTACACAGACGCCGCTGCAGCCGCGTCCGAGGAGGCGGTCACCATCATGATCCGCGCGGATTCGTTGACGGCGGAGATGAGCGCGGTGATCCTCGAACTCGTGCTCTCCGAGGCGGATGTCGCGCCGGGGGACATCAAAATCATCCCGATAAATTAAAGTGCAAAACATTTGCTTGGAAACGCGATATCTGTTATAATAAGTCTGCGATCTGCGCGCCGCATTGCGCGGCTGCGCGGCGCACATGGCATTGACACGCCGGCTGATTACAGAACCGCCGGCAACAGGGAGGAGGCATGCAAATGGCTGATCACAATACGCCCGAGGTGCGGATCAACGACAATCCGGAGGGAACCGTCTCGTTTGCGACCGAGGTCGTGGCGACCATCGCCGGGCTAGCGGCAAACGAGGTCGAGGGCGTAGCCAGCATGACATCGTCGAACTCCGCGCTCGCGGACATACTCTCGAGAAAATCCAGCCGCAATTACACCAAGGGCGTCAAGGTGGATATAGACGACAACATGGTCGCGGTCGACGTCACCATCGTCGTGGAGTACGGCTCGCCCGTGCCCGATGTGGCACGCTCGATCCAGGAGAACATCAAAAAAGCAATTGAGACGATGAGCGGGCTCGACGTGCGCAACGTCGATGTCCACGTTCAGGGCGTCAGCTTTGAGCGCGAGAACCGCGCAGTCGCGGAGCTTGACGAGAAGCAGAAGATGCTGCTTCGCCAATCCGCCGAGGAGGAAACGGCGCTTGCGGAACCCGCCGCGGCGGAGCAGGTGCAGGAAGAAGAAGAAGCGCCGCTTGACCCCGAGCTCGAAATTCCGGAGGACGACGACCTCGAATTCGAGGACGACCTGCCCGAGGTGGACGAGGAGTTCGAGGAGGATTCCGAAACCTGACCTCGCGCATAGGGAGGCAAAAGCATATGAAAAACAGATTCTGGGATCGGCTGCTCATTTTCCTCTATGTACTTTTGACCATCGCGCTCGTCGCGCTCACCGCGATGCGCGCGTTCGGCATCGACCTGATCGGCACGTTTTACGAGAACCTTGAGTCCCAAGCGCCAGACATCCTCTGGAAGCTCGCCGTCAGCGGCATCGGCGCGATCCTCGCGC
This sequence comes from Christensenellales bacterium, assembly GCA_050945995.1. GTDB lineage: Bacteria > Bacillota > Clostridia > Christensenellales > Aristaeellaceae > RUG11247. Next base: position 4,683 of record JBMNUA010000120.1, read on the forward strand.
TGCTCGGCATCTTCGTAATCCTGTCGATTTTGCCCGCGCGCGTGAAGCGCCGCGATTTCATCACCCTCATGGGCGATGAAAACGGTCAGGTAAAGATCGCGCTGCCCGCACTCCACGAGATGGTCAAACAGGCGGTCGGCAACGCCGCCGGGCTGCGCGACATGGCGGTTGATATTACGGAGGAAGGCGATGCGATCACCGTCGGCATCTTCCTCGACATCGCAAGCGGCACACATGTGCCCACCGTCACCATGAACATGCAGCGCGATGTGCGCGACTACATCCAGAGAAACTGCGGCGTCGCGGTCAAGGACGTTTCGGTCGTCATCAGCTCCGTATTGCCAAGCACCGGCGAAGTTGCGGAACCCCCCGAGGCGTTTGAACCCGCGCTCGTGGAAGCGCCCGCGTTTTCCGAGGAAGCCGCAATCGCGGAGGAGGTTGAGCCGCCGGCGTTTGAGGCGGCGCAGCCGGACGAAGGCGATGCGCCGGTTATGGAATTAGAGGATACCGTTGCAGAGGAAATCGAAGAATAATAGCATACCCCCATTTGCACATTGCGGCGGCGCGCCCTGCGCCACCGCAATGCTTGCGCTCAAGTTTATGAAAAACGAGGTAGTCCGATGAACAGAACAACGGCACGCGCGCACGCCATGAAGCTCGTGTACGAGTGGGAGATGGGCGGCGATGGCGGCGAGGACACGCGGCTGAACTTGCTCGAGGTTGCGCCCGGCGAAGCCGAATCCGCGTTTATGAATGCGCTTTACGAAGGCGTGGTCGCGGATCGCGAGAAGATCGACGACCTGATCGCCGAATTTGCGCACGGCTGGTCGCTCGATCGGCTCTCGCGGGTCGATCTCTCGATCCTGCGCATCGCCGCATACGAGCTGTCCACCAAGAAGAATCCGCCCGCAATCGTCATCAACGAGGCGGTCGAATTGGCGAACATATATTCGGGCGACAAGGCGGGCCCGTTCATCAACGGCGTGCTCGGTTCCATCGCGCGCAGCGGAAAGATATGATACGGAGGATGTAGATATGGCTACCATCATCGATGGCAAGGCGATCGCAGGCGAGATCAACGAAGCGATGCGCCTGCGCGCGGATCAGTTAAAGGCGCGGGGAATCGAGCCCTGCCTGGCGGTCGTGATCGCCGGCGACGACCCCGCGAGCGTGATCTATGTGCGCAACAAGCGCCGCGCATGCAAAAAAGTCGGCATCACCTCCCGGTATGTGAAGCTGGATCAGGAGATATCCGGGGACGCGCTCATTCAGGAGATCCGCGCGCTCAACGCGGACGCATCCGTTCATGCGATCCTCGTGCAGCTCCCGCTCCCCAAGCACATCGATGAGATCAAAGCGCTCGACGCCATCGATCCCGAGAAGGACGCGGACGGCTTCCACGTCGTCAACGCCGGAAAGCTGCTCACCGGGCGCGCGTCTACATTGCCCTGCACGCCCGCGGCCTGCATGGAGCTTCTCAAGCGCGCGAATGTGCCGATGGACGGCGCACACGCGGTGGTCGTCGGACGCTCCAACATCGTCGGAAAGCCGATCTCGCTTCTTTTGCAGCGCGAGAACTGCACCGTGACGATGTGCCATTCGCGCACGAAAGACCTCGCCGACCACCTCCGCCGCGCGGATATCGTGATCTGCGCCGCCGGGCGCAGAGGGCTTGTCACCGCCGATATGCTAAAGCCCGGCGCTGCGGTGATCGACGTGGGCATCAACCGCTCAGACGACGGCAAGGTCGTGGGGGATGTGGATTTTGAGCGCGCGTCGCAGGTGGCGGGCGCGATCACGCCCGTGCCCGGCGGCGTAGGCCCCATGACGGTCGCGATGCTCATGCAAAATACCATCCTCGCCGCCGAGCGCACCCAATGATGCTTGAGCGGCTTCCCATCAGCGTTTCGGAGCTGAACGAATATGTGCGCCTGCAACTCGCGGGCGATCCCATGCTGCGCGGCGTGGAGGTGACGGGGGAGCTTTCCGGCTACAAGCGCCACATCAGCGGGCATCGCTACTTCTCGCTCAAGGACGAGGGCGCGCGGGTGCAATGCGTGATGTTCCGCCAGCAGGCGTTCGGGCTCGATTTTGAGCCGGAGGATGGCATGCGCGTCACTGTGCGCGCGAACGCCTCGCTCTTTGTGCGCGACGGGAGCTATCAACTCTATGTCGATACCATGCGGCAGGACGGCGCGGGCGCGCTGTTTCTGCGCTTTGAAGCGCTTAAGCGCAAACTGCTTGCCGAGGGGCTGTTCGACCCCGCCCGCAAGCGCGAAATCCCGTATTACCCGCGCGTGATCGGCGTCGCCACCTCCAAAACCGGCGCAGCGATCCGCGATATCATACGCGTCGCAAAAAGGCGCAACCCCGGCGTCGGCATCGTCGTCGCCCCCTGCGCCGTGCAGGGCGCGGCGGCGGCGGACGAGATCGTCTCCGCGATCCGCAGGCTCAACGAGCACGGCGAGGCGGAGGTGCTGCTCGTCGGGCGCGGCGGGGGATCGATGGAGGATTTGTGGCCCTTCAATGAGGAGCGCGTGGCGCGCGCCATCGCGGATTCCGCGATCCCCGTGATCTCCTGCGTCGGGCACGAGGTGGATGTCACCATCGCCGATTTCGTGGCGGATGTGCGCGCGGCGACGCCCTCCATGGCGGCGGAGCTCGCCGTGCCCGTGCGCGCGGATCTTCTCCAATCACAGGCGGAGCTCACCGCCCGGCTCGTGCGCGCGCTCTCCACCGGTCAAGCGCTTCGGCGCGCCCGGCTCGATGCGCTTACCGCCTCCGTCGCGCTCGCCGACCCCAAAAACGCGCTCATCAAACCGCGACTCGATGCGCTCATGCGGCTCTCGGAGCGCGCGCAGGCGAGCGTGCGGTCAACATCCATGTTACGCGGCGCAAAACTGACGGAACTTGCGCGCACGCTGCACGCGGTCAGCCCGCGCGCGGTGCTC
>JBMNUA010000121.1:0-7606 GCA_050945995.1 Christensenellales bacterium
ACAGGCGGAGATGGAGGAAGTATACGAGATTGTCGAGCAAGCGGGGCGCGATGCTTGGGCGATTGTCGAGGCGGTGCGCCAGCGGATCATCGCGGCAAACGCCACGCCGAAGCCCAAGGGTGCGATGCAAGCGCCCATGACGGCGGATACGCCCGCGCCAACGCCAACGCTCGCACCGAAGGCAACGCCCGCACCCACGGCAACGCTCGCACCGAAGGCAACGCCCGCGCCCACAGCAACACCAACGCCTACGCCAACGCCAACGCCTGCGCCCACGGCAACGCTGACGCCAACGCCTACGCCCACGGCAACGCCCACACCCGCGGCGACGCCGATGCCTACGGCGGCAACGCCCGCGCCGACGCCCGCGCCCATGGTCGCGCCGGCATCCGCGTACCAGCGCGCGCCGATCACCGACGCGCCCACGCCATCACCGCAAACAACGGGCGCGGACGATCAACAGGTGCAGACGAGCGAGCCGCAACCGTCCGAATTTTTGCCGTAAATTGCATGGCGCAAAAAACGAAAAGGAAGAGCCGTATATGATCAAAAAAGGGCGGCGCGCCTGGCTGATGGAGGGCGTGCCCGGCACGGAGCGGGAGCGTCTGCTCCAGTTATACAGCGAAACAGAGACATACAAAGCGCCGTGGAAGGCGCGCCGCGCGATGCACAGGCAGGTGAAAACGCTCACGCCCATGCAGCGGCTGTTCCGCATCGGCTTTAATCTGATCTTCTGGGTGCTCGTTGCGGGGCTCATCGCACTGATGTTCACCGCATTCCAGACAAAGCGCGAAACGGGGATTCCATCCGTATTCGGGTTCAGCGTGTTCCGCGTGGAGACGGGATCGATGGTGCCGACGCTGCCGATCGGCAGTTTCATCGTGGCGCGCGCCGTGCCCGATCCGGGGGCGATCGAGGTCGGCACGATTGTGACCTATCGCACGGGCGAGGGCACAGTCGTCACGCACCGAATCATCGAGGTCGTCGAGATGGAGGGCGGGGGCGCGGCGTACCGCACCAAGGGGGACAACCCCATCAACTCGCCCGATATGGAGCTTTTGACGCCCGAGCGCGTGATCGGCGCGTATGTACTCAAAATCACGCTGCCGAGCATTTGGGGAGGCGAGTAACATGCAACGACTGCCGCGCGGATTTATCATCGATCCGTCCCGGATTGTGAGCCTTGAGGACGTATCGAGCATGGAGTGCTATGAACTGCCGGACGGGCGCATCGCACGCCGCATGCTCGAGGGCATCTCCTTTACCGTCGCGGGCGGGCAGCGGTACGCGCTGCTTGGCGACGACGCATTTGACTTGAAGCTGCTCACGGAGATCATCGGGAACATCAAGCCCTATGAATCGGGGCGCTGCTCGCTCGTGGGGCTTGGGATGATGCGCGAAAAACAGCGCATTCTCCAGCAGGTGTATTACATCAACGAGCAGAGCCGCGTGTATCCGCATATGCAGGGCATCTCGTATTTGATGTTCGCCTCGCGCAATGTGATGAAAAACACCGTCGATCGCCAGTTGATGTGGCTCAAACGGCTGATGGAATTTGGGCTCGACCGGCTGTGCTTCACCTATGTGCGCAATATGACGACTGCCGAATGGGTGCTCATGCTGCTGCTGCTCGCGCTGGACGCCGCCGCGCCGCTTTTGCTGCTTGATCTGTCGATGGTGGATGTGCCTGAGCCGCTGATAGATGTGTATGCGCATGTGCTGCGCAGCCTGACCGAGGATGCGGGCAAAACCGTGGTGTTTTCGACGACGCAGCGCGCGCTGTGCGATAAATGCGCGACACACGCGGCGATGATCATCGGCGGGCGGCTCGACCCCGCGCACACCGGGTCGCTAGAAATGCTATACGAGACGCTCGACAAGCGGCTGTACACCCTGCGCGCCGCGGACGATGCGGTGGATGCCGTCACGCGCGCGTTCCCCGATTTGCGCGTGGAGGCGGAGGATGGCGTTGTGTCGATCTACGGGGAGAAGGAACACGCGCCCGCGCCTTCGCAAATCCTCGACGCGCTCGAAGCCGCGAATGTCGAGGTACGCAATTTCGCGCGGAGCGAGCCGACGCTCGCCGAGGCGATGAAGGAGGTGATACGCGGTGCTGTATAGAACCGGTCTACTGAAAAAAGAGTGGCGGTATGCGTATTACGAGAACCCGAGCAGCCTGCGCACCTCGCTCGCGCTCGGCGTATTCCAGGGGATGCTCGCATTCGCCATATTTTTTGTGCTGCAGACGCTGCGGCAATCGGTGCTCTCGGACACGGTTCCGTATTTCATGCAGACGAGCTATTTTTCGACCGCGTTTCTCTACCTCATGGTCTCATACATCGCAATGACCGCGTATTTCATCGCGAAACTTCCGGACATTTCATATGCCGAGGTGTACGGCAACCGCTGGTATACGATGGTGCATTTGGGCTATTCCGTGTTCCCGATGGTATTGGCGAAGATGCTCGCGCAGCTTGTTTACGCGCTGTTTGTGTACGCCATCGGGTTTCTGGTGACGCTCGCGCTGACCTCGTTTTTAAAAGCGCCCTTCATTCCCAGCTACCTCGTCAGCCAGTTCATCGTCGGGGCGGTCAATGTGACGATGCTGCTGTTGTTTACGCTCACGGTGTCGCTCGCGACGCGCGATCTCTACAACGCGCGCTATCTCTTGGGCTTTGCGGCGCTCGCGCTGTTTTTGCTGCAGCTGCTTACGGGGTATTTTTCGCTAATCACCGACCGCGAGGCGATGCGAGATACGGCGAATTTGCTGTTTGCGGACGGTGGTGCGTACACGATTTCGATCGTCGCGATCATCGCGGTTTGCATCGGCTATTGCCTTTTGCGGGCGACGCATGTCGCGCGGCTGTACAACGCGCCCATCGTGCGCACCGCGCCGAAGATTGACGAGACATGGGGTGAAGGCGCGCGGATCGTGGTGCGCACGCAGTCGAAAAATCGGCAGGTGCTGCGCGCCGCGAAGCTGCTTGCGAAGGCGTATACGCCGACGAAGCGCTCCTCCGCGCTGTCTGTCATCATCACGGTCTCGCTGACCGCCGTCGTATTGTTCATGCTGCTCATCAACGGCGCGCTGCTCGCGTTCAACTACGCGTCGCCCGTGCGCGAGACCTCGGTCATGGGGTTTATCCCCTACATCTTTCAATCCTCCACGATGGAGCCGACGATCAAATACAACGACATCGCGTTTTTTGAAAAGATCGACCGGTTCGTGCAGATCAATGTCGGGGATGTGATCCTGTTTAAGGATGTCATGGGCGAGGTGCAGGTGCGGCGCGCGAACGATATATTTGAGGACGAGGAGACGGGGGAGATGCGCATCGATTGCGACATCGACCACTACCCCGAGGACGCCATCCCAGATGTCCTCAAAACGCAAACCACGGTTGACGCGGTATACGGGCGGCTGGTCGGCGTCAACCGTGGGCTCGGCGCGGTGGTGCTGTTTGCGAACACCGTGGTCGGTAGGATGATGTTCCTCATCGTCCCGACGATATTGATCTTCTATTCCGGGCAGATTCGCCGGTTCTTTGATAAGCTCGGGCGCGGGCACAGGTGAGCGCCGCGCCCGATTATGCGGGTATCAAATTGCATGGAGGGCGTCAAAGCCCTCTTTTTTCGCACTCCCGCCGCACGTTCGCGGCGACATCTTTGGGGAGCACGCCCGCCTCATCCGCCGCGCGCAGCTGCAACAGCCCCTCGATCGGCATATCCGAGTAGACGGCGGGATTGCGCAGCAGCTCCATGAGCTTTTCCGCTTCCTCGTCCGGCTCGTCTTCCGCGCGGTCAGCCATCTCGGCAAACTCTCGGATGGCATCCTCCAGCATGGGGATGCTTTCCTCCAAGACAAGCGCCGTCCCCAGCTGCGCGCAGAGCGTTTCAAACAGCGCGTGCGCGCGCGCGTTCTGTACGAGGACGCGCGCGGGTCTGCCGATCTTCAGGGCAAGATCGAGAATTGCCCGCATGAATGGTGACGCATCGTCCTCGGTATTGTCCGACAGTTCGATCCTTTGGATCATACCGCTCTCGCTGTCCATGATGATCAAAACGAGCGGGTAAAACGGCGCGTGGATCGGCTCATGGAACGCGTCGTCCGTCCCGGCGTCATCCGCCATGGGGTTGATGTGCATGAACACATCGCACAACCATGTGCCGCTGTGCGATTTGGATTTGGATAGTTTCGCGAGCGCAATTTCGTCGTGCGCCTTCGGCGACGGGTATCGGATCGGCTGCGGCTGCGGCAGCGCGATGGCGTCCCACACAAGCGCACCGTTTTCTTTTCTCAAAAGCGGGATCTCGCGGTCAAAGGGCGCGCCCTCGGCAAAGCCCAAGCTAACCGGGTTCGTCAGATCGAGCCTTTGAGAAACCGCGAAGGCAGCCTCCAACGCTTCGATGAGATGCGTCTGATCTGCCTCATCCTCCAAATACCAGGGGATATGGCGCGGGCGGAAGCGCTGAAACCGCGGGAACGCGTTGCGTCCGCGCAAGGTCAACCCCTTTTTAGCGCAGTATGCGCGCACTTCGTGCACTTCCCGCTCTCGGAGCTCGTCCTTGTTTTCAAACGAGAGCATGACGCAATCCTGCGAAATCGCCGTCTCCGTCGCCTCCGGTTCGTTCATCAGCGCGCGATCCTTTCCCATCAGCCGAAAGGAGTCCATGCCCGCCGCGCCGGGGTAGACCGCGATTGCGAAAAATTCGCCCATCGCGCCCATCACGGAGCAGTAGCCGACCGTGCCGTCGGCGTGCGCAACGGCGAATAGCTCCGTATCGTACAGCTTCTTCCAAAGCTTTTCCTTTTTGAATTGGAAGGCAAGGTCAAGCAGTTTGTCTGATATCATGGGGTTCCTCCTATCGCGTCATTCGGCTTCGAGCACCGTCGCCCAATCCTGAAAGGCGTTGCCCGCGGGGATGAGCCATGCGCCGTCCGGGGATGGATCGACGATGCCGAGATCGCGCGTTTCGCCCGTCACGGGGTTGAATTGACGCGCCCGGTAGCGGATGTTTGGCTCGAGCCCCAGCACCTGCCGCGCAGCGGAACCGCCCCAGAACGGGCGGAAGATGATGCGCACCTTGCCGGGGATGCCGGAGGCGAACGCGCCGTCCAAAGCGTCCAACGAGCAGGGTTTGTCGATCCAATCCGGGCGGGGCTCGAAGTTCCACCATTCGTATTTTGTCCACAGCTTTTTCGCCGCGCCGATCTGGAACGAGCCGGGCAGCCGATACGCCTCCGTCCAAGGCGTGTCGCCCCAATGCGCGCCGTGCGGGGAGACGCCGTAGGGGGTTTCGGCTGTATTGAGCTGCCAAATGCCGTTCGCGCCGTAGGTGAAGCCGCACACCCCGAGCATCAAATTCGACCAAAACAGGTAGCGCTGCACATCCGCATAACTGGAGTTGCAAATGCCCTCATAGCAGACCTCGGAATTGATTACGGGGTGCTTTTTGCGGCTGACGGCGGCAGAGACCTGCCGCATGGTCGGCGCGAGGGAGAGGAAGCTGCCGTGCCCGGTCTGGAGCATGTCGAGGTCGAGCAGCGTTTCGTCCTCGATCTGCTCGTGTCCGTTTTGGGTGGGGTGGATCGTCACAAGGCGGCGGAAGGGATCGGCATCGCGCACGAAGCGGGCGATGTCGTTCCAATCGCGGCGGGAGGTTTTGAGATGCTCCTCCATGGGGACGGATTGATCGCCGTAGAAGGTCATGTTCGCCTCGCCTGCCAAGCACCATGCGACGGGGTATGCGCCCCAGCGCACGATTAGGTACTGCCAATGGCGTTTGATCACATCTTTTCCCGCAAAGCGCATGAAGAAGCCCCAGCAGCCGACGATGCAGGGGACAATGCCGTTCTCCGCAAGCCACGCGATTTTCTGATCGGCGGCGTCAAAATACGCGGGGTTGATGGCGGTGAACTGCTCGTCCCACGGAAAGCCCGCCTCGTTTGCGCCGCGCTCATCGAAGGGCAGCATGTCGGGATACAGTCCCGCGACGATCTGCACGACGTTGTAGCCCTTCTCCACGCGATCTGCCGTCAGCGTTTGAAAATCGTCCGGCCACGAAAGCCGGGTGGTCAGACCCATCCACCAGGTGTCGCCCAGCCAGAAAAAGGGCGTGCCATCGCGGTGCGTCAAATATAAATCATTCCTGCGGCGACCGATTGCCCCGCGCAGGTAGAGGGGATTGTCGCCCGCGTATGGCTCGACGCGGATTTCGCCGCGCGCGCCGCCCAATTCCGGGTCGTTTGATTCCGTGATATAGCTATGTACGCCGACTTGATCGGATGAGTAGCGGAATTTCCATACCCCGCCGCCCGCCCAAAAGCCGGGCACGCGCAACACAACCCCCGCCGGGTCTGTCACGCGTGCGAATACGGACACATCGTCCATGGGATTTTGATACGCCTTTGCCGTCCGCAGCGCGACCTCCGCGACGCGGTTTTGCTCGATCTGTACCATCGCCTGTTCCTTTCACGGGCGCAGCCCATATAAATTCTGCGCAAAGGGTAACATACATGCCAAGGATTGTCAATAACACAGGATTATATGGCGGATGTCAACATCTCATTGATGGCATCCATGCCGATGCGGTCGCAGGTTTTCCCGAAGCGCTCTCCGGGCGCGCCCTCGCGCTGATACAACAGGATCGCCCGCTCGACGACATCGAGCGCCTCTTCCTCTGTAAACAGCGCATCGAGCGCTGCGCCCATGCGCACCGATTTGCCCCACATGCCGCCGACATACACCTTGAACCGATCTTCAAAATTGTCTGCGATGTGGAAGGGGCATGCGCCGACGCACCTTCCGCAATGGATGCAGCGGGCGGAATCGATGGCGACCTTCCCGCCGCGCACTTCAATCGCGTCCATCGGGCACGCCTTTACCATGCCGCACACCTTGCAGCCGCGGCAGGCATCGAAATCCACGATGGGGATGCGCTGCCCAACGATGCCGATGTCATTGAGATCGGGCTTGACGCAGTTGTTGGGACAGCCGCCGACGGCGATCTTAAACTTGTGGGGGAGCGTTGTCCCGCGGAAACCTTCGTAGAAGCGGTCGTGCATCTGTTTGGCGATGCGCTGGGTATCGCACAGCCCGAACACGCAGGTCGTCCCCTTGCAGGATACGACGGGGCGCACCTTCGCGCCCGTGCCGCCGGTTTTCAAGCCGACTTTCGCGATCAGCGCTTGAAAATTCCCGATATTTTCGTATTCGATGCCCGGCACTTCGACGGTCATGCGCACGGTGAACGCGACCGTGCCGTTTCCATAGCGCGCCGCCGCCTCAGAGAGCGCCGCCAGCTGATGCGCCTGAAGCGTGCCGTTTTCGGTGATGACCCTGGCGGAAAAGCGCCTCGTCGCGCGGTTGTGCAAAAAGCCCTCGCCCTTCACGCGCTTGATTTGATCGGCGGTCAATGTTGTCTGATTCATGTTCCCCTCCGGCTTTTGTGGTTGCACATTCAGTATATCATATTTGTGCGAAAGCTCAAGCGCGCGCGAATCATTGCGCGACAGAATGTTACGCATATATTGACTTCAACTATTTCCAGTATATAATAAGTATGGACGCGAGCGTTCCAAGTTCGCAAAACGATATGTGGGGGA
>JBMNUA010000122.1:0-7605 GCA_050945995.1 Christensenellales bacterium
TCAGATTCCACCTCGCGATGGACACCCTTGCTGTTCGGCTATACACTTCCCACTACCGGGCGTGTTCGGGACTTTCACCCGTTAGATTGCACCCATGCCGAGCGCACTAAAAGAAGCGGACAGCCTTTTGCGGGCTGTCCGCTCGTTTATCTTTTGACCGCGCGCGTGGCGATATACAATGGCGTATACTCGCTGAGTTTGCCCGCGCCCGGGCGGTCGTAATCGTCGATGATATCGGTGAGCCGGAAGCCCGCGCGCAGCTGTCCGCCGATCTGCTCCTCGAGCGTATGGCTGAACTGAACCCCGTCGTCCGGCGTCAGCCGCGCAGCGAGCGCTTGATCGCGCAGGGGGTTATAGGGCAGTCGGTTTTCGACTTTCATCGCGTCGTAATCGTTAAACAGGAAGTTGATGCCGTTGTCCATGCCGGCGAGGAGGATTCCGCCGCGCTTGAGCACCCGGTGGCATTCGCGCCAGACATGGTAGACGTTTTCGACGTAGCAGTTGGAGACGGGGTGGAAGATCAGATCAAACGAGCCGTCCGCGAACGGCAAAGTGCGCGTCATATCGCCCTTGACGAGCGCGATTTCGTATCCTTCGCGCGCGGCGACCTCCTTCTCGGTCGCAAGCTGGCGGGCGGAGTTATCGAGCACGGTGCATGCCGCGCCGAGCGCGGTGAAGATCGGCGCTTGCTGTCCGCCGCCGCCCGCGAGGCAGAGCACCTTGGTGCGCAGCATATCCGGAAACCATTCGCGCGGCACATGTTTGGACGGCGTGAGGTGCACGCCCCAATCGCCCTTCTTCGCGCGCGCGAATTCTTCGGACGTGATCGGGACGCCCCATTCGATGCCGCCCTCGACCCAAGAATCCCACGCCTGCGCGTTCGCGGCGGTGTAGCTTGGATCGCCTGTGTTGATCCAAAAGCGGCGGATGATCTCGCCCGCGTCATTGTAAGGTCTGTCCTCCATGGCGTCGAATTCGCGCAGAATCTTCGCGGAGGCGGCGTTGGACGCGTCGCAGGTGACGAGCGCATGCGAGATGCCGAGCTGCGCGCACTCATCCAACGCGAGTTTGAGCTGCCGCTTCCCGTAGCCCTTGCCCCTACGCGAGGGGCGGACGCTGTAGCCGATGTGCCCGGCGACGCGCAAGAGCTGTTCGGTCAGCTTGTGCCGGATCGAGACCGCGCCGATGAGCTTCTCGCCGTCGTAGGAGAAGTACGTCGATTGCGGAACGCGCCCTTCCGATTCATCGCCCAATTCGTCCAGCCACTTCTTGTAATTCGCGTACCTGTGCAGTCCGCCGGAGCCGTATATCCTCCTCTCCCCCGCCGCCCAGAACTCCGAACGCAGCTCCATCGCCGCCTGTTCGTCGCCAGGCCCGGGTTTGACAAACCGTAATTTCATGCCTTCCTCACTTTCGGTCCTTTCGGGGTGTCCTCGACGAGGTATCCCCTCGCTGCGATCTCGCCGCGCAGGCGATCCGCTTCGGCGAAATCCCGCGCCGCCTTCGCATCGGTGCGCGCGGCGACGAGCCGCTTGATCTCATCTGGCGTGGTGTCCGCCTCCTTCCAGAGAAGGCCCAGCACATCCGTCATCGTCTTCAAATGCGAAAGCGCCGCTTCGATCGCCGCCGCGCAGGGCGCGTTCTGCGCCGTGAGCGCGGTGTTCATCTCGCGCACGAATTCAAAGATCACGCCGAACGCGTCCGCCGTATTCAGATCGTCCGCCATGGCGTCCTCAAATTCGCGCACCGCGCGCTCGCCCTGTGCGCAGAGCGCGCGCTCCGGTTCGTTCATCTCGCGTGCGGGTGCGCCCTCTAGCAGGAAGGCGGCGTTGTCGCGCGCGTTGTAGAGCCGCTCGAGCGCGCTTTTCGCCTGTGTGACGAGCGCGCGGGAGAAGTTGATCGGGCTCCTGTAATGCGCCGAGAGCAGGAACATGCGCACCGCCTCGGGGTCGAATTCCTTCAGGATGTCGCGCACGGTGAAGAAATTGCCCTCGGATTTGGACATCTTCCTGCCGTCAACGTTGATAAAGCCGTTGTGCATCCAATATTTCGCGAAAGGTTTGCCCGTCGCGCCTTCGGACTGCGCGATCTCATTTTCGTGATGCGGGAACACGAGATCGACGCCGCCGCAATGGATGTCAAAGGTTTCGCCGAGATATTTCATGCTCATGGCGGAGCATTCGATGTGCCAGCCGGGGCGACCCATCCCCCACGGGCTGTTCCACGCGGGTTCGCCCGGCTTTTGCGACTTCCAGAGCGAGAAATCCATGGGGTGGCGCTTGATCGCGTCCACCTCGACGCGCGCGCCGGACTCGAGATCGTCCAAATCCTGCTGAATGAGCTTGCCATAATGCGCGCGGTAGCGCTGCGTGTCGAAATACACGTCTCCATCGCCGGCGACGTAGGCGAGCTCTTTTGCCTCCAAGCGCTTGATCAGCGCGATGATCTCGCCCACATGCTTGGTCGCGCGCGGGCTGACATCGGCGCGGCGCACGCCCAGCGCATCGGAATCCTTTAGAAATTCCGCGAGGTATTGCTCCGCGATCGCATCGACGGTTGTGTGCTCCTCGCGCGCGCGGTTGATCATTTTATCGTCGATGTCGGTGATGTTTTGCACATAGTTGACCCGGTATCCCAGGTGGATGAGGAAGCGGCGCAGCGTATCAAACACCACGAGCGGGCGCGCGTTTCCGATGTGGATGTAATTGTAAACCGTCGGACCGCAGGCGTAGATGCCCACCTCGCCGGAGCGGACGGGTACGAGCGGTTCTTTTTTATGGGTGAGCGTATTGTACACCTGCATGGACTTCATGGCGCGTCCTCCTTAATGAAAACGCCGCGCTCCGTTGGGAGGCGCGGCCGTGATGATCCTCAAATATGACTTGTGCCTGTAACGGGGCGTTCCGACCGGCGAATGCGAACCAGGGATTTGCATGCGCATATACGCCGCAACTGTGTTCCGCCTGATCCATCGCTTCCGCGCGGGCACGATCCCCCGCCGATTGCCTATATACCTATTATATGCCCAAGCGCAAAAAAAGTCAAGGATTGCGCGAGATTATAGCAAAACCTCGGTGGTAAACGCGCCTTCTTCCGCCGCGCGGTGCAGGTAGCCGCCGCAGCGATCGACGAGTTTATCGACGCGCATGAGCCCGAAACCGTGGTTTTCGCCCTTCGCCGAACGGTAGCGACCGTCGCGCGTTTCGGGCACGCCCAACGCGGTGTTCGTGATCGAGATGTACAGCCGCTCCTTGCGCGCGCCGATGAACACGCGGATGAAGCGCGCCTCGCCCGCCGGTTGGCGCGCGCATGCCTCCATGGCGTTGTCTAAGAGGTTGCCGAGGATCACGCACAATTCGACCGCGCGCACGGGGATGCTCGCCGGCACGCCCGCTTTTACGGTAACTTTGATCTCGCGCCCCTGCGCGAGCGAGAGCTTGCTGTTGAGGATGGCGTCCACCATCACATTGCCCGTGCGAACCAGCGTATCGACGGTGCGCAGATCGTCCTCCAATCGATCCAAATACGAGTCGAGCGGCGCGTCCAATCCGTCCGCGCGCATCGCCTTCATGGTCTGTATGTGGTTGTGGAAATCGTGCCGCCAAGCGCGCATCTGGCGGTACATATGCTCGACCTCGGCGACCTGCTTTTCGATCAGGTCGTTTTGGTAGGCGGCGATCTTCTGATCGAGCATGCGGCTGATCGCGCGCTTGATCGTGATATATGCTGCGATCAACACCGCGAGCGCGGCGGGGATGGCTAGGTATCGCATGATTGGCTCCAATTGTGGTCGATGAAGGCGCGCATCGCCGCGTCGTAGTGCGCGCGACCGAGGGGTATTTCCGTTCCGTCGTCCATTTCGAGCGCGGCGCGCGTCACCCGGCGCACATGCGAGAGCCCTGCGATGAACGAGCGCTGGCAGCGGAAAAAGCCCGCGCCGAGCGCTTCCTCCAGTGCGCGCATGGTGCTGCGCGCGGTGTGCGTGCCCGCAGCGGTGCGGATCAAAACATCGTGCCCGTGCGCCTCGCAGGAGATGATTTCATCCGCATAATAGCGCACGCCGCCCAAAACAACGGTGCGCCGCGCGCGCACCGTGCGCGCCTTTGCGCGGTCGAGCGCGCGTAGAAGCTGCGCTTCCTCGATGGGCTTGACGAGGTAGTTGACCGCGTCCACATCGTAACCGTCGGCGAGAAAATCGCAAACCGCCGTCGCGAAGATCATCTGCGCGCGCACGCCGCGACCGCGCAGCAGCTTCGCAAGCGCCATGCCGTCCATGCCCGGCATCTGGATGTCTAAGATCAGGATGTCGAATTCCTCCGACGCAAAGAGCAGCGCCTCCGCGTTTTCAAACTGCGACACCCGCGCCCGCGCATCCCAGCGCGCGACCATGCGCGCCAATCGATCCGCCTGAAAGCGGTCGTCCTCAACGATGGCGATGCGCGTCATAAGCTCAACATCACGATGCTCGCGCAGGCGAGCATGAGCCCGACGACCATGGGCGGCGTCGGCTTCTCCTTGAACAGCACGAACGCGTAGACCGCAGACAGCGCGAGCACGCCGCCGTTGTTGACCGCGTTGAGCGCGGTCAGGTTCATGCGGCCGATCGCATAAAGCAGCAGATTGACCGCGACGGTCGCGCTGATCGAGCTGAGCAAAAAGAAGGTGAACGCCCGTCCGCTCATGCGAAAGCCTTCGAGGAATGTATTCTTTCGCACCGCAAGCTCGAACGCCGAGGTGGCGATCGCCATGCCGAGGAAGGTGGTGATGATCATCTCCTCGCGCTGCGCGCCCGCCATAATCGTTTGCTGCAGGTGCATCAATATCGCGTAAAAACCGTTGACCACAAACAAGAGCGCGCACCACGCGAGATATTTCCCGCTCTTTTCCCCGCGGATGCCGCCGAGGTTCATGATGATGAACGCCGCGAGCATGATGATCACCCCGAAGATCGCCATCGCATCGAGCCGCCCGTAGAACATATCATACGCCATGGGCAGCAGGATGCCGCCCGAGAGCATGCAGACCATCATAAATGCATACGAGCCGAGGTTGCCCGCGCGCACCATCGAGAGATTAAATAGCAAGATCATAACGGCGTTGATGAGCCCGAGCAGGAGTGTCGCGCCCGAGGGGCGATACACAAAGCCATTCCACGCGAGCGTCGATACGCCCACGATCGCGGCGTAGCCCACCGCGAACTGGATCGCCCCGCGCCCGCCGCGCGCGGATGTGTACAGCCTGCAAAACAGCGATTGGAACGAAAAAATGACCACCAATAAACACAATATGAGTGCCACAAAATCGCCTCCATGTGCAAAACATCATATCATTTCAAATGCGCGCGGTCAACAGAAATTGACGGCTTGCGCGCGCTTGTGGTATCATCGGGAAACATATGGGTATAAGGAAGTGACGGCATGCTTAAGAGCATCTTGGATCGGCGTTCCATCCGCAGTTTTACGGACAAGCCTGTTTCGCAGGAGGACGTTCGGACGCTGCTTGAATGCGCGATGCACGCGCCCTCCGCGCGGGACGGGCGACCCTGGCGGTTTATTGTGATCGACGAAAGAGCGACGCTCGACGCGCTGGCGGAGCGCCATCCCTACGCGGCGATGCTGCGGCAAGCGCCCCTGTGCATCTGCGTTTGCGCCGTGGAGGGCGAGATTGCCGGCTACTATCAGCAGGACTGCGCGGCGGCGACCATGAACATACTAATCGCGGCGAAGGAGACGGGGCTCGGCACATGCTGGATGGGCGTCGCGCCGCGCGAGGAGCGCATGGCGGATGTGCGGGACGTGCTCAGCATACCGGAAGATATCGCACCGTTTAATCTGATCGCCGTGGGTTACCCCGCGACGGAGCGGGCGCGACCCGCGCGGTGGGACGAGTCTTTGATTCACAAAAATCGCTGGTAGAAGGAAAGGAGCGGATCGTATGAAAAAGGTAGAATTGTTTTATTTGAAGAATTGCCCGTTTTGCAAAAAGGGGTTTCAATATCTCGAGGAGCTGCGGAGCGAGAACCCCGAATATGCGAAGATCGAGATCGAGATGATCGAGGAGAGCGTGGAAGCGGAGCGCGCTGCGCAGTACGATTACTGGCTCGTGCCCACCTATTTTGTGGACGGCGAGAAGCTGCACGAAGGCGTTTTGGACAAGCAAAAGTTGAAAACCGTGCTCGACGCAGCGCTTGCGCCCGCGCAGGCGCGCGCGTCCGGCTGACCCGCCACATGCCCCGGCGCGACGGCGTCGGGGCTTTTCTATACCGCAAACAGGCGCTCAGCGGAAACCGAAACATATTTTTAATATATCTGTCATGCCGCGGTCATATTCATGACGTAGAATGATATGTAAATTCACATATGGAGGCTGTTTGATGGATCATCTTGACAAACTCGAACACAGAAGCGTACATATCCTGCGCGAGGCCTACGCCGCGTTTTCCAACATGTGTATGCTCTGGTCGATTGGCAAGGACTCCACCGTGCTGTTATGGCTCGCGCGCAAGGCGTTCTTTGGGCATGTGCCGTTCCCGCTGGTTCACATCGACACCCACTTCAAAATACCAGAGATGATCGAGTACCGCGACAAGCTCGCCATGCAGTACCGGCTCTACATGATCTACGGCGAAAACCGCGCCGCACTCGATTCCAAAAATACATATCCGGACGGCGCGCTCGGGCGCGTGGACTGTTGCCGCGCGCTGAAAACGCTCGCGCTCACCCACACGCTCGACGGCACATGGCCGCGCTATCGGCTGAACCTCGAAACCGGTGCATACGAGCTTGACAGTAACCGCGACGCGTACACCGGGGTGATCGTCGGCGCGCGCGCGGACGAAGAAGGTTCGCGCTCGAAGGAGCGCTACTTCTCCCCGCGCGACCGCAACAACGACTGGGATTTGGACGATCAGCCGCCCGAGTTTTGGAATCAGTTCAAGACCGATTTCGCGCCTGGTACGCATGTGCGCATCCATCCGCTGCTGGACTGGACGGAGCTCAACATCTGGGAGTACATCGAGCGCGAGCGCATCCCCACGGTATCGCTCTACTACAACCAAGGGGACAATCTGCGCTACCGCTCGCTGGGCTGCGCGCCCTGTACCGGACCGATCCGCTCCGAGGCGCGCAACCCGCGCGAGATCATCGAGGAGCTGCGCACGGGCGCGCTTTCCAACATCGCCGAGCGCAGCGGGCGCGCGCAGGACAAGGAGGACGGCGGCGGACTGGAGACGCTGCGGCGCGACGGCTATATGTAATCTTCGTTTCAACCCGAAACCGAAAGGATGTTCCCATGGACGATGTCATGAACCTTGTCACCGTCGGGCACGTCGATCACGGAAAATCCACCGTGATCGGCAGGCTCATGGCGGACACACACGCCTTGCCCGAGGGCAAACTCGAGGCAATCCGCGAGATGTGCCGGCGCAATTCCAAGCCGTTTGAGTACGCGTTTTTGCTGGACGCGTTGAAAAACGAGCAGGCGCAGGGCATCACCATCGACACCGCCCGCTGCTTTTTTCAGACGAAGAAGCGCCGTTATATCATCATCGATGCGCCCGGGCACATCGAATTTCTTAAAAACATGGTGACGGGCGCATCGCGCGCG
>JBMNUA010000123.1:0-7599 GCA_050945995.1 Christensenellales bacterium
CCGCAGCGGGGTTGATGTGCAATTTTATTATTCCTCGCCCCGTCGCACTTTCAACTATCTTCATTTTTCCCCATCCCGCCGCGAAGCGGCGGAGCAAGGGATTTTCAAGGGCGCTAGCCCTTGAACGGGGTTCGGGGCAGCGCCCCGACGTTCTCCGTCACCGTCCCCCCGTCACCCGCGCGTCACATTGCGAATCCACTTGTCGCCGCGCAGCCGGAAAAACGCGATGATCCACTTAAAGCACTGGTCGATGCGCGTCATAAGAAACACCACGGGCAACGGCGCGCGGAACACGATGGCGGCGAGGAAGGTCGCCGGCAGCACGATGAACCAGCCGCAGATCATATCCACAAGCGCGACGAACCGGCTGTCGCCCGCGCCGCGGTTGATGCCGACAAAGCAGCTCGCGTGATAGCTTGTGCCAATGAGCGTGACCGCGCCGATATAGATCATGGTGACGGCGAGCTCGCGCACGGCGGGGCTCTCGGCGGCGGAGCCGTAGAGCGAAACGAAGGGCTTGGCGAGCAGGAACACGACCGCCGCCATGAACACGCCGATGATCGCGAACATGATTTGTATGGTGTTGGAATACGCGCGCGCCTTGGTATAATCGCCCGCGCCTACGACCTTGCCCACCACCACGCTCGCGCCGCCCGCAAGCGCGAAGGTGAACATGGTGCCCAAATTCATCATGGCGGTGGTGATGCTATTGGCGGAGATGAACTCGGTGGCAAGCTTTCCGATGATCATCGCTTTGAACATCCCGATGAGCGCCCATTGGGCGTCGGTCAGCCCGACGGGTACGCCGTAGCGTATGTAATCGCGCACGAGCACACCGTCGAACCGGAGCAGATCGCGCGGCTTTAAGTCGAGTACCTTCTGCTTGTAAAACGCGTACCAGAGAACGATCAGCATCTCGACCACGCGCGAGATCACCGTGGCGAGCGCCGCGCCCGCAACGCCCATCGCCGGAAAGCCGAAGTGCCCGAAGATGAGGACGTAGTTGAGCGAAACATTGACGATGAGCGCGGCGATGCTCGTGTACAATGTCACGCGCACGACCTCGACCGCGCGCAGCATCCCGATGAGCGAATAGCTGATCGCAAACGGGATGTAGGAGAAGCATGCGATCACGAGGTACTCTTTGGCGAGGCGCACGACCTCGGGCTTGTCGGAGCTGACCACGATCGACGCGACCCAGTCCGGCGCGAGCCTCGCAACCAAGAAAAATAGGATCGAGATGGCGACGCCGAGCAGCGTCACAATCGAGAACACGCGCTTGATCCGCTCGGTGTCGCGCTTGCCCCAGTATTGTGCGATGAGCACCGACGAGCCGCTCGCGAACCCCAGAATCGTCGCGGTAAACAGCGCGGTGATCGCGTTGATCTGCGAGACCGCCGCCTGCGGAATCTCGCCGGTGGGCAGCGCGGCGACCATCATGTCGTCGGCGAGCACCACGAAGAAGGTGATCAGCGCTTGCAGCGCCGAGGGCAAGGCGATCCGGAAGATCGTCTTGTAAAATTCCCTATCTCGTACCATGTCTTCTCTCCATCCTTCCAAGCGTCCAGACCCCAAGGAGCATCAGTATCGGGAACACAATCGCAACCGCGATGCCTATCTTCAGCGCCTCCGGCGCGGCGTGCAGCCGCTCCATCCACCCGGAGACCGCGCCGACGACGCCGGGTCCCAGAGAGCAGCCCACGTCGCCCGCCAGCGCGAGCAGCGCGAACATCGCCGTGCCGCCGGTCGAAAAATCGCGCGCGGCGAGCGAGAACGTGCCCGGCCACATCAGCCCCACGGAGAACCCGCACAGCGCGCAGCCGGCGAGCGACAACAGCGCCCACGGCGCGGTCACAGCGAGGATATAGCTTGCGACGCACAGCGCGGCGCTTGCGACAAGCCCGTGTTTCACATTCAGCCGCGCGCCGAATATGCCGTAAAACAGCCGCGAGAGCCCCATCATCGCTGCGAACATGCACGGCCCGAGCAGATCGCCCATGGTTTTGGACACCTGCAGCCCGCGCTCGGCAAACAGGCTCGACCATTGGCTCATCGCCTGCTCGGACGCGCCCGCGCAGACCATCAGCGCGAGAAACAGCCAAAACATGCCGCTGGAAAACAGCTTGCGCACGGGCATGCGCGCGGATTCCTCCACGAGCACGCGCAAGGGCACCTTCGCAAACAAAAAGGTATTAAACGCCGGGACGATCGCCCAGATAATCGGCAGATAGCGCCAGTTCGCGATCCCCGCGAGCGTGAAATAGGCGGTGGAGAGGATGACGACCGCCATGTGCCCCCAGCAATAAAACGAGTGGAGCAGGCTCATGGCGCTCGCCTTCTCGTCGCCGGGGAGCGATTCGATGATGGGGCTGATCAATACCTCGGTCAGCCCGCCGCCCACGGCGGTGAGCGACACGCAGATGACGAGCGCCGCGTACTTATCCGCCATCCATTCCGGCAATATCCCCAGACAGATGAGCCCGACCGCCGCGAACATATGCGCCGCCACCGCGCCGGCGCGGTAGCCGATGCGGTCGATGTAGCGAACGGCGAGGAGATCGACGAAAATCTGCACGCCGAAGTTGATCGAGACGAGCAGCCCGATCTTCTCTAGCGATATGGCGTAGGAGGTGTGGAAGGTGACAAACAACAGGGGCAGGAGGTTATTGACAATCGCCTGGGTGATGTATCCGATGTAGGATGCGCGCTTGGTGTGCTTATACGTCAGGTGCATGCGAAGACCTCCGTAAGTTGAACGATACGCCCCTCCCGGAATGAGGAGGGGCGCTCAAGCCGCCCAAAAACCCCGAAAACGCAAAAATTCCTTCACGGGAAAAACAAGCGGGAATTTTTGTTTGCTGCGTCAGGGCAACCTGCCGATTTGGTCACTTACCTCTGTGTAAGCTCCCGCATCAGCACGCCGCCCTTCCTTGCCTTGCGGATTTTTAAGCGGCTGACAGACTGCCGATTTCATCGACAGTCTGACGCCCCTCCCGGAATGGGGAGGGGCGTGCTCCCCAGCATATTAGAGAGGCTTCATCGTGGGGAAGAGCAAGACATCGCGGATCGTGGACGAGTCGGTCAACAGCATCACGAGCCGGTCGAACCCGAAGCCGAGCCCGCCCGTGGGCGGCAGACCGTACTCAAGCGCGAGCACAAAATCGTCGTCCACCTGCGCGTTCGCACCCTGCGCGCGGCGCGCGGCGACCTGCCGTTCAAACCGCTGGCGCTGGTCGATCGGGTCGTTGAGCTCGGAGAAGGCATTGCCGTACTCCACGCCGCAGATGAAAAATTCAAAGCGCTCCGTGAACATGGGGTCGTCCGGCTTGCGCTTGGCGAGCGGCGAAATCTCGATCGGGTACTCATAGATGAATGTGGGCTGCACGAGGTGCGCCTCCGCCGTCTCCTCAAACAGGAGGTTCAAGCAGTCGCCCTTCGCGAAGTTCGCCTCGGGTTCAAAGCCCATCGCCTTGACCGCCGCGCGCGCCTCTTCGTCCGTCGCCCAGGCATCGGTATCGACGCCCGAATACTTTCGCACTGCCTCGCGCATCGTCATGCGCGCCCAGGGCTCGCCGAGGCGCACGGTGTTGCCCTGATAGGGCACATCCGTCGTCCCGAGCACGTTTTGGGCGATGGTCGCGAACATCTCTTCGATCAAATCCATCATGCCGATGTAGTCGGTGTACGCCTGATACAGCTCGACCATGGTAAACTCCGGGTTGTGGCGCGGGCTCATCCCCTCGTTGCGGAAAATGCGGCCTACCTCATATACGCGCTCCAGCCCACCGACGATCAGCCGCTTTAGGTGAAGCTCCATCTCGATGCGCAGGTACATATCGATGTCCAGCGTGTTGTGGTGCGTGCGAAACGGGCGCGCGGCGGCGCCGGTCTCGAGCGTGTCGAGAACGGGCGTATCGACCTCGAGATATCCGCGTGCGTCGAGAAACTTGCGCACCTCGCGGAGGATCTGCGAGCGCTTGACGAAGGTCTCGCGCACGTCCTGATTGACGATCAGATCGAGATAGCGCCTGCGATAGCGGATGTCGGTGTCCTGCAAGCCGTGGAATTTTTCGGGCAGCGGGTGAAGCGATTTGGTCAATAGCGTGAGCGCGCGCACCTGCACCGAAATTTCGCCCGTGCGCGTTTTGAACACCGTGCCCGTCGCGCCGATGATATCGCCAATGTCATAATCCTTGAACGCCGCATACGCGTCCGCGCCGATCTCGTCGCGCTTGATGTAGAGCTGCACGCGCCCGTCGCGGTCGGAAATGTGGCAAAAGCTCGCTTTGCCCATGATCCGGCGCGACATCACGCGCCCCGCGACCGAGACCTCTTTGCCCTCGAGCGCGTCGAACGCATCAATAATCTCTTTGGAGAAATGCGTGCGGTCATAGGTGGTGATCAAATACGGGCTCGTGCCCGCGTCCTCGAGCGCGCGAAGCTTCTCAAGGCGTATGCGGTTCTGTTCGGACAGATCCGCTTGGGTCTCATCCGCCCCCGGCAGATGGCCCTGCATGCTTTCATCGGTCATGGTCGTACCTCCCGTCCTCATCGTGCCGCGCGGTCGTCATCGAAGGCTGATTTCAAGCACCTTCAGCCGGATGACGCCGCCCGGCGTCTGCGCTTCCTTCACATCGCCCACGCGCGCGCCGATCAGCGCTTTTCCAATCGGCGACTCGGCGGAGACAAAGAGTTTGGCGGGGTTGGATTCCGTAAACCCGACGATGGTGTAAGTATCCTCATCGCCGTACTCCATGTCGTACACGCGCACGACCGAGCCGACGCTCACCTCGTCCGTGGTAAGCGAGCTGTCGTCCACGAAATGCGCGGTTTTGAGCAGCATCTCCACCTCGGCGAGCCGTCCGTACACGCGCGCCTCGTAGTTCTTCGCCTCGGTATACTCGGCGTTCTCGCTCAAATCGCCGTGGCTGCGCGCGATTTTGATCTCCTCCGCGACGCGCTGTTTCGCGACGTGGAGCTCCTGCAACTCCTTCTCCAGGTTCACCTTGTCTGTCAAGGTGAGAATACGCATACGCTCCGAATTCATTATATGAAACCTCCGTTCGGACTTCAATTATTTTTTCATCAAAATGGCAGGGGATCAACCGCCGCGCCCGCCCGCGCCGCCCGCGCAAAACAATCGCAGCGCAGAGCACATGCGCCGCAATCGTCCCGGAATAAGAAAAACGATCGACAGGGGAGATGCGGAACCCGCCATCGATTCATAAACATATACGAACATATGAATGATTCCGGATAACAAAGGACACTGCCGCGGCTCCCGCGACAGTGCCATTTCCGTCCGGACAATGGCATTATATATGAGGGGCAGCAAAAAGTCAAGCGCGACGACCTTGCACGCAGGCTTCCACATGAACTGCGTTCATGCGTAAGCCATGACTTTTCGCGGCTGCCCCGCGATTCGCGTATATGGTTCGATCGGGCGATCCCCCGTCCCGCGCGCGGGCGCGGCGCATCCGCGGCGGATCAAGCCTTTGTCATTATAGCACAATATGTGCAACGTGTAAATAACAAGGCGAAAATATTATGAAATGATGCCGGCGTGAAATATCAGCCCTTATTCTCGCCGACGAGCATGCACAGGTAGGTCGCCGCGGCATCGTAGCGCGCGTCGTGGGCGCGGTCGCCGCCGCCGAACCATTTTTTGCACTTTTTGACGACGAATTCGGGGGTGATGCCGAAGTGGCGCATCAATTCCTCGAGCCGCGGCGGCTTGAGTTTGGAGGGGTTTTGCTTGAGCGGGATGCCCACCTCGCGGGTATAGCGCTTGAGCGTGCAAAAGGTTTTGACCGGCGGCAATTTCATGCCGAGCCGGCGAAACTCCTGGGTGATGAAGCGCACATCGCCCTGCACATCGTGACCGACCCACAATTCCGCGTTCGCGAAATCGCGGTAGACCTCGTCGGCGCGGTAGGCGAAGATATCGCCGCCGGAGAGCCGGCGCAATTTATAGATGCTCAGACCATGAACCTTCTGCGCGTGGTAGTTCATATAATCGAGCTTGAAATACATATTCTTACCGCGCACGCGCCAGCGCGAGACAATGAGATAGGAGAGCTGGCAGATGCGGCTTTCGCGCGTGCCGTCGGTCTCGATATCAAATACGATCTGGGTCTTTCTTTTACGCATGTTTCCCCCGTTTGTCGATGGCGGCGCGGATCGATTCGAGCGCCTGGGCGATATTCTTTCTCTGGGTGCCGATGTTCAAGCGCATGAAGCCGTTGCCCTGCTCCCCGAAGAACGCGCCGTCCTGCAGACCCGCGCGCGCCTCGTCGTACAAAAAGCGCTTGAGCGACGCCTGGTTCATGTTGAGCGCGCGGAAATCCAGCCACATGAGGTAGGTGCCCTCCAGGTGGTGGCATTTGATCTCCGGCAGGGTTTCGGCGATCGTGCGCTCGGCGTAGTCGCGGCTATCGCTGAGGTAGTCGATCAGGTGATCGAGCCATTCGCCGCCGGCTTCATACGCCGTTTTTTGCGCGAGCGCGCCGAAGATATTCGGGCTGCCGGCGCAGGCGAACTCCAGCTGCTCCGCGATTTTTTGGCGCAACTGATCATTCGGGATGATCGCCGAGGACTGGCGAAGCCCCGCCAAATTAAAGGTTTTTGTTGCAGAAGTAAGGACAACGAGCCGATCGGGATCGGCGTGCTCGATAAAATGCGTCATGGTCGCGCTGCGAAGCGCGAAATCCGCGTGGATCTCATCGACAACAATCGTCGCGCCGTATTCGTCCGCGAGCGCGCAGACTTTGGCGATCTCATCCGCCGTCCACACGCGACCCACCGGGTTATGCGGGTTGCACAAAAGCATGATGCGCACGCCATCGTCCCTGAGCGCGCGGCGCATATCCTCAAAATCCATGCGATAGCCGTCCGCCGTTTCGATAAGCGGGTTATGGCGCAGCGTGCGACCGGTGTTGCGGACGGTCGAGAAAAACGGGCCATAAACCGGCGGCTGCACGAGCACGCGGTCGCACGGCTCTGTCAGCGCGCGCAGCGCGAAGACCATCGAATCGACCACGCCCGGGCTATACAGGATCCAATCCGGATCGAGCGCGACATGGTGGCGGCGCTTGAACCAATTGACCTGCGCGATGCGCTCGGACTCCGGGTGCGCGGTGTAGCCGTAGGTCGGGTGCGACGCGCGCGCGATCAGCGCGTCGGTGATCGCCGGGGCGGTCGGGAAATCCATGTCCGCGACCCACAGCGGCACGATGTCCGCGCGACCGAACACCGCCTCGCGCGCGTCCCATTTGATCGCGCCCGTGCCCTCGCGACCCGGGTCGCGGTCGAACAAATCAAAGTAAAAATCGTTCATCCTACGCCTCCAGCTTGTACATCGCCAACTATTATAAGCCTAATTCTTTGTTTGCGCAAGTCGCATGCGCGGGATGCAAGATTTATCATATTTCACACAAGAAATAACATCATGTACACCGGGAGTTCCACCTGCCGACACAAAGTTTCGGTATCATACAGCCATCGACGGCAGACACCCCTCCGCCGCCGATATCGGAAGCGCCTCACGGCGCGGCCAACCAGGGACTTCATCCTGGAAACCCCTCTTTTTTAGAGCGCCCT
>JBMNUA010000124.1:0-7524 GCA_050945995.1 Christensenellales bacterium
GGCGGGGACGAGGGTGAAGGAGGCGGGAAGGACGGCGAGGGCGCTACCCTCGCGCTCCTGTTCAAGGGCTAGCGCCCTTGAAAATCCCTTGCTCCGCCGCTTCGCGGCGGGATGGGGAAAAATGAAGATAGTTGAAAGTGCGACGGGGCGAGGAATAATAAAATTGCACATCAACCCCGCTGCGGGAACACGCAGGTATGGGGTTTTCCATCATCGATCATCTCAATGAAATCATCCGCAATCGGCGCGCCATCGAGCGTCGCATGCGCCGCATTCGCATCCGAAATCAGCGTATATTCCGTATCTCCGAACATCAACTTCACCGTCACCTTCTCCCACATGCCGCGAAGCGCGCGCATCCGCACGCGGCTGCCCATCCGTTCATACCCCGCAAGCGCGCGCAGCGCGTACAAAAACCAGCTCGCCGAGCCCGTATACCACGTCCATCCGCCGCGCCCAAGGTGCGGCGCAACGCCATAGATATCCGCCGCGAGCACATAGGGTTCCACGCGATAGCGGTCGCTCATCGCGCGGTCGCGCGCATGGTTGAGCGGCGTGAGCGCGTCGAGCGCTTCCCGCGCGCGCGCCGCGTCGCCCCGATGCGCATGCGCCATCAGATACCAGCACGCCGCGTGCGTATACTGCCCGCCATTTTCGCGCACACCGGGGGGATACGAGGCGATATACCCCGGATCGAACTCCTTTCCCGTAAACGGCGGGGCGAGCAGGCGGATCACGCCCATTTCGCGGTCGAACAGCTGATCCCGCGCGGCGTTCAGCGCGCGATCCACGCGCCCGGCGTCCAACCCCGCGAGCGCCGACCACGCCTGCGAAATCAAATCGATCCGGCACTCCTCGCGCCCGCTGCCGCCGACGCGGTCGCCCGCGTCCGAGAACGCGCGCAGATACCAATCCCCATCCCACGCGGTTTCCTCCACCGCGTGCAAAAGCGCATCCGCCGTATCCAGAAGCATGCGCTTTTCCTCGCATTCATGAAGCAGCTTCGCATAATCCCGCGCGCACACCGCCGCGAAGATGGAGAGCCACACGCTCTCCCCCTTGCCCTCCGCGCCCACGCGGTTCATGCCGTCGTTCCAGTCGCCCGAGCCCATCAAAAGTAGCCCGTGCTCGCCGCAGCGGAATGCGCGGCGGAACGCGCGCAGGCAATGCTCATGAAGCGTCGCCGTCTCCCCCGACGCGCGCGCCACGCCGTACCAATCCTCCGCGCCCGCGGGGATCTCCACATTTTCCAAAAACCCGACCTCGCACTCGAGGATTTTGCGGTCACCCGTCTCCGTCACATACTTCGCGCACACATACGGCAAAAACAGCAGATCGTCCGAGATTCGGGTGCGCACGCCCATCGAGGGCGCGTGCCACCAATGCATCACATCGCCGTCGGTGAACTGCTTCTCCGCCGAGGCGAGGATGTGCGCGCGCACGCGCTCCGGATCATACGGCAGCATCGCCAGCATATCCTGCAACTGGTCGCGGAAGCCAAACGCGCCGCCCGCCTGATACATGCCCGCGCGCGCGCGAATCCGCGCGTCGAGCACCTGCTTGACTAGAAACCCGTTCGCAAGCTGATCGAGCGCGTAATCGCCGGTCTCGATGGAGAACGTCTGCCGGCGCTGCTGCCACTCCGCCCGCGCCGCATCGCGCGCGCGCCGCCCGCCGCGCTCCAGCGCGACCTTGCGGGCGATGGAGTACGCCGCTTCCACATCGCGCTCGCAGCCCAACACGAAGCATACCTGCTTCTCCTCGCCGGGCATGAGCCGGATGTGCACCTTGAGCGCGCTGCCGCCGCCGCCCTCGCGCTTTTCCATGAGGGCATCCGGGCGCATCACGCCGCCGTGCCCCAGAAACTGCGCGCGCGCAGGCCCGCTCTCGGGCGAATCGCCGTCGCAGGCGAGGTAGCCGACTGCGTCCATCGCCCCGGCGGCAAACAGCGCGCCGTCGCGGTTCCACATGCGGGTTTTCACCGCGTCCGCCGCATCCGCGCCCATCAGCCAGTCCACAAAGCCTGTGACCGACACATCGCGCATCTGCGAGCCCGTGTTTTTCAAAGTGATGAAAAACCGGAGCGCGTCCACCTGCAAATCGGCAAAAATCGCGGTTTCAAACTGAATCTCGCCCGCGGCGGACGAAAACGCCGTCTCCCAGAGCATGTGCCGCGCGGTGTAGGCGATCAGCGGGTCTTGCCCCGGGATCAGCCGCGCGAATTCTCCGCGCCGCTCGTCGGCGAGGTAGAACATCGCACCCCAGCCCTCCTCGGCGGGGTCGTTGTCAAAGGGCGTGACGCGGCGCAGCCGGCTGTTGAGATGCCAGATGAAGCCGCCGCCGCGCTCGGAGACGAGCATGCCCATGCGGTCGGACGCGATCACATTCGACCACGGCGCGGGCGTGAGCTTTTCGGGCGAGACGAAAATTTCGTAGCCGTCCTCGATCAATCTGCCATAGCCCTCGAAGGCGGGCGCGGAGACATCGCCCTTCATGGGCAGATACGCCTCGCGCCGCGCGTATTCGAGCGAGAGCAGATACCGCCGCAATTGCGCCCAGAACGAGGACCTGCCGTTGAGCAGAATACTCGAGGCGCGCATGAGCGCATCGCGCGCCGACGGCTCGAGCGCCTCCGCGTCGAACACGCTGATGCCGCCGCGCACGCCGCGCAGATCGCGCAGATAGCCCGCGCCGATCATCTCCTCGATGCCGTCGCGCACGGGCTGGTTGTAGTCGTTGCCGTACTCGTTGACCGCCGCGAGGTGGAACGAAAAGCCCAGCGAGCGGCAGTATTCGTGCATGCGCACCGCGTCGCGCATCACGCTCAGCGCGTCCGCGCTGTCGAGCGTCAAACATAGGATCGGCATGTCGCCCGGCACTTCCGGCGCGTCCGCGCAAGGACCCGTGCCGGAGCGCGGCACGAGCCGCGGATCGATCAAAAGCGCGGCGGCGCGGTCGATGAGGTGCTGCTTTTCGCAGTCCAGCCCCGCAAACGAGATCAGCGCCTGCGCCTGGGTCTGCGAAAGCTGCGCCGCATGCTCGGACGCCTCCGTAGACACATGCGTCTCGAGGAACGCGTCGATGTTCTCCTCCGGGCACAGCCCGATAGTGAAGGTCACCTCGCGCGTTTCGCCCGGCTCGATTTGGATTTCCGCGCGCATCGCGCTGCAGGGATTGATCGGCTCGCCGCCCGCGCCGTCGAGCGTGCGGGTGATCGCGCCTGCGCGGGTTCTGAATTTCATCCAGTCCGTCTCGCACGCGACGCGCGGCACGCCCGCCGCCACATGCGCGAGCGTGGGGAGCGTCTCCCCCTCGCGCCGCGGTCGCCGCCGATATAGTATCGCGCCCTCATGCGACAAATCCGAGGTCAAAAACAGTTGATAGAATGCGGGGTGCGAGCGCATCTCGCCCGCGCGCATGAGCGCGGTTTCAAAATAATCCGTCAGTTCGATCGTTCGCGCGCGCGCGCCGCTGTTCAAAAGCTGGATGCGGCGGATGAGCGCGCCGTCCTCCGGCGAGATCGATATGCGCATCTGCGCCTCCACCTCGCCCATGCGCGCGTGGAAGGTCGCAAGCCCCGCTTCGGAGACGAAGCGCGAGCCGGGCGCATTGAGCGCGCAAGTCTCGCCCGTCTGCGCGTCGCGCAGCAGCGTATGGATGCCGTCGGTTCGGCGCAGGGTGTCGCCCGTGAAGCGCGACGCCCACACATCATCGCGCGCATAGTGGATCTCCCCGCGCGCGGCGACGATGGCATGCGCGCCCGCGCCGCCGAGCAGCGCCGTGTCGAAGAGCCTGCTCGCCCTGCCGTTGCGCGCGCGCCGGGGTTCGGGGCGCGGGCGGCGCAGATCGCGCAAGTCCTTTGTCTTTTCCAGTCGAATCCGCGCGGCGGGGCGCTCGTTTAACAAAAGCGCGAGTGCGCGCGCCTGCGGGATGCGCATGAAATGCCGCACCAATACATCGCCTGCCAGCGCGTTGCACAGCGCGCACAGCGCCATGCCCTGGTGGTGCGCCATCCAGCTTTTAACGATGCGCGGGGATTTGCGCGCGTAATCCGCCGCCTCATACAGCCCGCATTCGCCCGCCCAGCCGAGCGCGAGCATCCGCTCGATGTTGCGCGCGGCGTCCCCGGGGCGCGCCGCGAGCGCGAGCACCGTGGCATACGGCGCGACGACCTCCTGCGGCACGAGCCCGCCCAGCGCCATCGCGCGCATGCCGAAGGCGCGGTACTGGTAGTTCAGGTGCATGTCGAAGGCGTAGTACCCCGATTCGGACACGCCCCACGGGCGGTTGCGCGGCTTTGCATACGCCATCTGCGCGGCAATCGCCGCCCGCTCCGTGCGCCCGATGAGCGTGCCGGGCGCGGAGCGCATGAAGATGGCGGGCATGAGGTATTCAAACATGGTGCCGCTCCAGGAGATGAGCGCGCCTTCGGCGACGGGGCGCGAGAGCTTCATCCAGTTTTCAACGCCCACCTGCCCCATCATCATCGCGGCATAGCTTAAGATGCGCGATTCGGAGGCGAGCAGGTCATAGTGCGAGGCGCTCATGCGCGCGTGCTCGACATCCGCGCCGATGTAGAACAGCTTGCGCTGCGCGTCATACAACTGCGTAAAATCCATGGCGCGCGCGAATCGCTTCAACCGCGCGGCGATGGGCGCGCCCTCGAGCGCGGAGGCGATGAGCAGCAGCGACGCCGCGAGGTTTCCGCTGTCCACAGAAGAAACATAGCGCGGGCGCAGCGGGCACAGCGTGTCGATGTCGTACCAATTGTAGAGATGCCCGTTCCACAATTCCATGCGCTCCAAGCTGTCCATCGTGCCCGTCAGCCGCGCGATCAATTCGTCCTCGCCGATGAAGCCAAGCTCGCGCGCGCTCAAACAGGAGAGCAGGTATAGCCCCACGTTCGTGGGCGAGGTGCGGCGCGCCGCGCCGACATCCGGGTCGATCTGCACATTGTCCGGGGGCAGGTGGTTCTCCGCC
Organism: Christensenellales bacterium; assembly: GCA_050945995.1. GTDB lineage: Bacteria > Bacillota > Clostridia > Christensenellales > Aristaeellaceae > RUG11247. Next base: position 4,981 of record JBMNUA010000124.1, read on the forward strand.
GCGCCCACATAGCGCGTGAAGAACTTCCAAGTGTCGCGCGAGAGCGCGGTGAGCTGCCCGACCTGCCGGAGCGTGAGCGCCTGCCGGGGGTCGGCGTCCTCCTCCTCGAGTTCGCGCAGCCAGCCCGGCGCGACGAGAAACAACGCGCCGAGCGCGAGCGTTGGAAGCAGCCACGGACCGAGCAAAAGCCCCGGGAGCAGCAGGATCGCCGCCGCGCGGCAGGTGATCGCAAGCGCGCGCGTGTCCGCGGTCTGGTCGGCGAACGTCACCCATTCGAGCAGCTTCCTTTTGGACACAAACATGCGATACAGCGCGCGGGCGATCGCATCGACGCGCGCATACGCCTCCGCAGGCAGCGCCGCCAGACGCACGCAGCCGCGCCGGAACGCGTGGCGGTCGCCCGTGATCAGGGAGATCACAGGCACGATGAGCGCGAACACCACGCCCATCGAAAAACCGCCGCGCGCGCCCAGCCACAGGGAGATCACGAGCAAGAGAAAGACAGCCGGCGCCTCGAGGCTTGCGATCAGATTGTCGATGATGCGGAATTTGCCGAGCGCGCCCAGTCCGCGGCGCGCAAGCTCCGGCAGCAATTGCCAATCCCCGCGCGTCCAGCGCGAGAGCCGCTTGAGGTATTTTGCATAGCTTTCGGGGTAGCCGTCGAACACCGCGATGTCGTTGAGATGCCCGGCGCGCGCGATCAAACCCTCGATCAAATCGTGGCTCAAAATCCTGCCGCCGTCGAGCTGCCCCTCGAGCGCGCCCGCGAACGCGCGGATGTCGATCACGCCCTTGCCGCAGTAGTTGCCCACGCCCGCGAGATCCTGATAGAGGTTTGAAATCATCACCGAATAGCTGCTCATGCCGCCCTCGCCCGCGAACAGGCGCACGAACAGATTCGGGCACTCGGCGGGGTCGAGCTCCACCGCGGGCTGCATCACCGCATAACCCTCGCGCCGCTTGCCGATTTCATGCGGGGCGTTCAGCGGGTGCGCGATGGTGGCGACCATGTCGCGCGCCGCGCCGGGGATGAGCTTGGTGTCCGCGTCGAGCGTCACCAGATATTGAAACCGACCCGCAATCGCCGCGCACGCGCCGCCCTCGGCGCGAAATGCGTCCGCGTCGCCCGCGAGGATCGCATGGCAAAGCGCCATAAGCGCGCCGCGCTTGCGCTCCCGCCCGCGGTAGAGGTTGTCGCGCGCGGCAAATTCGCGCGCCCGGTGCAAATAATGATATTTGACGCGCCCCGCCTTCTCGTTGAGCCGCGCAATGCCCGCGCGCGCGGCGGCGAGGATTTCCGAATCGCCCGGTTCGGATTCGTCGGGCGAATCCTTGAAATCGCCGAGCAGCATGTATTCGATGTTCGCGTCCTCATCGAGGCAGCCGAGCGTGTCGAGCTGCTCGCACAGCGCATGCGCGCGCGCGGGCGAGGCGATGAGCGCGGGGATCACGACGAGCGCGCGCCGATGATCCGGCAAATGTTCATACTCCATGCGCAAGAGCCTGCGCGGCTTGAGCGCGCGGGTGATCGTCTGCGACAACAGGAAGGTCGCTAGCCCCCAGGAGGGCGGCAGCGTCAAAAAAACAAACCAGTACGAGCCGCACGCGCCGGCGAACGCAAACGCGAGCAGGATCGAAAGGATCACCGAGAACGCGGCGTATTTCACGCCGCCGGGATCGGGGCGCATGCGCGGCAGCCGCCGCCTCATGCCCAGCCGTTTGGTCAGCTCCGCGCGCCCCGCGTCGGTATACAGCCACCAGCACACGCCGCCGCGCACATCGCCCGCGCCCAAGTCCCGCGCGCTGTCGCGCGCCGCGTTGACGGCGTAGCGGGCGACGGTCGTCTCGCCCACGCCCAGGGTGCACGCGATCACCTCGAGCTGCTCGCGCACCGCCGCGCGAGATTCGCGCGTCATCTTCGCATACACGCCCGCGGGGTCGCCGCGCAGTTCCAGCTCCGCGCGCGAGGCGCGCTCGAAGCATTTTTGCCAATCGGCGGCGTCGAGCATGCGCTTGATGGTGAGCAGGTTGTCCACCCGCAGCATGGAGAGCGCCTGCGCCTCATGCGTGCGCCGCACGCACGCCTCGGGCGAGGTGTCCTGCCGGGAAAGCACGTTTTCGATGCGCGCGCGCAATTCCGGCTTTTCCAGCTCCAGCGCGAGCTGGAGCGCACGCTCATAAAACGCAGGCGCGCGCCCGGCGAGCGCGTCGTCGCCGCCGCCGGAATACACCCAGTCCTCGGCGGAGGCGCGCGCCCGCGCCGCGCGCAGAATCGCCGACGCCGCGCGGGCATACGCCTTGCACACCGAGATGCGCATCGCCTCGGGCACCGCCCACAATTCCGCCATCGTCAGCGATTGTACATCGTCAAACGCCGACACAGCGAGCATGAGCCGCCCCGCGTCGAGCGTGATATCGCCGCTTGCGCAGAGTTTGTCGGTGATCAAAAGCACGCGCGGCTCGCCCCCGCAGGCGGGCAGCTTCATGCCGCCGTCGATATGCGCCTGACGCGCGCACGCTTCCATCACGCGCGCGCTTTCGGAC
>JBMNUA010000125.1:0-7491 GCA_050945995.1 Christensenellales bacterium
CGGGAAGAAGAAAGAGGGATCGTGATGAAGTATCTGGTAGGCATCGATATCGGCACATCGGGGACGAAATCCATCATCGCCGACGAGAACGGGCGGGTGGTCGCCTCCGCGATCAAGACGTACCCCCTGCACACGCCGCGCCCCGGCTGGGCGGAGCAGGACCCCGCCGACTGGTGGCGCGCGGTGATCGAGAGCCTGCGCGAGATCATGCCCAAGGTGGACCCTGCGAACCTCGCCGGCGTGAGCTTCTCCGGGCAGATGCACGGGCTGGTCGCGCTCGACGCGAACGACGAGGTGATCCGCCCCGCGATGCTCTGGTGCGACCAGCGCACCCAGAAGCAGTGCGATTGGCTCACCGCGCAGGCGGGCGGGCTTGAAAAATTGTTGACCTACACCAACAACCAGATGCTGACCGGCTACACCGGCGGCAAAATCCTCTGGCTGCGCGAGGAGGAGCCCGAGAATTTCCGCAAGATGGTGCGCTTTGTCTGCCCGAAGGACTACATACGCTTCAAAATCACGGGCAAGGCGGACATCGACGTGTCCGACGCGTCCGGCACGGGATTTTTTGATACGAAGAACCGGCGCTGGTCGCGCGCGCTCATCGACATCGCGGGGCTCGAGCATGCGATCTTCCCCGAGGTGCACGAATCCACCGAGCTTGCGGGGCAGGTGACAGCTGCCGCCGCTGCGCTCACGGGGCTGCCTGAGGGGCTGGATGTGTATTACGGCGGGGGCGACGCGGTGATCCAGGCGGTCGGCTCGGGGCTTGTCGTGCCCGGCACGCTCGGCGTTGTGATCGGCACGGCGGGCAATGTGTCCATGGGGTTGGATCGCTACTACGACAACCCGAAGGGCGCGCTGCAAATGTTCTGCTCCAACGAGCCGGGCTCGTACATGACCTTTGGCTGCACGCTCACCGCGGGCGGCGCGTACCAATGGTATCGCGACAACCTATGCGAAAACGCGCTGCGCGACGCGCGCGAGACGGGCAAGAATGTCTATGCGATCATGGACGGAGATGCCGCGGCATCCGCGCCCGGCTCAAACGGCGTGGTGTTCGCGCCCTATCTCACCGGCGAGCGCTGTCCCTATCCCGATCCGAACGCGCGCGCCGCGTTCTACGGCTTGACCCTCGGCGCGAAGCGCGCGGACATCACGCGCGCGGTTATGGAGGGCGTCACCTTCTCGCTCAAGCAAGTGGCGGATGTGATCGGCGCGTTCGCGCAGAGCGAGCGCGTGTATATCTCCGGCGGCGGGTCGTCCTCGAAGCTCTGGCGGCAGATGCTCGCGGACATCTTCAACCTGCCCGTCAACACCATGTCCGCGGCGAGCGAGGGCGGCGCGTATGGCGCGGTGATGGTCGCGGGCGTCGGCGCGGGCTTGTGGAAGAACCTCGCCGAGGCGATTCAAATCCTCTCCGTCGAGACTGAGGCGATGCCCGATGCCGCCAACCGCGCGGCGTACCGCAATGCATACGCCGTCTATGGCGATCTCTATCCCGCGCTCAAGCCCGTGTTCGACAAGAGCGCCGGGTTCGGGTGGTAGGGAGACGGGGGGACGCTGGGGTGATTGATCAAACGGGTGTGGGGTGACCGGGCATGCGAATCAAGCTGCGGACAATCGTGGTGGATTGCAAAGACGCGCGGGTAACGGCGGATTTCTACAGAAAGCTGCTCGGATGGGCGTTTACCGCCGTCGAAGATGGCTGGATATTGATGCGCGACCCAAAGGGCGGGACGGGGCTCTCGTTCCAATCAGAGGAGGACTACGCGCCGCCTGTTTGGCCCGAAGCGCCGGGCGCGCAGAAGAAGATGCTGCATATGGATTTCCTCGTGGAGGATCTTCCCGCCGCAGCGGAGCATGCGCTCGCCTGTGGCGCGATAAAGGCGCCGGTTCAGTTCCTCGCGGGCGTCGTGGTGTTCTTCGACCCCGATGGGCATCCGTTTTGCCTGTTTGAGGACGGCAGCTACGCCTGGTAACATTAAACCCCGCGTCCAGCTCGGATGACGGTGTTTCCCATGCTCCGACGCTTACGCGTCGGGGAACGGGGGGCGAGGAGAAACGTCGGGGCGCTGCCCCGAGCCCCGTTCAAGGGCTGGCGCCCTTGAAAATCCCGTGCTCCGACGCTTGCGCGTCGGGGAACGAAAGGACAACAAAAGCCGTGAATTAAATCACGGCTTTTGTTATATACCTGTACTCCGCCGCGTTAGCGGCGGTTATTGGGATTCCAAAGGGACATTGTCCCTTTGGCGGGAGTCCGAGGGCAGCGCCCTCGGCGTTCCTCCTCGTCCCCCCGCCCCCCGGCGTCAGCGGTCGCCGCCGTTGAGCATCTGGATCGCCTTAAAGATTTCGAGCATGCGGTCGTCGGTCGCGGCGATGGTATCGGCGCAGGCGCGCAGCTCGTCATTGATGAACGAGGGCACTTCGGAGGGCGATTTGTAGCGGATGCCGTGCTCGAGCGCCGCCCAGAAGTCCATCGCAACGGTGCGAATCTGGATCTCCACGGGGATAAACACCTTGCCCTGTGAGAGGTAGACCGGGATATCGACCACCATATGCAGGCTGCGATAGCCGTTCTCCTTGGGCTCTTTGATGTAATCCTTGCGCGAGACGACGGAGACATCGTCCTGCATGAGCAAAAGCTCCGCGATCCGGTAGATATCATCCACATAGCAGCATACGATGCGCACCCCCGCGATGTCGTGCAGGTTCTTTTTCGCGTTCGTGATCGTGAGCGGGAGGTTCAAGGACTCGAGCTTTTTGACGATGCTCGCCAGCGTCTTGACCCGGCTCTCGACGTGATGGATGGGGTTGTGCTTGTTGCCGTATTGAAACTCGCTCTCGAGCACCTCGAGGCGCGAGGTGATCTCGCGGATGCCCGCCGCGTACACATGCCGAATCTGCGCGTAATCGTGGAGCAGTTCCTCCATGCGCGGATCGCTCATCCGCAGATCAAGCGTGTTGGAATTCATCGCAATGCTGCCGTTTTTTTCCGCCATTTCCGTTCCTCCGGTGTCGTGCTCGTGGGGATGTTCCGCGCCGATCGCGCACAAAAACGCCCGCCTGTCCTCCGCCGAGCTTCTACTATCATGATATCACAATGCCTGGCAATTGACAAGGCGCGTGTCGCGACTATATCGTTATTCGTCGCCTGTCGAAAGCGCAGGCAGATGCTTCGCCTTCACGCTCACCCGCTGGGAGATGTACGCCCGAAACAACTGTGCCGCCTCGCGCCAATCGGGATGATCGACGAGCTTCGCAACCGCCTCAAACGGCGTCTGCGGCAGCCGGTAGATGATCCTGCGCGCGCCGTAGGAGATGGGCGGCGCGTGCCGCTCGCAACCCACGCACACCGCGCCGCCGCGGCGCGCGTCAAACCGCGCCTCGCCCTCAAGCGCCGCTTGGCAGACCACGCACGCGTCCACGCGCGGCAAAAACCCCTCGATCGCCATCAGGTGCATCTCAAATCCCATGGTCAAAAGCGCGGCGGGCAATTCGGAATAGCTCAGGTGCGCGAGCGCGCGCAGCGTCATGTGGAACACCTGCTCCGCAGGCGCGCCGGGCACGACCAGCGCGTTGAGCAATTTGAGCCAGTAGATGCCGTGCACCAGCCGCTCGTAATCCGTGCGCAGGGGGAAGAAGCTGTCGGAGATCTGGCATTGCTGGATCGAACCGCGCCCGTTTCTCTCGTGGATCGTATACTCGCCCGATGTGAATAGCTCCGCCGCGTTCACCAGCGGCGATTTCAGCCGCCTGCACCCGCGCGCCGCGACCTCGAGCCGCCCGCGCTCGGGCGTGAGCAGCGTGACCATGCGGTCGTAATCGCCAAAGTTCGCGTGGCGCAGCACGATACCCGGCGTGACGTATGCCATCTCAGTCGTCCAAATAGCCCAGCGTCTTGAGATCGGACGTCCGGTCGCGCCAGCCTTCGCGCACCTTCACCCACAATTTGAGCGCCACCTTCGTGCCCAGCAGCGCCTCGATGTCGTGGCGCGCCTGCGTGCCGATCGTCTTGAGCATCGCGCCGTTGTTGCCGATGACGATGGACTTGTGCGACGCGCGCTCGCAGTAGATGTCCGCGACGACCTCGGTCAAATCCTCGCGCAATTTCTGTATGCGCATGATCTCCACGCCGATGCCGTGCGGCACCTCCTCGCGCAGGTGGTGCAGCGCCTTCTCGCGTATGATCTCCGCGCAGAGGATGCGCTCGGGCTGGTCGGTCATCATGTCGTCCGGGAAATACTTGGGACCCGCCGGCATCGCGTCCGCGAGCAGCTGAAGCAGCTTGTCCATGTTGTCGCCGCGCTTTGCCGATACGGTCACGATCTCGTCAAAGCCGCAGTCGTTCAGCGTCTGCAATTGCGGCATCAGTTTGTCCGGGCGCACGATGTCGATTTTGTTCACCGCGAGAAACTTCGGGCACTTCATCTCCCGCAAGTCCGCGAGCACCGCGCGGTCGCCCTCGCCGATGAACTGCGCGTCCACCACCGCGAGCACCGCGTCCACGCCGTCTTTTGCCTCGTTTACGCGCTTCATCATCTGCTCGCCCAAACGCGTGCGCGGCTTGTGGATGCCCGGCGTGTCCACAAATACGATCTGCCAATCCGCCCGCGTCGCCACGCCCAATAATTTTGAGCGCGTGGTCTGCGGGTGATCCGATACGATTGCGACCTTCTCGCCGATAAAATGGTTCATCATGCTTGATTTTCCGACGTTCGGCCGCCCCAATATCGCGACAAAGCCGGATTTGAATTCCGCCATATTACTCCTCGATTCCGAGCTCGTCGGGTCCAAACGCCTCGGGCAAAAGTTCGCCCAGCGTCCGCACCTGATAGCCCTTCCCGTATTCGCCGACGATCACCCGCATGTCCGCGTCCGCAAACTCGCGAATCACCTGCCGGCAGATGCCGCAGGGCCAAGCGACTGCCGCCGAGCCCGCGACTGCGATTTTCGTAAACCTGCGCGCGCCATTGACGATCGCATTTCCCACCGCGCACCGCTCCGCGCAGATCGTCGCGCCGTAGGACGCGTTCTCAAAATTGCAGCCCTGAAATACCCGCCCGTCGCTTGCGAGCAGGCACGCGCCCACTTTGAAATTTGAATAGGGCGAATAGGCGCGTTCCATCGCCTCCTCCGCCAGCGCGTACAATCGCTCGTTCGTCATGTCCGTATCCCTCCATAGCCCGATTTCGCGCATCGCGCGCTTTTCCATTTCGCGCATCCGCGCTTTGTCCGCATCCGTCATATGATCATACCCCATGAGATGAAACGCCGCGTGGGCGATGAGATAGCCGAGCTCGCGGGAGAGCGAGTGCCCGTACTCCGCCGCCTGCGCGCGCGCGCGGGGCAGGGAGATCGCGCAATCCCCCAGATGCGCCATGCCGCGCGCCGGCAGGAATTCGCGCCGCAGCCGCTTCGGGCAGTCGCGCGCGGTTTTTCCCGGCGGATAGCGAACCGAGGGGAAGGAGAGCACGTCCGTGCGCGCGTCGATGCCGCGCGTCTCGCGGTTGATCTCGCGGATGGTCTCGTCGTCTACGATCTTTACGGCGATCAGCTTCTCGCTGATCCCCTCCGCGCGAAAGCAGGCGGCTGTCACCGCCTCAAACAATGCCGAGAGCCCCTCCGGCGCGCCGCTTGTTTCGATGGAAAGCTCGATCATTCGCCCGCCTCCGCGCCATTGCCTGTCTCCTCCGCGCGCGCGGGCAGCTTGATCTCCGGGTATTCGATGCGCTCGTGGAACACGCCCGAGAGCACCGTCGCAAACGCGTAGCAGATCAAATCCAAATCGCGGAAGGTGAGCGGCGATTTGTCGAGCTGCCCGTCGATCAGCTTGTCGCGCACGAGCTTGCGCACGAACTGCTCGATCTTCTGCGGATCGTGCGAGGGCATCGACCGGGTCGCCGCCTCGATGATGTCCGCGAGCATCACAATCGCCGTCTCGCGCGACATCGGCGCGGGTCCGTCGTAGCGGAAGGTGGACATCTCCACATCCTCGCCGTAGAGCTTGCGCGCCTTGTCGTAGAAATACAAAACGGGCGAATCGCCGTGGTGCTGCACGATGATGTCGATGATCTCCTGCGGCAGGTGCGCCTTTTGCGCCATGTGCGCGCCGTCGCGCGTGTGCGCGGTGAGGATCGCCGTGGAAACCCGCGGGTCGGTGCGGTCGTGCGGGTTGTCGCCGAGCTGATTTTCCTTAAAATAGATCGGGCGCTTGAGCTTGCCGATGTCGTGGTAGTATGCGCCCACCCGCGCGAGCAGCGCGTTCGCGCCGATCGCACTCGCGGCGGCGTCGGCGAGGTTGGCGACGATGATGGAATGATGGTATGTGCCCGGCGCTTCGAGCAGCAGTCGGTGCAAAAGCGGCTGGTTCGGGTTGGAAAGCTCCAGTAGCTTCGCACTCGTCACCAGATTGAACATCCACTCGATCAGCGGCTGTATGCCGATGCACATCACTGCGCTGAGCACGCCGCCGCCCGCCGCCCACGCGGCGTTGTGGGCGACCGTCATCACGTTTGCGTTGTTGATCAGCCCGACCGCGAGCGTCGTTACAAAATTGATCAGCCCGACCAAAAGCCCCGCCCAGAGCATGGCGGTGCGCTGCAAATGCCGCGCGGTGATCCAAATAACCACGGGCCCCGAGATGATCGCCATGATCACCACAGAGAACATCGCCATCGAGAAAAATCCGCTCGACGCGCTCGCAAACAGCGAGGTGATCATCCCGAGCAGCACGTTGACAAACAGCGCGAGCTTGGGGTCGAGCAGCGCGGACAAAAGCATCACGCCCAGCGCCACGGGCATGAGGTAGGTGTTCACCATCCGCGCGAACACGCTCGCGCCCATCACGAATGCGATCACAATCGCAAGCAGCAACAGCTTTTTCGGGTTTTTGTATATTTCCGGGGTGAACATGGCGATGTAGAGCCCGAGCGCCGCCAAAAACAGCGCGATCAAAAGCGCGACGCCCGCGATGAGCAGCGTGTCGAGCGACGAGTTTTCGATGATCCCGAGCGAGGAGAGGATGTGATGCTGCGCCTCGGTCACGATGTCGCCCTCGCGCACCACCACCTCGCCCTTCACGCACATCTGCACCTCCACCATCTCGCGCGCCCGCTCGCGGTTGAGCTCGGTGGTCTCCTCGTCTACGAGCATGTTCGGGCGGATCGTCGCGCGCACCATCGCCATGGCGAGCGCGGTTTCCTGCGCGCCATGCCCGTCGGCGATCAAATCGCGGGAGATGCGCGAGATCGCGGTCGCCTCCTGCCGCTCGGGCAGCGTGGATTCCAGCGCGTCGCGAAGCAGCGCGCGCGCGTCCTGGATCACGTCCTCGAGCCCCTCCGCGCCCGTTTCGATCAGCGTCAGAAACTCCGCGCGCGTAAGCGGCGTGCCCACAAGCGCGCTCATCTCGCTGACCTCGGCCTCCGTCAGCTTCTCGGCGCGCTGCAGGTCAAAGCCCTCTGCCAGCGCGGTGAGCGCGAGGTGCGCGTT
>JBMNUA010000126.1:0-7477 GCA_050945995.1 Christensenellales bacterium
GGCTTGATCTGCCGGGGGCGAATGTGGAAACCGTGTGGGAGGCGCGCGAGGAGGAGATTGCGGAGGCGGTCAGCGCGTTCCTCGCGGAGTTGTAATAGAAAGATTGGTTAAGCAAAGCGTGTGCCGGGCGGGTCTCCCCTCCCCCACACGCTTTAATTACAATGAATGCTCGGGAACATGCCGATCATTCCATCGGTAAATCCTTCATCAGCTCATACATCATGATCCCGGCGGCGACCGCGGCGTTGAGCGATTCCGCGCCGCCGCGCATGGGCAGTCGATAGCGCGCGGTTGCGAGCGTCTGCACATCCGCCGAGATGCCGCGCGCTTCGCTGCCGATCACGAGCACGATTTTTTCGCCGAGCGGGGCGCGCGCGTAAATATCCGCGCCGTCGAGCGCGGCGCATACGATGGCGTATCCCGCGTCTTTGAGGGCGCGCAAAACGGCGTAAAGCGGTGTGCCGAGGGCATACGGCAGCCGAAACCCCGAGCCCATCGCCGCGCGCTGCACCTTGGGCGACATCGGATCGGCGCAGCCCTCGCCCAATAAAAGCGCTTGAAACCCCGCTGCGTCCGCCGTGCGCCAGATCGTGCCGACGTTTCCGGGGTCCTGCACGCCGTCGAGCGTGACGATGCGATGTGGCAATTGATCCAAAGGCGCGGGCGGCGGCATTTCAAACGCGACGCAGACACCCTGCGGCGTTTTCGTATCGCACACCGCCCGCAGCACTTCCTCGGGCACGATGAAATGATCCCCCGGAATCGTTCGTATGAAGTCCGCCCGCTGCGCAACCGCCAGCGCGGTGCGCGGGACAAGCCCGCTGGCGAGCGCTTCGCGGATCATCACCTCGCCCTCGACGAGAAACAGCCCGCTCTCCTCGCGCCCCGCGCGCTTGGAAAGCCCGCGCAGCGATTGTATCAGCGGGTTTTTTATACTGGTGATCGTATCCATCCTAGCCCTCCATCCTTATGCGGACATTATACAACGCTTCCGCGCGCCGCGCAAGCTGTAGAACTCCGAATGATACTACGATACAGGGGCATAAATGTACGGAGAAACCATGCAAGAGTATGTTAACCGCGCAGGTTTTGCACCATTTTGGCGCAGCAACACAAACGTATCAGGAAGTTAATGAAAACCGATTGTCAATTTGAGGGAAGTCCGATATAATCGTATCGAATGATCAATGGAGGTGTATTTATGCAGCGCGTATATAACTTCGCGGCCGGCCCGTCCACGATGCCCGAAGCGGCGCTCCGAAAGGCCGCGGAGGAGCTTTTGTCCTTTGGTTCTACCGGCATGTCTGTGATGGAGATGAGCCACCGCGCAAAGATGTATATTGACATATTCGACGAGACCGAGTCGCTCGTGCGCGAGCTGATGCAGGTGCCGGATTCCCACGCCGTCCTCTTTCTGCACGGCGGCGCGATGGGTCAGTTCTCCGCCGTGCCCATGAACCTGATGGGCGGAAACGGGCGTGCCGACTACATCGACTCCGGGAATTTCGCGCACAATGCCATGGTCGAGGCGCAAAAATACGGCGAGGTGCGCTGCGTCGCGTCCTCGAAGGACGAGGGCTATGTGCGCATCCCCGAGATCGACCCCGCAGCATTCGATCCGGACGCAGATTATCTGCACATCACGACGAACAACACAATTTTCGGCACGCGGTTCGATGCGCTGCCCGATACGGGGGATGTGCCGCTGGTTGCGGATATGTCGTCCAACATCCTGAGCGAGACATATGATGTCAGCAGGTTCGGCGTGATCTACGCCGGCGCACAGAAGAACATCGGTCCTGCGGGCTTCGCGCTCGTGATCGTCAACAAAGACCTGTTCGGGCGCGCGCTGCCCACCACCCCCGGCATCCTCAACTGGAAGACGCAGACCGAAAAGGGCAGCATGCTCAACACGCCGCCCACCTATTCGATCTACCTCGCGGGCCTTTGCCTCAAATGGCTCAAGTCGATCGGCGGCGTTGCGGCGATCGAGCAGATCAACATCGAAAAGGCGAACCTTCTCTATGAAACGATCGACGAATCCGCGTTCTACCGCGCGGTCGTCGCGGACGGGCGATACCGCTCGCGCATGAACGTCACGTTCAACACGCCGTCCAAGGAGTTGGACGCTGAATTTGCGAAGGCGGCGGGCGCGGCGGGGCTTGCGAACCTCAAGGGGCACAGGCTCGTGGGCGGCATACGCACCAGCATCTACAACGCCATGCCCGTGGAGGGCGTGCAGGCGCTTGTCGAATTTATGAAGAAATTTGAAATGGAGCATCGATGATGATTACAATCAAAACACTCAACTCGATCTCGCCCGTGTATGCCGATGTGCTCCCGGCGGATCGCTACGACGTGACCGCGGACGCGGAGCATGCGGACGCGATCATCGTGCGCAGCGCGGATATGCACGCCTATCCGCTCGACGCGGATACCCTGTGCGTCGCACGCGCGGGCGCGGGCTACAACAACATCCCCGTGGACGATTACGCGGTGCGCGGCGTCGTCGCGTTCAACACGCCGGGCGCGAACGCGAACGCGGTCAAGGAGCTTGCGATCGCGGGCATGCTGCTCTCCTCGCGCAAGGTGGTCGAGGCGATCAACTGGTGCGGCACGATCAAGGACAAGGGCGACGCGGTGGAAGCGCTCGTCGAAAAGGGCAAAAACCAATTCGTCGGACCGGAGCTCGCGGGCAAGACGCTGGGCGTGATCGGGCTGGGCGCGGTCGGCAGGCTCGTCGCGAATACCTCCGTCGCGCTCGATATGGATGTGCTCGGGCACGACCCGTTCATCTCCGTGGACAACGCGTGGCTGCTCTCCCGCGCGGTCAAACACTCCACGAATTTGGACGAGATGCTCGCTGAATGCGACTATCTATCCGTTCACATTCCGCTCACGGGCAAGACGAAGCACATGTTCAACGCAGAGTTGATCGCGAAGATGAAGCCGAGCGCGGTGCTCATGAACTTCTCGCGCGGCGGACTTGTTGATAACGCCGCCGTGAAAGATGCGCTCGCCGCCGGCAAGCTGCGCGCCTACGTCACCGATTTTCCGACGGCGGATTTGATCGGCGTGGAGGGCGTCATCTGCATCCCGCATCTGGGCGCGTCCACGCCCGAGAGCGAGGACAACTGCGTGATCATGGCGTCGCGCCAGATCAAGCGCTACCTCGAGTGCGGGTCGATCGAAAATTCGGTGAACTACCCGGATTGCCCGCTCGGTCCGGTGACAGAGCCGCGGCTACTGATCCTCCACAAGAACATCCCGAACGTATTGCAGACGGTGCTCAAGCTTGTCACGGAGTCCGAGGAGAACTTGAACATCGACAACATGACGAACAAATCCCGCGGTGCATACGCGGTGACGGTGCTTGATTTCAACCACAAGCCGAGTGACGCGCTCGTCGAGCGGATTGCGTCGCTGCTCACGACATACCGGGTACGGCTGTTTTCGGAGGGCGTGTAGATGGCGGGCAGATACCGCGCGCCCGGCTTTTCATCGGGCGAGATACTGCTCCCCGCCCCGCATGTGGACATGGCAAAATGGGCGGTGATCGCCTGTGATCAGTTTACATCGCAACCCGAATACTGGGCGGAGGCGGAGCGCATCGTTGGGGATGCGCCCTCCGCGCTGCGGCTCACGCTGCCGGAAATTTATCTTAGCGAAAGCGAGGCGCGCGTGCAGGCGATCCGCGCGTCGATGCGTGAATACCTTGATGCAAGGCATCTCGCAACCGGGGTGTCGGACGGGTTTGTGCTTGTCGAGCGCGCGACCGACGCTGGGAACAGGCTCGGGCTTGTCGGGCTGATCGACCTGGACGAATACGACAGCACGGCGGGCGCAAAGACGCTCGTTCGCCCCACGGAGGGCACGATCCCGGAGCGCGTGCCGCCGCGCGCGCGGATTCGCGCGGGCGCGCCGATGGAGCTTCCGCATGTGATGATGCTGATCGACGATCCCGCGCAGACGGTGATCGAAGCGCTGTATGCCGAGCGGGACGCGTTATCCAAACGCTATGATTTTGAGCTGATGCTCGGCGGCGGGCATCTCGCCGGTTGGGCGGTCGAGGGCGATGCCGCGGGCAGAGCGGCGGACGCGCTTTCCGCGCTCCACGCGAAGTCGCGCGGGCTTCTGTACGCGGTAGGCGACGGCAACCACTCGCTGGCGGCGGCGAAGCATTGCTGGACGGAGATCAAACGGGCATTGCCCGCGGGCGAGGCGGCGAACCACCCCGCGCGCTGGGCGCTGGTGGAGCTTGTCAACATCCATTGCCCCGCACTTGTGTTTGAGCCGATCCACCGCATCGTCAAGGGCGTGGACGCGCAGGCGCTCGCCCGCGCATACGAGACATACCTTCAATCGCGCGGCATACAGCCCCGCACGGGCGCGGATGTGCGCATGATCGCCGCGGGCGTCGAGCGCGGGTACGGCTTTGACCGCCACCCGCTCGCGGATTTGCAGCAGTTCCTCGATTCCTATGTCGCCGCGCATCCGAACGCCGAGATCGACTACATCCACGGCGAGGCGGATTTGCGCGCGCTCGCGGGCGCATCGGGCGCAGGCTTTCTCTTGCGGTCGATCGACAAATCGGAGCTCTTTCCGTTCATCGCCGATCAGGGCGTGCTGCCCCGCAAGGCGTTTTCCATGGGCGAAGCGCGCGACAAGCGGTACTATCTCGAAGCGCGCATGCTCGCCGACTGACAAAGAAACCACCGATACATCCGAATCACAGGCGCGCCTCCGGCATAGCATATAGCATTGCGATGCCGGAGGTTTTCTATGAGGCGAATGCTGTTCTTGATGCTCATACTCGCGCTGATGTCCGCATGTGCGGGCGCGGAGGAGGAATTCATCCTCGAGGCGCGCGGCGCCGTTTTGATCGAAGCGGCCAGCGGGCGCGTTTTGTTTGCGCACAACGAGCGCGAGATGCTGCCCATCGCGTCCACGACGAAGGTGATGACCTGCTTGGTCGCGCTGGAGCACGCATCGCTTTCCGAGCGCGTCGTCGCGAGCGCGAACGCGCACGGCACGCCGGGGACGTCGATCTTCCTATCGCTGGGCGAAGCGCTCACCATGGAGGAGATGCTGTACGGGCTGATGCTGCGCAGCGGGAACGACGCCGCCATCGCCATTGCGGAGCATGTGGCGGGCACGGAGGAGGCGTTTGCGGAGATGATGAACGCGCGCGCGGCGCTGATCGGCGCGGATGCACATTTTGTCAACGCGCACGGGCTGGACGCGGAGGGGCATCAGGCGTCCGCGCTCGCCATGGCGCAGATCCTGCGCGCGGCGCTTGAGATCGAGGATTTTGCGCGCATCAGCGCGACGGAGCGCAAAATCATCCCCTGGCACGGTAATCCATACGATCGCGCGCTCGTCAACAAAAATCGGCTGCTGACTTCCTACGAGGGCGCGACGGGCGGCAAGACGGGCTTTACCACGCGCGCCGGGCGCTGCCTTGTGTTTTCGGCGGAGCGCGATGGCATACGGCTCATCGGCGCGGTGCTCAACTGCCCTGCATGGTTCGATGCCGCGGAATGGCTGCTCGATTATGGATATGAAAATTATCAGTTTGAGATGTTGTACGGGAAGGGCGATGTCGTTGCCGCCGTCGAGGTCGCGGGCGGGCGGGCGCGCGAAGTTCATGTGATCGCCGCCGAGACGCTCGCGTTCCCCTTGGCGCATCACGAGGATTATGAGCTTGCGCTCGATATCAGCGATCCGGTCAAAGCGCCGGTGCATGCCGGGGATGTGGCGGGGTATGCCGTTGTGTATGTGGGCGGCGAGGAGATTGCGAAGACCGCGCTTTTGTACGAGAGCGATGTGCCCGCAAACAGCATGGAAGCCGCCCTGCGGCGGCTGATCGGCATGTGGCCGCTCCTCGCATCATAAGCTGCCGGGCGGGCTTGGAAACGCGGCGATTTGCGCGCCTGCGGCGTCGATCAAGGTCGCTGCGCCGTCAACCTGCGCGAAGTACAGCCCCGCGCGAAGCCCCGCGAGCGCGCGGTACTGCGGCTCTGTGGCGATGCCGCCGTCCGCGCGCATCAGCCCGAACCGCATCTCACGGGTGTCCTCATCGATGATGCCGTATGCAAACATGCCGCCCGCGCCGTCGAGCGGCTGTATGGTGTTGTATGGCTCGGAGATCGCGCGCCCGCTCGCGTCCGCGAGGTAAGCGCTGCGCGCCGCCCAATCGCCATCGCGGACGATGAAGCCCTCCCCCGCTTCGACGACCGACGCGGTCGCGGGCAGCTCGAAGAGCAGCGCGCCTGCGATGTCCATCACGCGCAGAGCGTCCGCCGACTGGAGGAGTATGTGCCTGCCTGAAACGCGCGCGTATGCGCCGTTGAGCGGCGATTCGTTGGTGTTGCGCACGCTTTCGGCATCGACCGCGAATGCGTACAACCGACCTGCCTGCTGCGCGATCACGCAACCTGCGCCACGCGCCATGTAATCGTAGACCGCATCGATCACAAAATTCCCTTCGCGGTCGATCAGCCCATAGCCCTCGCGCGTCGAGACGAGCGCGTAGCCCGACTCGAAATCGCCCGCGTATACAAATTCCGGCGCGATTGCCCAATCGCCGGTTTGGTCGATGTATCCAAACTTCATGCCGCTGCCGTCGCAGATTGGCATCAGCCCTTCGGAGTACGCGCCCAAGCCGTGCATCACGCTGATGCCGGGGGATTCGACCGTGCCGTCGGGCAGTATCACGCTCAGCCGATCCGCGATTTCGTCGTTGATGTTGCCGGAGAGCGCGATGAACCGATCATTCCCCGCGTAGGCGAGCGCGGCGTATTCCTCGAACGAAGGCGCGCCGACGGACGATAGGATGCGGTAGCTGTCCCCGATGGCGCAGATGAAGCGCTCCCCCGCCTGCATGACGGATGTGTGTAGAAAGCCCGTCAGTTCCTCCCCCTCGGGTGAGAGCAGCGCATAGCGAAAGCCGAGCTCTGTTTGAATGCCCGCGGCGTAGCCCGTGAGCGCGCCGTCGTCGTCGTAGAGCGCGGAGAGCCGCTCGTATTGACCGACGGCGATGCGCGCGTCGCCCGCTTCGTTCACGGCGAGCGAGCCGCCCTCGAAATTGATGACATAGGTTTCCGCGCGCGCGCATACAAGCAGGAGCGCGAGCGCAATAAGTACAGAAATGGTGCGACGCATACAAAACCTCCGTATTGTATCATAGTATACCATGCTTTCTATAATTTTACGAACAATTTTTGTTGGGAAGTATGGACAAATGTATAAGAAGGTGGTATACTATCGATCTGTCGGCGGGCACGCGGTACTCCGCTACGGCAGAATGCGCCCGTAGCTCAGTTGGATAGAGCAACGGCCTTCTAAGCCGTGGGTCAGGGGTTCGAATCCCTTCGGGCGCGCCAGATGGTTGCGGTGGATATAGCTCAGATGGTTAGAGTGCCAGGTTGTGGCCCTGGAGGCCGTGGGTTCAATTCCCATTATCCACCCCATTTTT
>JBMNUA010000127.1:0-7437 GCA_050945995.1 Christensenellales bacterium
CTCGAGGGCGACGGGTTTCGCGCGGCGATCCTGCGCCCGCCGATGGTCTACGGCAAGGGCTGCCGCGGGAACTATCAGACGCTCGCCATCTGGGCGCGGCGGCTGCCGCTGTTTCCCAACATCGAGGGCGCGCGCAGCGTGATCTACGTCGAGCACCTCGCCGAGCTCATGCGCCTGATCATCGAGGACGGCGCGGCGGGCGTATTCTGCCCGCAGAACGCCGAATGCGCCTCCGCGACCATCCTCTTGCGCGAGATCGCGCGCGTGCACGCGCGGCGCATCGCCTTCACCCGCGCGTTCAACCCGCTGATCCGCGCGCTGGGCGCGCAGCCGCTTCTGCGCCGCGCGTTCGGCGGGCTTGAGTATGACCGCGCGCTGTCCGACTACCCGCGCGATTACCGGGTATGCGGCTTTTCCGAATCGATCATACGAACCGAGGAGTAAATCATGTCCGACATCACAGCGATCATACTGACCAAGAACGAGGAGCGCAACCTGCGCGATTGCCTCGCGTCCATCGCCGGGTTCTGCAAGCGCGCGGTGGTCGTGGACTGCGGCAGCACCGACCGCACCGTCGAGATTGCGCGCGCGATGGGCGCGGACGTATTGGTGCACGAGTTTGAGTATTACGCCAAGCAGTTCAACTGGGCGATTGACCACGCGGGCATCGACACCGCGTGGACGCTGCGCATCGACGCCGACGAGCGGATGACCGAGGATGTGATCCGCGAATCGCGCGCGCTGATGGCGACCGGGGCGGTCAGCGGCATCGTGATGGAGGCGACGTACTACTTCCTCGGGCGCGCCATCGAGCACGGCATCTCCAAAAAGCGCAAGCTGATGCTATTTCGCACCGGGGTCGGGCGCATCGAGGATCGGCGACGCGATGCGCACACCGTGCTCGCCTCCGGGCAGTCCGCGCGCATCCGCGCACGGTTCGTCCACCGCGATTTTAAGGACATCGCCAGCTATATCGCGCGCTACAACTGGTACGCGACGCGCGAGATGCTCGATTATATCGCCTACGTCGAGGGCGGCGGCGCGGATGTGAACACCGAGGCGTCCATCCGCGCCACGCGCCGGCGCAAGTTCGGGCTCTATTACCGCGCGCCGCGGTTTCTGCGCGCGAAGCTCTGGTTTTTCTATAATTATGTGCTGCGGCTTGGGTTTCTCGATGGGCGCGAGGGATATCTCTACCATTACCTCGAGTGCGATTGGTATCGCACGCTCGTCGATGCGAAGATCTACGAGTACGAGAAGACCGGCGCGCTGCCCGCGAATCTCTCCGCGCTCGACTAACCGGGAGGCGCGGGGAGGCGGAGGGGAACGAGGAGACGGCGAGGGCGCTGCCCTCGCGCTCCCGCCAAAGGGACATTGTCCCTTTGGAAACCCTATGCGCCGATGCTTCGCATCGGCAGGGGATGCGATAAATACAATTCCCTCTATTCTCTATTCAACTCAACCCGTTCCCCGACGCGCAGCGTCGGAGCATGGGATTCTTAAGGGCCTAAGGCCCTTAAGCGGGGTTTCAGGGGCAGCGCCCCTGACGTAACCCCCCGTAACATGGAGGTATCGATGAACGGATCAATGGAACAGCTGCTTCGGCGCAAACTGGCGGGCGCGCCGGCGCTTCGGCAGGGATTGCGGCGCGGCTACCAGCGGATGATGCGGTTGTTTACGCGCGAAGGGAACGCGCAGGGCGCGCTGCGCCGGGTGTCGCCGAAAGACGGCGGCGAGTGGTTCTTCGGGTATTATGATAAATCGCCGTGGGACGCGTCGGGCACGCGCGTGTTGTGCTTGCGCGCGGACGCGGTGGACGCACCCGCGCCGGACGCGGCGGCGGGGATCTATTTGATCGAGAACGGCGTCGCTGCGCGGATCGCGGAGACGCGCGCTTGGAACACGCAGCAGGGCTGCATGCTGCAATGGCTCGGTCCGGATTTCGCGACGCAGGTGATCTATAACGATTTTCGGGGCGGGCAATACGTCAGCGTGATCTACGATGTGGATGCAGGGTGTGAGGTTCGGACGCTCGGATACCCCGTATATAGCGTTTCGGGCGACGGTCAGACGGCGCTGACGCTCGACTTCTCGCGGCTTCATCGGCTGCGCCCGGGCTATGGGTATCAGAACTTGCCGGATCGCACGGCGGACGCGGACTGCCCGGACACGCCGTGCGTGTGGCGGATCGACCTCGCGCAAGGGGACGCGACGCCGATCTTGACCTACGCGCAGCTTCGGGCGTTCGAGGAGAAAGCGTCGATGCGCGGCGCGGCGCATAAGATCAACCACATCATGATCAACCCCTCGGGCACGCGGTTCATGGCGCTGCACCGCTGGCTCGCGGGCGGGCGCAAGCACTCGCGGCTGATGACCTTCGATATGGACGGCGGAAAGCCCTTCACGCTCGCGGACGAGGATTTCGTATCGCATTGCAACTGGTCGGACGATGATCGGATCATCTCCTTCTGCCGCCTGGGCGGCGCGGACGGCTACTACGCGCTGCGCGATCAAACGCTGGAGCATGAACGGATTTGGTCGGAGCTGACGCGCGACGGGCATATGTCCGTGCATGGGGAACTCGCGGTGACCGACACCTACCCCGACAAGCGGCGGATGCAGCGCGTGTACCTGATGACGGGCGCGCGGGTGGACGAGATCGCGCGCGTGTACGCGCCGTTTGCATACGACGGCGATGTGCGCTGCGATCTGCACCCGCGGTTCGACCGCGCGGGGACGCGTGTGATGATCGACGCGACGTTCGAGGGTCGTCGCGCGCTGTACGAGCTGCCCGCGCAGGTGGGCGCGGCGCGCCCGCGAGTGCTGACGGTGATCACCGTGCCGATGGCGTATGACGGACCGACGATGTCGGTGATGCGCTATGCGCGCGCGATGGACCGCGCGGCGGTGCAGATCGATTTTGTGGCGATCAACGATGCGCCGGAGGGGATCAAAGGCGATATCGCCGCGCTGGGCGGCGAACTGTTTGCGATCAAGGGGCGGCTGCGGCGACCGATCGGGTATCTGATCCGGCTCGCACGGCTCGTGCGGCGCGGGAATTACGACATCGTCCACGCACATGGCAACTCCTGCACGCTGGCGATTGAGATGCTCGCGGCAAAGCTCGGCGGCGCGCGGGTGCGCGTGTCGCACTCGCGCAACACCTATTGTAAATTCCTGCTCGCACACCGGCTGCTGCGCCCGCTGTTTGATCGGCTGTATACCCACGCATACGCCTGCGGACCGGAGGCGGGCGAATGGCTGTTCGGCAAGCGCCCGTTCACCGTGGCGCGCATCGCCGTGGAGACGGGGCAGTACGCGTTCGACGCAGCGGCGCGCGCGCGCCATCGGGCGGAATTGGGCGCGGGGGATTCGCTGCTCATCGGCAGCGTGGCGCACTTCACGCCGCATAAGAACCACGCGTTTTTGATCCGCATGTTTGCGGAATTGTTGAAGGTGCGCCCGGACGCGAAGCTCGCGCTCGTGGGCGGCGGCGCGCTGAAGGCAGAGGTCGAGGAACTGATCCGCGCGCTCGGCATCGAAGAAAGCGTGATATTGACGGGCGTGCGCACGGATGTGCCGGCGCTTTTACAGGCATTTGATGTGATGGTGCTGCCCTCGCTGTACGAGGGGTTCCCGAATGTGCTGATCGAGTGGCAATGCGCGGGGGTGCACGCGTTTGTGAGCGATACGGTGACGCGCGCCGCCGCGCTGACGGATTTGGTGGACTATCTGCCGATCGACAGCGCGGAGGCGTGGGTGGACGCGCTGCGCGCCTACAATCCGCCCGCGGATCGCGCGGATATCAGCAGACGCGCGGTGGCGTCCGTGCGCGCGCAGGGCTATGACATCGCGGAGAACGCGCGCGAGATGCAGGCGTTTTACCGCGCGGCGGCGCGGGGGGAGCGGTGATGCATCTGTTTCGCCGCGCGGCGGGCACGGATGGATCGTATCCGTTGGGCAAAATGAACGTGTGATCGCCGCGCGGCGGGCGCGGATGGATCGAATCCGTTGGGCAAAATGAACGTGTAATTGCCGCGCGGCGGGCGCGGATGGATCGAATCCATCGGGCAAGATCACCATGCGCGACAAAAGGGGGCGAGAAATCGTGAATGCGCAACACCCGCTGCCGGCGGCGTTTATCTCCGATATGCGGCGGATGCTGGGCGCGGAGGCGGACGCGTTTCTCGCCGCGCTCGAGGGAGAGAGCGCGCGTGCGCTGCGGTTGAACCCAGCGCGCGCAGGGGCGGCGGAGGCAGCGGCGCAATCTACTGACGGGCGCGTCCCATGGGCGCGCGGCGGGCGGTATCTGGCGCGCGGCGCGCGTCCGGGCGCGTCGAT
Organism: Christensenellales bacterium; assembly: GCA_050945995.1. Lineage (GTDB taxonomy): Bacteria > Bacillota > Clostridia > Christensenellales > Aristaeellaceae > RUG11247. The sequence continues at coordinate 4,342 of JBMNUA010000127.1, forward strand.
CGCGCATTTCGCGGGCGCGTTTTACTTGCAGGAGGCGAGCGCCATGATGCCCGCCGCCGTGCTTGCCGCAAAGCCGGGCGAGCGGGTGCTCGATCTGTGCGCCGCGCCGGGCGGCAAGGCGACGCAGATCGCCGCGGATCTCGCGGGCGAAGGCGTGTTGATCGCAAACGAAATCGATAAAACGCGCGCGCGAGCGCTGTATCAAAACATCGAGCGGATGGGCGTTATCAACGCGGCGGTGGTGAACGAACGCCCGGATCGGCTCGCCGCGCGCTGGGCGGGCTATTTTGACGCGGTGCTCGTGGACGCGCCGTGCTCCGGCGAGGGCATGTTCCGGCGCGAGCCGGACGCACGGGCGGCATGGCAGCCGGGCGCGCCGGCGGGCTGCGCGCGCAGGCAGGCGGCGATCTTGGCGGATGCGGCAACGCTCGTCGCGCCCGGCGGGCGGCTCGTGTACGCCACCTGCACCTTCAACGAGCTGGAGAACGAGGGCGCGGCGCGCGCCTTCCTCGCGGCGCATCCCGAATTTTCCGCCGAAGAGTTTACTCTCGACGGACTGGGCGCATCGAAGGGCGGCATGCTGCGCATCCATCCCCATCAGGCGCGCGGCGACGGGCAATTCGCGGCGCTGTTTCGGCGCGCAGACGCAGGCGCGCGCGCGGCATTTCCCGATCCGACGGATGCGACCGCGCAAACCGCCGCGTCGGATTTCGCGCGCGCGTTCGGCGCGTTTCCCGCAGACATGCTGCCCGTGGTGCAGGGCGAGATGCTGTATGCAATCCCGCGCGGCGCGCCGCCGATGGACGGGCTGCGGGCGATCTCCCCGGGGCTCGCGCTCGCGCATCTGCGCAAAGGGCGGTTCGATCCGGCGCACGCATACGCCATGGCGGGCACGAACCTGCCCGCGGTGGAATTGGACGGCGCGCAGGCACGGGCGTATCTGCGCGGCGAGGCGGTCGTCTCCCAGGGCGCGGGCTGGCTGGTGGCGACACATGGCGGCATGCCACTGGGCTGGGGGAAGGCGACGGGCGGGCTGCTAAAAAACCACCTGCCGAAGGGGCTGCGGCGCAATTGATACATCAAATGCGCGCGTTTCCCCCAAAAAAAGAAAACCCCGGCATCGTAAGCCGGGGCGTCTATGCTGGGTCAGCAGGCCTGGCACTGCGTGCAGACGCAGTCTTCCTCATCCATCTTGCGGCGGGAGCGCCTGTTTGTCATAAACGCCCTGATCGCCGCCAGCGCGCGGCCCTTTTTGTGCGCGAACACGTCAAACGGTTCGGTTCTCGCGCCAATGTCTTGCATAATCAAATTCCGATACATCCAATCAACCCTTTCCTATTTCCTGCATCCATCGTATCATCTGGAGTGCGCTCCAAGTCAATACGCATGCGTGTTAAATCTTTTTTGCGCCAAACAGCGACTTGATCGCCTTGACAATGCCCTTGCGCTTGTGACCGCGCGGATCGATCTCATACATGATCCCGTCAATCTCGACATACTTCATTTCGTTCCCCTCCTTCTGTTCCCGTAAGAGACAAAATTGGCGCGCCCCGTTTGATGAGGGCCGCCTCGCCGCCTGGCGATCGGGATTCGTTCCCGTCCGCCATGTTCCGTTTCGCATGTTTCGCGCTGTTACGAGCCCCCGGCTCAGCCATTGTGGGCTGCCTGCCTGTCGATGCTCATATCGCCGCTGCGCACGCGATTCTCGCTGTTGTGCGAGGCGCTCTTCCTGCCCGTCCAATGTGTGCCGCGCTTCTTCTCGGGCACATAATCAAACGCGATGGGCTGCATGTTGTAGGATTCGCTGCCGTAAACCGACCTTGCGACCTCATAGAAGTTGTTCCTCATGTTGCTCCCCCCTTTCCTTTCATTTGCGGGGCTGGTATTTCTTTCCTCACCCTGCAAATCCATTATAACCCTTAATTCCGACCAAGTCAATAGGGTATTGTTCGACTTTAGTAAAATCGAGATAGAGATTCGATGGTCTATCTCCGCGTCGAATATTGCTTACCTTCCGTTTACGCATCCTGCGCCCATTTTTTACCATCGGGCGGTTCTATTGGAAACGCGCGCGCCCGCATTCTTTGTGGAACATGCTTGACTTCCGAAGCGGTTCATGCGCGCCATTTCCAAATGATCCGAGGATAACGGGATTTCCTTGCGCGCCCATCTCCTGCTTTGCATACCACCCAACCGCGCGTCCGGCGACGGCGACCGTCCGCGCGATCGGGGGTTCAACGCGTGCGCATTCGCGGATTTGTTCAAATCACGGCGCAACCGCGCGGGCATCATCCGTGGAAGGCGTTGTTTGCGCGCCCGCCGCCCTTGCGTTTTCCAGCGTGCGGACGCCGCGCAAGCTTCGCCGCGCGGGGCGCGTAGTCAAAGGGCGCGGGCTCCATATTGAGCACCTCATTGTAGCCGTACACCGCCTTGGATGCGGTGTATACGGTGGCGGGTTCGGTATTCGAGAACGCCGCTGCGTGGATATTGTTAAACAGTTCAAACATCTGCTGCCTCCTGTCCCGTCCGAGCATTCGGACGCGCGTTCACTTGCACATATGCGTGGTTTGTCACGCATGGGTTTGCCGTCAGCCGACGCGGGCAGTATAAGCCCAGCCAAGGTGCACGTCAATGGATTTTCGGCGCGGAAACGGTAAATAATGGAGGGAAGTTGTGCAATCCATTTCCGCGTCGAAAGTTTTTTACGGTCTTTCAATCCCATTATGCGCATTGCTTCGCATTCCAGACAGCCGTGAACAAACATGGCGCATGAATTTTATGGCTCGATTTTGTGCAATCTGTGCATACGGGAAATGGGCGCGGTGAGTGATAAGCATATATGGGCGCAAAAAAAGCGGCGATTCGCCGCTCAGATCAAATAACAACCGATGCGCTTAATACGAATGGAAAATATTAATTCGTCCAAAGCATCGAGAGATTTTTTCGTCCTGCGAGGTTGGTTTGCCGGTGGCAAACCAAGTCGCTTCGCGACCGCGCCGACTTTGTTCGGCGCGCCTTGGAGCTGGAGCGAGGCGTAGCAGAGCTACGTTGAGCGGAAAGCGACGAAGCGGAGGTTTGATTGCCAAAGGCAATCAA
>JBMNUA010000128.1:0-7295 GCA_050945995.1 Christensenellales bacterium
GGCGAGGCCGATCCGGAGGCGAACATCATCTTCGGCGCGGGCATCGACGAGGAGCTGAAGGACGAGGTGCGCATCACCGTGATCGCGACCGGGTTTGAAAGCCCGCCCGCGTCCGTGCCCGAGGCGCAAAAGCCCGCCCCCGCGCCCGAGCCTGAACCAGAACAGGCGCGCGAGCCCGAGCAGCGCCCGCGGCTGATCTCCGAGGACGACGCCGAAGTGCCCCCGATCTTTGAACGAAGGCAGCCCGCCCGCCCGGCGCGCGAGGTTGACGATGGGTACGCGGATCGCCGTCCGGCGCAGCCCCGCCAGCGGGTCTATCAGGACGACGCGCGTTCGCGCAACCGCCGGGGCTTCACCCCCGATGTGCCGAGCTTTTTGCGCAAAAAGGATTGAGGCAAATCCGTAAATTGCGCGCGGCGCGGTATGACCTTCGGCATCTCGCGTGATAAAAAATCGCTGGATCCCAATATCATGCAAGTGGTATTGGGATTTTTTTCGAGGGGTATATATGAAAAAATTGGCAGTCATCGGATCGATCAATATGGATATGGTCGTGCGCGTGGATCAGTTCCCGCAGCCCGGCGAAACCCGCCGCGGTGATCGCTTCGCCATCGTCCCGGGCGGCAAGGGCGCGAACCAAGCGGTTGCGCTCGGCAGGCTCGGCGCGGATGTGGCGATGGCGGGGCTCGTGGGCGACGACGCTTCGGGCGAGGCGTATCTGCGCAACTTCCGCGAAAACGGGGTGTCGGTTGATGCGGTCGGCACGGCGCGGGGCGAGACGACGGGCACGGCGGTCATCGAGGTCGATCATGCGGGCGAAAACCACATCATCATCGTGCCCGGCGCGAACGAGCGCTGCGATTTGGAATGGCTCGACCGCGCGCTCCCCGCGATCATCGACCGCGACATCTTCCTCCTGCAACTGGAGATACCGCATGATACGGTGTTCGAGGCGATCCGCAGATTGCGCGCAGCGGGGAAAACCGTGGTGCTCGATCCCGCGCCCGCATCCGCGATCCCGGTGGATCTTTTGCGCGATGTCGATTACATCACGCCCAACGAGACGGAACTTATCGCCATCACCCAATCCATGGGCGAAGGCGCGGACATCCGCGCGCGAATGCAATGGCTGCGCGCGCACGGCGTCGGCGCGGTGATCGCGAAATCTGGCGCGGACGGCGCGTACATCTGCGCCGATTCGGGCATCGCACATGTGCCCGGCTTCAAAGTCGCGCCCGTCGATACGACGGCGGCGGGCGACACGTTCAACGCGGGTTTCGCGTGCGCGCTTGCGCAGGGGATGGACATCCCGCGCGCCGTGCGGTTCGCGAACGCGGCGGCGGCGATCTCCGTCACCGCGGCCGGTGCACAGGGCGGCATGCCCGCGCGCGATATGGTCGAAAAGCTATTGCAATCGTCCGTTTGATCGATCGCGCATGTCCATAGGGAAACGTTGAATCAATCCCGCGCGCGCTGGCGGCTGCATTTCCGCCATCTCACGCCTGTAAAATCCTCGACGTAGCGCTACTACGCCTTCGGCTTTTACAAGTGCAATCTGACGAAAATTCAGCTCGCCATCACACGCGTTCTTTCATCATCGTTTCCCTTGCGGATCGTCACGGGCACAGCCGTTTCAGAATCGCACCCAGCCCGGCGGATCAGGCGAATTCGTAACAAGAGGGGGAGACAACATGGCTTTTACTTACCGGAAGGCGAACGAATCGGATCGGGATCGGTACATAGACCTCGCCAACATGGTGTTCAGCATGGCGCACAGACCGCACGATTTTAAGGTGCTGCTGCCAAAGGTCTACGGCGACGACAAGCAGACCGCGCACATGCAGTACATCGCGCTCAACGCGCAGGACGAGCTGCGCGCGCTGACCGCGGTCATGCCCGGCGAGATGGTCGTCATGGGCGAGCGGCTCAAAACAGGCTATGTCGGCACGGTATCGTCGCACCCCTACGCGCGCGGCGAAGGGCACATGAAACAGCTGATGCAGATCGCGCTCGAGGACATGCGCAGCGGCGGCACGGACATCTCCATGCTCGGCGGGCAGCGCCAGCGGTACGAATACTTCGGCTATACCCGCGGCGGCGCGTCGCTCACCTACCGCGTCACGGCGACGAACGCCCGACACGCGCTGCGCGACGCCGACGTGTCCGGCATCGAAATCCGCCCGATATCCGCGGAAGATGGGGACGCCATCGCCCAGGCGCACGCGCTGTTTCTCACAAAGCCCGTGCACGGACTGCGCGCGGTCGATGCCTTCCATGAGATCGCGACGAGCTGGACGGCGCGTTTGCTCGGCATCCATCGGCACGGCGAATTCATCGGCTATATGATCATCGGCTGGGGCAATTCCGCAAGCCCCATCACCGAGTTCATGCTTACGGATATGTCGCTCACCGGCGCGGTGATCAAAAAGCACCTCCAGGACACCGGCGTGGATCATTGCGAAATCACCTGCGCGGCGTTCAATCTGCCGCTTCGGCGCGCGCTCGCGCGGTTCGCGGAGGATAGCACCGCGGGGGAGGCGCAGCAGCTTTGCGTCTTCAACTTCCCGAAGGTCGTCGGCGCGTTTTTTAAGCTCAAAGCGTCGGTTTCGCGGCTGGAGGACGGCGTGCGCAGCTTCGTGATCGACGGGCAGCCGCTCACCGTAGAAGTCGCAAACGGCGTGCCCAGCGTCACCGCGGACGCGCGCCCTGATGCGAAACACCTCACCGCCCTTGATGCCCAATTCCTGTTCTTCGGACGCGACGGCGAACTGTTCGATGAACCGCTGCCTATGGGCTGGGCGCCGCTGCCGCTGTATCTGGACGGCGCGGACTGTTTCTAAGAATGATAAAAGCCATGGATCACGCGTGATCCACGGCTTTTCTTCAATACTGCCTTCGTTTACAATACCAGCCCCGCAAGCTCAAACCCCGCCTTGATCATATGCTCGGGCAGCTGCGAGAACATGGTGTTGATCGACTCGTAATTGTAAAAGCGCATGATCGTCTCCGCGAACATGGGCGCGACGGAGATCGTCTTAAACTTCGGCTGCCCGATGATGTTCGGGTTGTCCACGGTGTCCGTCGCAAACAGCGTCTCGATGGGGCTTGCGTTGATCATCTGCACCCCGCGCTCGGAGATCGCATTGTGGCTGAGCATCGCGAACACGCGCTTTGCGCCGCGCGCCTTGAGCGCGGTCGCGAGGTTGCAGAGCGTGCCGCCGGAAATCGTCAAATCGTCCACGATCAGCGCGTTCTTCCCGGACACATCCCCGTATATGCCGAGCAGTTCGGAGCTCTCCGTGTGATCGTACCGCTCCTTGTCGCCGATTGCGATGGGCAGATCGAGCACGGAGGAGAACTTGCGCGCCTGCTTGGCATACCCGATGTCCGGGGAGACGATCACCATGTTGTCGAGCTGCAAGCGGTTGATGATGCCGGCGAGCATCGGCATGCCGTAGAGGTGATCCATCGGATTTTTGAAAAACCCCTGGATCTGCTGCGCATGCAGATCCATCGTCACGAACCGGTCCGCGCCCGCAAGCTCCATGCACTCGGCGCACACCCGCGCGCGGATCGACACCCGCGGCTCGTCCTTCTTGTCGCCCTTCGCGTACCCGAAGTAGGGCATCACGAGCGTGACATCGGCGGCGTTGGCGCGCTTGAACGCGTCCATCCAGAACAGGATTTCTACAAACTCGTTGTTCGCGTTGACGCCGATCGGCTGTACGAGGAACACGTCGCGGTCGCGCACGGACTCGTTCACGCGCACGAAGGTGTTCCCTTCCGAAAACGTGATCACCTCGGACGACCCTACCTTGCGCCCCATGTACCTGCACATGCGCTCTGCGAACACCTGACCGCCGCTGCCCGCGAAGATGGAAATATTCGCGCTGTCAAACATGATCTGCCACGCTCCTTTTACCGATCCCGTCGTATCCGCACGGCATCCGCCGCCCCGCCTACCAGTTCGCTTCTGGGTTCACCGTCGTCTCCGGCTGCCGCGCGTGCACGCCCACAAAGTAGATCGACGTGCCTGGCGCGTACTTGTCCGCGGAAACCTGCTTGCGCATGATCTCCTCGCCCGTATCCCAGTCGCGGTATACGAGCCAGCCCTGGCTCTCGCAGCCGTCCTTGCCCTGGGAGTAGAGATACTTGTCGTCGGTGTAGTATGCGTATCGCCCGGTCACATCCTCGCGAATCTCCTCGCGCGTCGCGGCGATCGTCTTTTTCACCGTGACGGATTCAAAGTCGATCTTGTGCTCGGGCAGGTTTCCGTAAACGACGACCCACGCCTTGTCGCCGATCACGCGCGTGTAGATGTAGATGGTGTGATCCGTGTTGTTTTGAAACACCAAATCCTTGCGCGGCCAGCTCACCGCCGCGTCGAGGCTCGGTTCGGCGTATGCGATGGTCATGTTGTGCGAATGCCGCTCGAGGATGTCCATCCCCGCCATGATCACCGCGCCGTAGATCGTCGTGGACGCCTGACACGCGCCGCCGCCGATGCCGTTTACCACCGTCGTGCCGTCGTACTCGGGCGCTTCCAGAAACCCGCGCCGCTCCGTGCGCTCGCCGACGATTTCGTTAAAGGAAATCGTGTTTCCGGGATGAACGGCAAGCCCGTTGTAGTAGCTCAATGACAGTTCAACATTTTTTCGCCGGTTTGATCCGGAGGTGGAGATGTCCGTGGAATAATACGCGACCACGGCCATGCCGCCGCTCGCCTCGTCGGAGCTGATCGAGGGCATGATCGTGTGCACGAGAAGCGTTTCCTCGCCCTGCCCGGTTAAAAGCAGGCTCAAGATCGTCTCGCGCGCCTTTTCCTCGTCGAGCGCGCGCCCGTCCCGCGAATCGGTGACGATGCGCGGCGCGTCCACATCGGCGACGATCTCGGCGTTGATCACCTCAAGATCGGTCACCTCGCGTATCTCGCGCAAAAACGCGTCCAGTTTCTCCTCGTCGTATGTCAACTCGGACGTGAACGCGCGCGGCTCGTCGCGCATTTCGCGGATGGTGCGCACGCGGCTCGATAGGCTGCCGTAATGCCCGATGTTCCAGGCGAGCTCAAGCGGCGTGTCGATGTCGAGGCTCGCGCCGATCGTGGACGCGGAAAACGTCCAGCGGTGCCCCTCGTATGTAAGCGTGTATTCTTGGCGCGCCCAATCGTCCAGCAGCGATTGAAACAGCGTCCGCGCCGCGGGCTTTGTGTACCCCTTTAATGATATGCCGTTGACAGATACGTTATAGTATTTCGGCGTGCCGATGCCGATGGTGATAAGCGCCTGCGCAAAATAAACCGCAACAGCCAGCAGTACGCCGACCACCAGCATGCGGATCAGGCGCGCTTTGACGGTATTGCGCCCCCTCCCGGCGCGCGGGTTGCGCCTGGGCGGCTGTCGTCTCTGCAAAGCGTTTCCCTCCATGTTCAAAGCAGAAAAAGGAAACACGCGTTTCCCTGCTTGTCAATGTTTTCATAACCTGTCGGCTGATCAACCATGCTATACTGATTATACCACAGACTGCGCCCATGAATCAGTAGCCGGGCGCATAATATATGTAAAATAGTCATAAACAACGCACCTTCGCGCGGCGCGCGGCGCGCGAGGGGAGGAAATGGGAGCAAAAATGTACAGGCATGTGATTTGGGATTTTGACGGTACGTTGTATGATACCTACCCCTCGATGGTCGGCGCGCTGATCGATACGCTGCGCGCGCATGGGCACGAGGAAAGCCATGAGGATGCGCTGCGGCTGATGAAAATCTCTGCGGGCGAAGCGCTTTCATACTATCAAAAGCGGTACGGTTACGGTGATGCGTTCGTCGCCGCCTACCGCGCGCGGCGCAAAGAGACCGAGCTCGATATGTGCAAGCCGTACCCGGGCGCGCTGGAACTGCTCCGGGACATCGCCAATGCGGGCGGGCAGAATTATATCTACACCCACCGCGGGGACACGCTCTTTCCGATGCTCGCGCGCTACGGCGCAGCGGAACTGTTTCGCGAATGCGTCACCGCGCGCAGCGGTTTTGCCCGAAAACCCGACCCGGCGGGCATATTGCACCTGATTCACGCGCACCAAATCGACCCGGCGGACGCGGTGATGGTCGGCGACCGCGCGCTCGACATCGAAGCCGGCGCGAACGCGGGCATCGCCACCTGCGATTATTGGGACGGTTCGGGTCCCAAGGTGGATGCGGCGGATCACATCGCCCGCGACTTTGACGAGTTGCGCGCCGCGCTCGGTTACAACTGATTCAATTACACCTTCCTATACGCCTGCGAGGGATTTTCCTTGCAGGCGCCGCTTTATTTTGGCGCAGACGCGCCGCCCGCAAGCATCATTGATTTATCAATTAAATATAAATAAACAACAACAAATACGACAAAACAAACAAAAAATAAGAATAAACAGCATCCATATGCCATATATCTTGACAAACAATGGAAATAGGGTTAACATAGGGTATGCAGGCGACACGAGTTGCCCGCATGGACAGGATAAGGAGTTGCGATTATGAAAAGGATTCTGGCAATGCTTCTGGTTGCGATCTTGGCATTTGGCATCGTGCCCGCTATGGCGGAGACGGGTGAGATCGATTGGCGCGCGTTTGAAGGCGGCGAGCTGATGATGTATGGCGGCAGCGACGAGGAGCACGTCGCCGCGGTCGCCAGGGGTTTTGAGGAGAAAACCGGCATCAAAACCAGCTACATCCGCATGAGCGGCAACGACTGCTACACCCGCATCCTGGAGGAGCGCGAGAACCCGCAGGGCGACGTTTGGTACGGCGGCACATGGGACCCCTACATCGCCGCGGCGCTCGAAGGACTTTTACATGAGTACGACGATTGCATCAACGTGAAAAACCTGAAAGAGCCCAACTACGCGGTCGGCGTGCCGGCATGGTTCGGCATCTACTCCGGTTACATCGGCTTTATCTGCGATATGGAAGCGCTCGAGGAAGCCGGCGTGGAAGCGCCCACCTCGTGGGAGGATTTGACCAAGGACATCTACCGGGATATGATCGTGATGGCGAACCCCGGCGCGACCGGCACGGGCGTGATGTGCACCTCCATCCTCTTCCAGATTTTCGGCGAGGAAAAGGCGCTTGAGATGATCGCCGCCATCGACCCCAACGTCGTGCAGTACGTCAAAACCGGCTCGGGCACCTCCAACATGGTCGCCCTCGGCGAAGCGGCGATCGGCGTGGGCTTTCTGCACACGGGGCTGATGTATCAGGAGGACGGCTACGACAACATCGAGCTGTTCGCGCCCTCGGAGGGCACGGGCTATGAGGT
>JBMNUA010000129.1:0-7220 GCA_050945995.1 Christensenellales bacterium
ACATGCGCGGTGGACTCCGGGATGGTGGCGATGGCGATCGGCATGATCGCGGCGACAGCCGCCCAGGAGATGCGCGGGAAGGAGAACGCGGGCAGCGCGAAGATGCCGCCGTCGCCCAATTTCCATGTGGAGGCCGCGAGCACCTGATCGGGCAATGCGCGGAAGAAGTTGAAGTCGCCGCCGCCGACCAAGTGGATGATGAGTGCGGTCAGGCAGCCGACGCACGCGCCGAGGAGCAGGGGGAGCTGGCTCAAAAAGCCCTTGAGGTAGCGGGAGAACAGCACGGTGGAGAGGAGCGTCGCGAGGGAAATGATCCATACGACCTGCGACTGCGCCGGCGCCGGCGCGGCATCGGCGAGCGCGTTGCCCGCAAGGGTCAGACCGATGACCATGGCAACGGGACCCGTGACCGAGGGGGGAAGTATCTTTTCGACCATTTCGCGCCCGGCGAAGCGGACGAGGAAGCCCGCGGCGATCGACACGAGCCCGGAGGCGACGATGCCGAACTGGGCGATTTGAATCGCTTCGGTGGGGAGGATGCCGTTTACTTTGGCGTAGCCCTCCGCGGCGAGAAGTCCGGTGATCGCCGAGAGGTAGGCAAAGCTCGATCCGTAGTACATGGGGATCTTCTTGCCGGTGATCAGCATAAAGCAGATCGTGGCAAGACCGCTTGCGAAGATGGTGGTGGATACCTGAAAGCCCGTGATCAGGGCGACGGTGATCGTCGCGGGGAACATGACGACGACCTGCTGCAGGGCGTACAGCAACAGTCTTGCGATCGGCGGTCTTTCATCCGGCAGGTAGCCAATTCTTCCTTTGCTCATGGTAATCCGTTTCCTCCTTGAATCTGATTCATTTTTGAATCATTGCCTATTTCCCAAGCTCATGAGGCAGACGCGCGTCTCCGAATCAAACGGGGGGATGCGCACCTCGATCAGCTCAGATGTCGATGTGGGGACGTTCTTGCCGACATAATCGGCGCGGATGGGCAGCTCCCTGTGCCCGCGATCGACGAGCACGGCGAGCTGGATCGCGCGAGGTCTGCCGCAGGCGATCACCGCCTCCATGGCGGCGCGGGCGGAGCGCCCGGTGAAGAGCACATCGTCGATCAAGACGATGGTTTTTCCTGTGACATCGAAGCCGAGGTCGGGTTTTTTTGTGATGGGCGCGTCCGCGTAGGTGGTGAGATCGTCGCGGTAATACTTGATATCTAAGCTGCCGCAGGGCACATCCGCATCCTCGATGAGGCGGATGTTGTTTTGGATGATCTCCGCCAGCACCTCGCCCCTGCGCTTGATGCCCACGAGCCGCAGATCCTTCGCGCCCTTGTTTTTTTCGACGATTTGGTGCGAGATGCGCATCAGCGCGCGGCGGATCGCCGCTTCGTCCATGAGTTCGGCTTTGTACTGCATGGTATCCCCTCCCCCGTCATCGGCACAAAAAAACCTTGCCGGAAGCCGGCAAGGCAATCACACAGCGAGGGATCGCAATATGAGCGTTTGCCGGCATCTCTGTACCGGATTAAAACTCCATTGCGAGAAAGTATATCGCACCTGCGCGAAGCTGTCAAGGGCGATTTGTGTATTTTCACAAACATAACCGGATAGAGGGTCAAAGGTATGCGCGGACGAGGGGCGCGAGGTAGCCGCCGCGACCGTCGAGGAGCGAAACAAGCGCACGGTGGGGTTCCCAAGCGTCCCACGGTTCGCCCGCCTGATTGCCACCAAGCCAAATGTGCACGCGGCGCAGCGAGATCAGCGCGGCGCAGCCAAGGAGCAGATGCGCGGCATCGGCGCAGGCGATGGCGGGGCGCGCGAGCGCGAGCACGCCTTCGATGAAGCGGTCGCGACCGGGCGACGGCGGCTCGTCCTGCGCGGACTCCGGACCGAGTGCGAGCCGCAGGAAATTGGAGATGTCTACCTGCCCGGGCGCGAGGGCGGCGTGCTCGAAATCCAGCAGCGAGAGCGCGCCGCCCGCGTACATGATGTTGTCGAATGTGATGTCGCCGTGGACGAAGCGCAAGGGCGCGCGCGAAAGCGCATCGTAAAAGCGCGCGAGCAGCGCATCCAGCGCCGCCGCCTGGGATTGTGCGAGTACGCCGCGTTCGAGGAGCGATTGCGCATCCGCGCGCGACTGGGCGGGATCGAACGAGGAATACCACGGATGGCGCGGCAGCGGGACAGGGATGCGCGCGGGGTCGAGCGATCGCATCGCGCGGATCATGCTCCAGATGCGCCGCGCAGCGCGGGTGCGCGCGTCCCAATCGAGGTTTGCCCACGCATCCGAGAGATTTGTGCCCGCAATGCGCTTGGAAACGCTCCATTCATGACCATCGGTCACGCCGGTTTCAATCATTTTCGGATAGCCGATCTCATCGGGCAGGTGCGCGGCGAGCGCGGCTTCGCGCCGGATGCGATCCGTGCCCGCGCTTGGCGAAACGCGCACGACGATATCGCCGGCGATCCACACCTGGTTCGTCCAGCCGCCCGCGCGCGTTGCGCGGTGAAACGATTCGCCGTGCGCGCAAAGCGCATCCACCGCGATCCGCTCAATTGGGTTCAAGCGAATTCCTCCTTGGAATCAGATGACGGTATAGCGGTTCTCGAAGACGGGGTGCGCATCCTTTGTGGTGTTTGCGTTGCCGATCACGATGCCGACGGTGTACGCGTTGCCCGCGGGGATGCCCATCTTCTCCTTGTAATACGCGCCCTTTTCGGATGCGAACACATCGCGCGGCATGCCGAGGATCACGCTGCCAAGCCCCATGCCCATCGCGGAGAGCGCGAGGTTTTGGACGGCGATGCCGCAGTCTACGCCGGTGTAGGCGTGCGCCTGATCCGGGTCGCTGGTGATCGCAACGAACAGCGGCGCGCCGAAGAACAGGTCGTATGCCGGGTCGGCGAAGCGCTCGCGCATGTCCTCGGTTGCATTTTTCATCGCCATTTCGCGGAACGCGATGTTGAATTCCGCTAAAATTGTGCGGTCGGTGACGAACGCGAAGTGCCAGGGCTGGCGGTTCATGGCGCTGGGCGAGGCGAGCGCTGCGTCGATCAACTGCTTGAGCTGCGCCTGGGTGAGCGGCGTTTCGTCGAAGCCGCGGGTGGAACGCCTGTCGAGAATTACTTTTTGAACGGGATTCATGGATCAAACCTCCTCATCATATCGGATAAATACGCGCCGGCGCGGGCGACGAAAGCATTGACAAACGAAACCGTGAGGTGGGCGCTTGTCCGCCCGTCGCCTGCGATGGCGAGGTAGTGCGCAACCGTGCGGTCGCGCCACGCGGCGATCTCATTCGCCGTGAAAAGCGGGTGGTCACCGGGGGCGCGCGCCGCCTTCAGCATGGCAAGGAGCGCGGGATCGAGGAGCGCACGCTCGGTTCGCTCCATCTCCGGGTAGTAGACATCGGGGTTCGTGTGCCCGTCCGCCTTGAGCAGCCCGGGCAGCTGTTTATACGCCGCCACCCAGAAGGGATCGGTCAACAGGTGGACAAGATAGCCCACATCGAACGCGGATTTGCGCGTGCGCGCGTAGTCCGCGAGGGGTTTTACGTCGAATTTCCCGTGGTTGCCCAGGTGCGTTGCCTGCTTTTCCGCCTTGCCAACACCCGCGCGGACGTGGACTGCGTCCGGGGCGATCGCGCCAAGGTAGAATTCCGGGCAATCCGCGAGCTCCGGACGCTCCCTCGCCCATGCGCGCGCGGCGAGCAGATGGATGATCGAGCCCGCCATCTACCTTGCGTATTTCTGGACGCGCGCGTCGTCGATCACGCCCGCCCAGTTCATGCCGAAGCCGAAGTCGTATACATGCCCTGCCGCATCGCGATGGCAGCGCATATCGAGCGGCACATCCTCAAACTGCGTTTCGACGGTTTCCATATCGGCGGGCAGCTGCATGGGCAGAAGCCCCGAGGGTTCGTGCGCGCCGCTGACGATGTCGAGCACCGCGCGCGCCTCGATGCCGGCGTGCAAAAGGATCGCATCCGCATACGGCTCAAATTCCTTGACCACGCAGGGTTTTGACATGCGGATCACACACACCACGGGCTTCTCCCCCATCGCCTTTTTGGCGTCTAATACCATATCGAGGTCGGATTCGTTCACGGTCGTCGCGGTTTTTCCTTTGTAGGAGCGGTTGGTGAAATCCTCGAGCGGGTCGCCGCCCGCGAGGCTCTCCGCGCGCGCCGCATGCGCGGTGTACGGGCGGTATTGGAGCGAGATCGGCACATAGCCGTTGCCACCGCTTGCCAAATCCTCGTCGGAATAGCCCGTGCCGCCGTTGGCGTAGGAGATGCAGCAGAGCGCGAAATCGGCGTCCCGCGGATCATCGACGACGGTGTAATATTGACCGACCGCCGCAAGGTCGATGGGCGAATCGCGCATTTCGGGCATCACCATGCCGAAGAAGTTGGTCGTCGCGGGGCGGTATCGCACGGGCACATAGACCTTGAGCCCGCGTTTCATGGGGAGCGATTGGCGCGTGTTTTTGAGCATCACCACGGATTTGAGCTGCGCGTCGTAGCCCGCCGCCTTGAATTCCGGACACGCGACGGTCGCCTTCGTGCGCGCCGTGTCGAGGTACGGGTTCTCGAACAAGCCGGTGCGGAAGAAGTTGAGCAAGAGCCGAACGGCGCTTTGCTCAAACCGCGCGCGCATGTGCGCCTCGCCATGTTCCGCAACGCCGAGTTGATATGCGCCGAGCACGGGCGCGACCTCGTTGTTGCCGCCGAACTGGTCGCAGCCGGCTTCGAGGATCGCATAATGGCGCTCCGCCTGCGTCTTCCCCTCCATGCCCCAGCATTTGCCGGCGAAGTCGGAGACTTTGTCGGTGATGTCGCGGGTGACGCCCCAGTCGGTGCAGACCACGCCGTCGTAGCCGAAGCGGCGGCGCAGCTGGTCGTCAACCAAATGTTTTGAGTACGCGTTTCCGACGCGCTCATCCGCCCCGCCCTGACCGACGGAGATGGTATAGTAGGGCATGACCGCGGACGCCTGCTTTGTGCCGCCCGCGAGCCGGAACGCACCGTCTGTAAAGGGCTTCATCGCCGTCTCCAGATCGCCGCCCGGGTACACAGCGTACTTTCCATAGGCGAAATGCGCGTCGCGCCCGCCCTCGCCCGAGCCGCCGCCAGGCCAATGCTTCACCATGGCATTGACGGAGTCGTAGCCCCAGCCGTCCGCGATCTCCCGCTCCCCCGCGCTCGTCTGGAAGCCGTCGCAGTACGCGCGCGCCATATCGGTGACGAGCTTCACGTCCTCGCCGAAGGTGCCCATGTACCGCGCCCAGCGCGGATCGGTCGCGAGGTCGATCTGGGGCGAGAGCGCGGTCACGATGCCGAGCGCGCGGTACTCCTTTGACGCGACCTCGCCGAATTTGCGGGTAACTTCGGGGTCGAATGTCGCCGCGAGCCCAAGGGTTTCGGGCCAGAGCGAGATATCGCCGCCCGCGCCCATATTGTACTCCGCGGAGAAATCAGAGCCGTGGCGCGGGTCGGACGAGGTATTGACGGGGATCGAGAAGCCCCTGCCCTCGGCATATGCCTGCAGTTCGTTGTTCCATCTCGCGGCGACCTCCGGGCTTTCAAAGGTGGTGGCGAGCACATGGCGGACGTGATCGTTTTCCAAAAACGCCTGCTGCTGATCGGTGAGCGCCCAGGGCGGCGCGCCCGATTCGTCAAACTCCTTGCCGGAATAGGTGGATTTGCCGAAATGGCGCGTGCCGCGCGAGGGCACGGACTGGTGCGCGGAATAGAGCATGAGCCCCGCGATCTCCTCGATGGAGAGCCGCGCGGCGAGGTCTTTCGCACGCGCTTCGGGCGAGAGCCGCCAATCCGCGAAGGGTTTGAGCGCGCCCGAGCCGTCCATATCCTTAAAAAACTTGCCGTCCAATTCGATGACGCCGAGCTTTGTCATGCCGAGCGTCGGACCGCCCTGATTCTCCACATACCGAATCTGCATACGCGCCCTCGCTTTCATTGGAAATGCTACGGCAAGTATACCATATACATTGCGCATATGTAAACAAATAACAGGCAAATCTCGCGCGGCACATCAAATATTCGGCGAAAGATTGACGCGCGCGGAAAACCGTTATATAATGCATGGGAAGATAAAAGCAGCCTTATCCAGAGCGGTTGAGGGACGGGCCCGATGAAACCCGGCAACAGGCGATACGCCATGTGCCAATTCCCGCGGCTTTGCGCCGGAAGATGAGGCGAGCATGACGATATGTCCTTGCTCGCCATTGGCGAGCTTTTCTTACATCCTAAGGAGGAAAACCGGAAATGAGGCATCTATTTACTTCCGAATCGGTGACGGAAGGGCATCCCGACAAGGTGTGCGATCAGATATCCGACGCGGTGCTCGATGCGATCCTCGCGCAAGACCCGGAGGCGCGCGTCGCCTGCGAATGCTGCGTGACAACGGGCATGGCGCTGGTGATGGGCGAGATCACGACGAGCGCGTATGTGCCGATTGACAAAATCGTGCGCGACAAGGTGGTCGAGATCGGCTATGACCGCGCGAAATACGGGTTTGACGGGCGCTCCTGCGCGGTGCTCGTATCGGTGGACGAGCAGTCCCCCGACATCGCGATGGGCGTGACACGCGAGACGGATTTGATGCAGGGCGCGGGCGATCAGGGCATGATGTTTGGCTATGCGTGCGACGAGACGCCGGAGTACATGCCGCTTGCGATCTCGCTGGCGCACCGGCTCACGCGCCGGCTCGCGGACGTGCGGAAATCGGGCGAGATCCCCTATCTGCGCCCGGACGGCAAGGCGCAGGTGACGGTGGAGTATGAAGGCGATGTGCCGATCCGCGTGGAGGCGGTGGTGCTGTCCACGCAGCACTCGCCCGAGGCGGAGCATGCGACCATCGAGCGCGACATGCGCGAAATGGTGATCGATCCCGTGATCCCCGCGGAATTGATCGACAAGGACACGAAGTTTTTCATCAATCCCACCGGGCGGTTCGTCGTGGGTGGGCCGATGGGCGATTCGGGGCTGACCGGGCGCAAGATCATCGTGGACACCTACGGCGGCTACGCGCACCACGGCGGCGGCGCGTTTTCCGGGAAAGACCCGAGCAAGGTGGATCGCTCCGGCGCATACGCGACGCGGCATGTGGCGAAGAATCTCGTCGCCGCGGGGCTTGCGAAGAAGTGCGAGGTGGGCGTGGCGTATGCGATTGGCGTCGCCGAGCCTGTGAGCGTGTTTGTGA
>JBMNUA010000130.1:0-7203 GCA_050945995.1 Christensenellales bacterium
TAGGAAGAACGCCGAGGGCGCTGCCCTCGCGCTCCCAGCGGCGCACCGACCGAATTTTCAATTCGATCGGCGCGGTCGCTTGCGATGAATTTGAGCATCAAATTCATCGCGGCGACTTGGTTTGCCGAAGGCAAACCAACCTTCTAGGGACATTGTCCCTTTGGTATCCCGATGACCGCCGCTTCGCGGCGGGGGCGAGAGGACAACGGGGGAGAACGACGGGGGAACGGGGAAAAAGAACGAAGAGAAATAACAAGGGAACAGCGGGGGACAGGGAGGATTGCGGGGAAATATCGGCAAGATTCCGCGCTTGACAGCGCATTTATTTTATTGTACAATATAAAAACCGGTTTTCAATCCGCGCGCGTCGCGGGCTGCAAAATCGTATGCGGAGAGGTATCGAAGTGGTCATAACGGGGCTGACTCGAAATCAGTTTGCGCGAGAGCGCACGTGGGTTCGAATCCCACCCTCTCCGCCAAGCCGGCAAGCGAATGCTTGCCGGTTTTTTGATTTTGTTTAATCATCGGCATTCATTCTTGACAGCGGCGCGGCGTTTCTGTAAGCTATTGACAAATACGTCGGGGAGGGGGCGCGGCATGGTTCGAGAAATTCATCACGGCGCAATTCCATTGATCGAGACGCACGCCGCCACATTGCGCTGGGGCATCGCGCCGATGCTCCTCGCGCGGCTGATCCAAGCGCACGGCATTCCCACGCTGCCCGTATCCCCGGGCGCGGCGATCTCCTTTCTGCTCCACGCACTATGTGCCATGGTCTTTGGCTTCGGGCTGCGCGGCATCGCATGGGACGCATGGCGCGGGAAGCACGCGCAATTTCGCCGGCTCTTCTGCGCGTTTCAAGCGGGTATTTTCCCAAAGGCCCTTCTATTTTCCTTGATCTACGCCGCATCCGCGACGCTTCCGATGGTTCTGCCATGGCGAGAAATCCGCTACGCGCCCCTGCTTGTATCCTACCTCTTCTTTTTCCTGCCCTACCGATTGTACGATCATCCGCAGGACGGCATGCTTCCCGCAATCGCGCGCGCATGGCGGCAATTTAAGCAAAACATCTCATCGCTTACGCTATTTCACATCCGCGCGTTTTGGTGGATGCCGGTGATGTATTGGATCATCGCGCTCATTGCGCTGATGACGATGTACAATTCTCCCGCGTCCATCGCGGCAAACCCGCGCGGCGCGGCGCTGACCATGGACATCCTGTTTGTCATGATGGCGTGGGTGCTCGGTCCGCGCGTGTTGCTCATGCAGGCGGGGTTCGCCCAGCGGATCACGCGCGAGGACTGAAGCGCCCCGCCACACATTTGACGAAAATCCCTCCCCCCTGCGCAAATGACGCGCACATGCCGCCCAAAACGTGGTATAATACTGCGCAGAGCCCCCGGCGGCGCGGGGCGCGAACGAAATGTTCAAGGGAGGATGTTTATGGCACTCGCACTCATCATTTTCCTCGCCACCTACGCGGCGCTTTTGATATTCCCGAAGATTCGGGCGTACATCGCGCTGGGTTCCGCGGCGCTGTTTATCATCCTGGGGATTCTGCCGATCGGCAAGGTATTCTTCGCGGTTGACTGGAACGTGATCATGATGATCGCAGGCACGATGGGCATTGTCCATCTGTTCATCGAATCGAAGATGCCGTCCCTGCTCGCGGACATCATCATCAAGCGCATGCCGAACGTGAAGTGGGTGATCATCGCGCTTTCGCTGTTCGCGGGGCTGATCTCCGCCTTCGTGGACAACGTGGCGACGGTGCTCATGGTCGCGCCGGTCGCACTGGTCGTCGCCGAGAAATTGAAGATCTCGCCCGTGCCCGCGATCATCGCGATCGCGATCTCCTCGAACCTGCAGGGCGCGGCGACCTTGGTGGGCGACACCACCTCGATCCTGCTCGGCGGTTACGCGAACATGGACTTTCTTGATTTCTTCTTCTACCAAAACCGCCCCGGTCTGTTCTTTGTGGTGCAGGCAGGCGCGATCCTCTCCGCCGCCACGCTGATGGTGGTGTTTCGCAGCTACGGGCAGAAGATCAAGATGCAGGGCGAAACCGTCGTCGAGGATTATTTCCCCACGTTCTTGCTCTGCGGCACGGTACTGCTTCTCATCCTCGCGTCGTTTCTGCCCGAGAAGCCGCAGATCACAAACGGGCTGATCTGCGTGTCGCTGCTCATCATCGGGCTTGTTCGCGAATCGATCCGCTCCGGGCGCGTGAAGGAAACCGTCGCCGCCGCCGTCAAGGAGATCGACCATTTCACGCTGCTTCTGCTCGCGGGGCTGTTTATCGTGATCGCGGGCATCACCGAGGCGGGCGTGGTGGAGGAGATCGCCAAGGTGTTTGTGAAGATCAGCGGCAACAACCTGTTTGCGATCTACTCGCTGCTCGTCTGGGCGTCGGTGTTGTTCTCGGCGTTCATCGACAACATCCCCTACATCGCGACCATGCTGCCCGTGACCGCGGGCATCGCCGCGCACATGGGCGTCGATCCCACGATTTTGTACTTTGGGCTGCTCTCCGGCGCGACATTGGGCGGGAACTTGACGCCGATCGGCGCGTCCGCGAACATCACGGCGCTGGGCATATTGCGCAAAAACGGGCACACGGCGACGACCGGGCAGTTTATGAAGATCAGCGTGCCGTTTACTTTGACGGCGGTCACGACGGGCTACATATTGATCTGGCTGTTCTGGGGCATATAATCATACTTGGAGGAAGCAAAGGCGCATGAAAACCGATATCCAAATCGCACAATCCGCAAGCCTTCTGCCCATCGCGCAAATCGCGCAGAAGCTGGGCATCCCCGAGGACGCGCTCGAATTATACGGCAATTACAAGGCGAAGATCGACGCAAGCCGCATCGGCGCGGCGGGCGCGCGGGCGGGCAAGCTCATCCTCGTGACCGCGATCACGCCCACCCCCGCGGGCGAGGGCAAGACCACCACCGCCGTCGGGCTGGGCGACGCGCTGAGCCGATTGGGCAAGAAGGTCGCCATCGCGCTGCGCGAGCCGTCGCTGGGACCCGTGTTCGGCGTAAAGGGCGGCGCGGCGGGCGGCGGCTATGCGCAGCTTGTGCCGATGGAGGACATCAACCTGCACTTCACCGGCGATATGCACGCCATCGGCGCGGCGAACAACCTGCTCGCCGCGATGATCGACAACCACATCCACCAGGGCAACGCGCTCAACTTGGACGTGCGGCGCATCACCTGGAAACGGTGCGTGGACATGAACGACCGCCAGCTGCGCCAGATTGTGAACGGTCTGGGCGGCAGGGCGAACGGCATGCCGCGCGAGGACGGGTACGACATCACCGTCGCCTCGGAGGTGATGGCGATCCTCTGCCTGTCCAAGGACATCGCGCATTTGAAGGAAAAGCTCGGTCAGATCGTGGTGGGCTACACGCGCGGGGGCAGACCCGTCACCGCGCGGATGCTGGGCGCGGCGGGTGCGATGGCGGCGCTGCTGAAGGACGCGATCAAGCCAAACCTCGTGCAGACGCTCGAGCACACCCCCGCGTTCGTGCACGGCGGACCGTTTGCGAACATCGCGCACGGCTGCAACAGCATCGCGGCGACGCGGCTCGCGCTTCAATTGGCGGACTATGTGGTGACCGAGGCGGGCTTCGGCGCGGATTTGGGCGCGGAGAAGTTTTTTGACATCAAATGCCGCATCGCGGGGCTGAACCCGGCGGCGGTGGCGATCGTGGCGACGGTGCGCGCGCTCAAGCATCACGGCGGCGCGGCGAAGGACGCGCTCGGCACGGAGGATCTGGACGCGCTTGCGCGAGGGCTGCCGAACCTCATCGGGCATGTGGAGATGATCACAAAGGTGTTCCGCCTGCCCGCGGTGGTCGCGGTCAACTGTTTTCCGACGGACACCGAGGCGGAGCTGAAATTGATCGAGGACGCGTGCGCGAAGCTGGGCGTGACGGTCGCGCGCTCGGAGGTGTGGGCGAAGGGCGGCGCGGGCGGCGTGGATGCCGCGCGGGAGCTGATCCGGCTGACAGATCGCCCCGCAGCGCCGTTTGCGCCGCTCTATCCGGACGACATGCCGCTGACCGAGAAGATCGAAACCGTGGTGCGCGCGGTCTACGGCGGCGACGGCGCGGATTTCACGCCGGAGGCACGCACGCAGCTTGCGCGGCTCGAGCAGCTCGGCTACGGGCATCTGCCGGTGTGCATGGCAAAGACGCAATACTCGTTTTCGGACGACCCGAAGAAGCTGGGCAGACCTGCGGGCTTTCGGGTGACGGTGAAACGCGCGCAGGTGTCCGCCGGCGCGGGGTTCGTGGTGGCGCTCACGGGCGATATCATGACGATGCCGGGGCTGCCGAAAGTCCCCGCGGCGGAGTCGATCGATGTGGACGAAACGGGCAGGATTACGGGGTTATTTTGATAAAATGAGGGATGGGATGCCTTTGTCGATCGCGGAGGAGCTGCGCGCGTTGGGCGCGCCGGAGGAAGGACTGCAACTGCCCGATGTGCGGGTCGATCCGGCGCGCATCCGGTGCATCATGATCAACGAAGCGCCGCCGCTGGACGCGCGCGAGGGCTTCTACGCGGGCGGCGAAGGGCGCGATATGCACACGGTGCGCGCGCTGTTTCATGCGGCGGGGGTCGAGATCGCGGATCATGAGGCGCTGCTTGCGCGCGGCATCTACCTCACCTGCGCCGTCAAGCGCGCCAAGACCGAATACGCCGTGCCCGCCGAATGGATCGACGCGCATCTGCCGCTGCTCGAATGCGAACTGTCGCTCTTTCCGAACCTGCGGGCGATCATGCTGATGGGCGATGTGGCGAAAAAGGCGCTGAACATCCTCGCGAAACGGCGCACGGGCAAGCCCGCGATCCCGTCCGGCGCGACGTATAAAATCCGCGAGCGCGCGTTCTATTACGGCGATGCGCGGGTGTTCCCCTCCTACACCATGACGGGCGGGAACATCCTCATCGAAAAATCGAAGCAGCGGATGGTGGCGGACGACATTCGGCGGATGCTAGAGCTGTTGGACAATTGACGATATGCGGCGTGATCGCGTGGTGACATAGCGATACGCCGCTTTTTTTATGTCCTCTCGCCATACAACTGCGTCGATTCGGCGCGGTACCGCGCGGGCGTGGTGCCCGCGACCTGCCGAAAATGGCGGATGAAATTGACGGGATCCGTGTACCCTACCGCATAGGCGATTTCGGATACGGACTGATCGGTGGCGCGCAGCAGCCGCTGGGCTTCCGAAACGCGGCAGGCGTGCAGGTATTTGTAGGGGGGCATGCCCATCTGGCGGGCGAACACGCGGATCAGATGGTAGCGCGAGAGCGAGATTTCGCGCTCGAAGTCCGCCATGGTGAGCGGGCGCGCGCAATTTCGTCTAATATACTCGGCGAGTTTGCGCACGTCCTCGCGTCCGAGCGGCGCGCTGTCGCCGCCGACAGCGAGCGAGCGCATCATCTCCGTCAAAAAGCGCGAGCCGCAATCGCTCAATTCCGCCATGGCGAGCATGTCCTGCCGGGAGAGGAGCGCCCGCATGTCCGCGAGGATGGCGCGCGCTGCGTCCGGCGCGCGCATGGCAACGGGCATGAGATGCGCAAACAGCGCCTGCCGATAGCCGCGCAGCCCGTCGCCCGCGATGTGCGCCCAACTGAACGCCCAACGCCCGCCCGGGCGCGTGCGGTACTCGTGGAACTGCTCGCAGGTGATGATCAGCGCGCTGCCCGGCTCGAGCGCGACCGTCTGCCCAAGCCAACTCATCTCGCCCTTGCCCGTGTGGGTGAGCAAGATCAGCGCGTCGTCCTGCCCATCGCGCCGCGTAAAGTACCCCTCGCCCGCGTCAAAATACCCGGCTTCCATGACATAGAAGGGGAACGCGCGCGCCGCCGCGCCGCCGGAGGCGATGCAGGTGACCGACGCGGGGGAGATGTCCATCCGATATTCCAGCATTTGCCCGACCTCCATAGCAATATCATCCTATCATTCGACAACAACAGCGGTTGTTCCTGCATGCGATTGCGGGTATATTGTGGTTAAGCAAAGAAACGAGGAGGTGCGTTTTCAATGAGACGGAATCGAATCGGTCTGTACAGCGCGGGGCTTTCCGCGTATTGGGATCAGTTCGAGGGCTTGAAGGAGCGGCTGATCGGCTACAATCGGTTCATCGAGGGGAAGCTCTCCGCGTTCGGGGAGGTGAAGAACTTCGGGCTGGTGGACGACCCGGACATCGCGCGCCGCGCGGGCGAATACTTCAACGCCGAGCAGGTGGACATCATCTTTCTGCACGCGGCGACGTATTTTACCGCCAGTTGCGTGCTGCCCGTGAGCCAAATCTGCCATGCGCCCGTGGTGGCGCTCAATTTGCAGCCCGCGGCGCAGATGGCGTATGACAAGACGGGCACGGGCGAATGGCTCGCCCAATGCGTGGGCTGCCCGCTGCCCGAGGCGGCGAACGCCTTTGAGCGCGCGGGGCTGCCGTTCCGCTTTGTCAACGGGCTGTTGGGGCTGGACGAATCGCCCGCAATCGCCGCGTCCGACGAGCGAACCAGCCACATGCCCAGCGCGAAGCGCGCGTGGCGCGAGATCGAAGGCTGGGCGCGCGCGGCGGGCGTGAAGGCGGCGCTGTCGAACGCGCGGTTCGGGTTTTTGGGCGGCTACTACACGGGGATGCTCGACATGTACAGCGATTTTACGCGGCTGTCCGCCGACCTCGGCATCCACATCGAGATCATCGAGATGTGCGATTTGGACGCGCGGCTCAAGCGCGTGACGGACGCGCAGGTCGCCGAGAAGCGGCGCGAGATCGCGGCGTTTTTCGAGATCAGCGGGGATTCGCCCGCCGATCCCATCGCCAGAGCGCCCACCGAGGAGCAGCTGGACTGGTCGGCGCGCGTGGCGGTTGCGCAGGCGCAGTTGGTGCGGGATTTGCGGCTCGACGCGCTTTCCTACTACTACCACGGCGCGGACAACAACGAATATGAGAAGCTGCAGGGCGGCTTCATCGTGGGGCATTCGCTGCTCACGGCAAACGGCGTGCCCTGCGCAGGCGAGGGGGACATCAAGACCTGCGTCGCCATGAAGATTGCGGATTTGTTGGAAACCGGCGGCTCGTATGCCGAGATCATCGCGATGGACTACCTCTCCGAGACGATGATCCTCGGACACGACGGCCCGTTCCACATCTCCATCGCAGACGGAAAGCC
>JBMNUA010000131.1:0-7133 GCA_050945995.1 Christensenellales bacterium
CGGCTACGAGGCGCTGTTTGATTTGATGCAGCGCGCGCAGCATCCGCCTGCGCCCATTCGGCAGCCGAACCTGCCGATCGCTTTGTATTCCGGCGCGCGGGACGCCTGCGCCGGCGGGGAGAAGGGCGCGATGCGCGCGGTGCGGCAGCTGGCGGACGCGGGTTATCGCGCGGTTGAATACAAGATATACCCAAAGATGCGCCACGAAATATTAAACGAGAAGGGGCGCGCGCGCGTCTGGGCGGATATGGCGCGAACGCTGGAGGGATGGATCGCCGATTGCTGATCGCAGCTAGCAAATCGCACATGTTCCACAGCTTACGCACGAATGAAGAACGTGTGGACTCCGGGAGGCATGGAGGGTCGAAACCCTCCATGATCGATCATTTTTACCGGCTTTGCCGGTGAAAATGGATTCGTCCCAAGGGCGAGCTTGCCCGCCCGACGACGAATCGGTACATACAGCCGGATTTCGCCCGAATTTTCGCTAGAAAATTCAGAAATCCGCGTCTTCGTTCCTTCGGCTTGCGCATGAACGCAGTTCATGTGCAAGCCTAGGCGCGGACGCGCCCAACAATTGACAGCCGCGAGCAGCGGATGTATACTGACACGAGAATCGCAGGGGAAACCATGAGAAAGAACGTGTGTGATGGCGGAAATGCAGCCGCCAGCGCGTGCGGGATTGATTCAACGTTTCCCGAGAGAAAGGTATACCGATGAAACACAAGCTGATCGTGATCTCCGCCGACGCCATGGTGGACGCCGACCTCGACATCCTATCCAAACTGCCCAACACGCGCGCACTTTTGGAGCGCGCATCCATCGTGCGCCGCGTGCGCACCATCTACCCGACCGTGACCTACCCCGCACACACATCGATGATGACGGGCGTATACCCGAACCGCCACGGGGTGATCTCAAACGAGGATTTGACCGTGGGCGCACCGGAGCAGCCCTGGTGCTGGTTCAACCGATCCTCGAAGGTCAAGGACATCTTCCACGCGGCGAAAGCGGCGGGGCTGACGACGGCGGGCGTATTTTGGCCCGTGACGGGCGGGCACGCGGCGATCGATCATCTGATCGCCGAGTATTGGCCGCAGCACGAGGGCGACACGCTGATCGACGCGTTTCGGCGCGCGGGCAGCTCGGAGGATGTGATCGAGAAAATCATCCGCCCGAACATCCAAGGCGCGCAGATGCGCATGCACCCCGACAGCGACGCGATGGGCGCGCGGTTCGCGGTGGACATGATCCGCGAATACCAGCCCGATCTTTTGATGTTCCACCCCGCAAACATCGACGGCATGCGCCACCGCTACGGGCTGTTCAACGAGCATGTGACCGCCGCGCTCGAGGACACCGACCGCTGGCTGGGCGACATCGTGCGCGCGACGCAGGACGCGGGCGTTTACGAGCGCACGAATTTTGTATTGATGAGCGACCACGGGCAGATGAACATCGAGCGGGTGATCCACCTAAACGTGATATTGGCGGACCACGGGCTGATCCGCGTGGACGATCATGGGAACGTCACATCGTGGGATGCGTTCATGCACTCCGCGGGCATGTGCAACCTCGTGTTTTTGCGCCCCGGCGCGGACGACGCGTTGCGCGCGCGGTTGCACGAGCTGCTTGTGCATCTGAAAGACGAGGGCATCTACGGCGTGTCCGAGGTGTTTACGCGCGCAGAGATCGCGTCGCGCGAGCGGCTGGACGGCGATTTCGATTTCGTGCTCGAAACCGACGGCTACACCTCCTTCGGGCAGCGCGTCGTGCGCCCGCTGGTGAGCACGTTTGACCAATCCGACTATCGATATGGGCACGCGACCCACGGCTATCTGCCGGACAAGGGACCGCAGCCTGTGTTCATCGCCGCGGGCCCCGCGATCAAGCCCGGCATCGAGATCGACCGCAGGCCGATTGTGGACATGCCCTGCACCATGGCGCGCATGCTCGGCTTTGCGCTTCCGGACGCCGACGGCACAGCGATTGAGGCGTTTTTGCGCTGACGGGGCAACCCACCCGCGCATAGACGAGAATCAAACATGATCCTGCGCGGGCGGGCAACCCTCCGCGCAGGATCACGATTCAGAATATTTCCGCGCGGATCAACTACGTCCCGCGCTCCAGCGCGTCGATCGCCCACGCGCCCTGCGCGCCGCCCATCGCCGACGCCTTATAGTACACCGGGACGACGGCGGCGCAGCGATCCGTCTCCGCGCGCACAAGCCCGATCGCCTGCCGATGGTCGGGCAGCGCGTATTTGAGCCGCGTTGCGGCGCTGTACCCCTCGGCGAGCCGCGCCATGCGCGCGCTTGCGCGCAGCGGCGGCGCGAGATAGCCCTCCGCCTCCGCGTCGAGCCCCAGAATTGCCGCCTCAAAGGCGGCGAGCGCGGTGTCCTCCGCGGTCTTGGGCCAATCGGGCGTGCCGTTCGCCCAGGCGTATTCCGAATCGACCGGTTCGAGCGCGCCCGCTAGCAGCGCCCACATCTCGATGCGCGCATGCCCCACGGTATCCCCAAGCTTCGTCAGCGCGCGCACGCCGCCCGAATCCTCGATCTCGATGTCGTCGGCTACGATCGCACCGATGGGCGCAAACGTCGCGGCATCATAGCAGGCGAGGTATCTGCCCGCCCCCGCCGCGCCGAGCAGGCAGACCGCTTCGCCCAGAACGGCGCGCGCTTCGGGCAAACCCGCGTCCTCGGGCAATGAAAGTTCGCCCCCGGCGACGCGCAGCGACGTGCCCTCTGCGCGTAAAAGCGCGACGGGCAGCCCGTCCACATTCGCAAACGCGCTCTCCGCGCGCGCGAGCGGCGCATCGGACAATTCAAGTTCCGCGATCCCGCCGGGCCAACGCACGGCGGT
The DNA here is from genome assembly GCA_050945995.1 of Christensenellales bacterium. Classification (GTDB taxonomy): domain Bacteria; phylum Bacillota; class Clostridia; order Christensenellales; family Aristaeellaceae; genus RUG11247. The sequence goes on from JBMNUA010000131.1 coordinate 2,866, forward strand.
CACGCCATCGGGCACGGATTCGGAAACCAGCGCGCCGGACGAGAACGCGACCCGGTGCGCCTGCCCCGCATAGCCGCGCGCAAGCGGGCGGTGCTCGATATACACCGCGCCGCGCGGGCTCACGGGCGTGATCAGCGGCGCGTCGGGCGCGCATTCGCCCGCGAACCGACCGTTGATGTAGAGGATGCCGGGCACCCGGCAGGAGATCACCGCAACAGGCTGCATACTACCACCCCATGGCGAGGATATGCGGCGGCGCGCGCGCGGATACCACAGGAGAGATGGGAGGAATGGATATGTACGTGGGAAGGCGCGTGCGGCTGCGCGCGCTTGAAATGGAGGACGCGGAAGCCTGCGCCGGATGGCTGAGCGATCTGGACACCGCGCGCCGGGTCGGCGGCGGCGGGCGCATGCCGATCACGCTCGAGGGCGAGCGCGAATGGATCAGGAGCAACTCAGGCCCGCGCAAGAACATGAACCATTTTGCAATCGAGACGCTCGATCGCACATTCATCGGCGTTTGCAGCTACAACAGCGTCAACTGGCAGAGCCGGCGCTGCATGATCGGGCTGTTCATCGGTGAGGCATCGATGCGCGGCAAGGGTTATGGCACGGACGCGATCGAGGTGCTGCTGCGCATCTGTTTTGAAGAATTGGACATGCACAAGGTGTCGCTCGACGTATTCTCCTACAACGAGCCTGCGGTGCGGCTCTACGAGAAACTTGGGTTCGTGCGCGAGGCGGTTTACCGCCAGCGCGCCTACGCGAAGGGGTGCAGGTGGGACGAATACGGGTACGCGATGCTGCGGCGCGAGTACGACGCGCGGGATGGATGTGTGCGGGATGTATGAGGGCAAGCTGGTGCGGCTGCGCGAGTTTCGCGCGGAGGACGCGGCGGTGTGCGTGACATGGCTCAACGACATCGACACCGCGACCAAGCTCTCCGGCGGCGCGCCCATGCCGCAGACGCTGGAGGCGGAGCGCGAATGGCTCTCGCGCGCGGGCGACCGGAACTTTGCCGTGGAGACGCGCGCGGGCGCGTTCATCGGCACATGCGGATTTTTTGATTTGAGCGACCAGAGCCGTTCGTGCTCGGTCGGCTGGATGATCGGCGACAAGACCGCGCGCGGCAAGGGCTACGGCACGGAGATGATCGAACTTTTGCTCCAATACCTATTCATCCGCAGAAACCTGGAGCGCGTGGCGCTCAAGGTGTTCGCCTACAATGAGGGCGCGGTGCGGCTGTACGAGCGGATGGGCTTTGTGCGCGAGGCGATTTACCGCGAACAGGCGTATTCGATGGGTCGTTATTGGGACGAGTACGGGTATTCGATGCTGAAGGGGGAGTATCTGGCGCGCTATGGCGATTGATGAGAGATTTGTGTATCTGGACGCGTATGTGCCGGGCATTTCGTGGGACGCGAAGTACGCGGGGCATGATAATTTGACCGGCGCGCCGCTCGACGGCTACCGCGCGAACCGCGTGGTGGGGACGCGCGCGCTGGGCGATGCGCTGCGGCGCGCGGCGGCGCATTTTCAGGCGCGCGGCTATGGGCTTTTCCTCTACGACGGCTACCGCCCGGCGCGCGCCGTGCAGAGCCTGGTCGAATGGGCGAAAAGACCCGAGGATTTTTTGACGAAGGCGCGCCATTACCCGAACATCGAAAAATCCGAACTGTTTCGACTCGGCTACATCGCGGAGAAATCCGGGCACAGTCGCGGGAGCAGCATCGATCTGACGCTTACAAAAAACGGCGCGCCGATCGATATGGGCGGCATCTTCGATTTGATGGACGAACAATCGCACCATTCGCAGCCCATGCCGCCGAATATTGCGCAAAACCGCGCGCTGCTCAAAGACGGCATGGCAGCGTGCGGCTTTCGCGCCTACGAAAAGGAATGGTGGCATTATACTCTGATCGACGAGCCGCATCCCGACACCTATTTTGATTTTGTGATCGAGCCGCAGCATCCATAGACGCTCACAAAGGGCGGCATCTTTGATTGGATGGACGCAAAATCGCACCACTCGCAGCCCATGCCGCCGAGTATTGCGCAAAACCGCACGTTGCTCAAAGACGGCATGGCGGCGTGCGGCTTTCGCGCTTACGAAAAGGAATGGTGGCATTATACTCTGATCGACGAGCCGCATCCCGAAACCTACTTTGATTTTGTGATCGAGCCGCAGCATCCATAGACGCTCGCAAAGGGCGGCATCCTCGATTTCAATCGCACCATTCGCAGCCCATGCCGCCGAGCATTGCGCAAAACCGCGCGCTGCTCAAAGGCGGCATGGCGGCGTGCGGCTTTCGCGCTTACGAAAAGGAATGGTGGCACTATACTCTGACCGACGAGCCGCATCCCGACACCTACTTTGATTTTGTGATCGAGCCGCAGCATCTATAGACGCTCACAAAGGGCGGCATCTTCGATTGGATGGACGAACAATCGCACCACTCGCAGCCCATGCCGCCGAGCATTGCGCAAAACCGCGCGCTACTCAAAGACGGCATAGTGGCGTGCGGCTTTCGCGCCTACGAAAAGGAATGGTGGCACTATCCTCTGATCGACGAGCCGCATCCCGAAACCTACTTTGATTTTGTGATCGAGCCGTAATCAATGAAATCGCCGCTTCCGGGTGTGACCCCGGGAGCGGCGATGGTTGTTGATTGGCGGCGGGGGTGGTTCTCCCCCGCTTTTGTCACTTCGCGAACTCGACAGAGCGCGTTTCGCGGATGACGTTGACTTTGATCTGCCCGGGGTACTCCATCTCCGCCTCGATCCTTTTCGCGATCTCCTTGGCGAGGATGAGCGTGCCCGAATCGTTGACGTCCTCGGGCTTGACGATGATGCGAACCTCGCGCCCGGACTGTATGGCGTAGCAGGTGTCCACGCCCTCGAAGGAGTAGGCGATCGCCTCCAGCTTCTCCAGGCGCTTGATGTAGTTCTCGAGCGACTCGCGCCGCGCGCCGGGGCGCGCCGCGGAGATCGCATCCGCCGCCTGCACAAGCACGGCTTCGACGCACGCGGGTTCGACATCGTTGTGATGCGCCGCGATGCAGTTGACGACAAGCTCGCCCTCGTGGAACTTGCGCGCAAGCTCCGCGCCGATGGTGACATGGGTGCCCTCGACCTCGTGGTCGATCGCTTTTCCGATGTCGTGCAGAAGTCCCGCGCGCTTGGCCAGGGTGATGTCCGCGCCCAATTCCGCCGCCATGATGCCCGCCAGATGGGAGACCTCGATGGAGTGCTTGAGCACGTTCTGCCCGTAGCTTGTGCGGTACTTCATGCGCCCGAGGAGTTTGACCAATTCCGGATGGATCGAGTGCAGGTTCGTCTCGAACACCGCCTGCTCGCCCGCCTCGCGGATCTGTTGATCGACGTCCCTGCGCGCCTTCTCGACCATCTCCTCGATGCGCGCGGGGTGGATGCGCCCGTCCATGATGAGCTTCTCCAGCGCGATGCGCGCGACCTCGCGGCGTACCGGGTCGAACGCGGAGATGATGACGGCCTCGGGGGTGTCGTCGATGATGAGATCAACGCCCGTCGCCGTCTCCAGCGCGCGGATGTTGCGCCCCTCGCGCCCGATGATGCGCCCCTTCATGTCGTCGTTGGGGAGCGCCACGACCGATACCGTCGTCTCCGCGACATGGTCGGCGGCGCAGCGCTGTATGGCAAGCGCGACGATGTTGCGCGCTTTCTTGTCCGCTTCTTCCTTTGCCTGCGCCTCGATGTCGCGCACCATGACGGCGGCATCGTGGTAGGCATCCTTCTGTATGCGATCGACGAGGATGGCTTTCGCCTCGTCCATCGTCATGCTCGCAATGCGTTCCAGTTCCGATTTCTGTTTGCCGTGCAGCTCCATCGCCGCGGCTTCGATCCGTTCGGCTTCGGCGTACTTGCCGTTGAGCTGCTCCTCGCGCACTTCAAGGTTGTCATATTTCTTGTCGAGCGCCTCTTCGCGCTGGTTGACCCTGCGCTCCAACCGCGTGGCTTCCGCGCGGCGGTCGCGAACTTCTTTATCAAGCTCCGACTTCAAGCGGATGATCTCTTCTTTGGCCTCAAGCACGGCTTCCTTGCGCTTTTCTTCCGCCTTTTGCTTGGCGTTATCGAGCAGGCTTTTGATTACCTCGTCGGTCTGCCCAAGCTTTTTCTCCATGGCATTCTTGCGATAAGAATATCCGCCAGCCGAACCGGCCGCCAACGCAATCAGCGCAATTATTGCGTAGATTGCCCACGTCAATTTACAATCCCCCTCCTTCATGTTT
>JBMNUA010000132.1:0-6891 GCA_050945995.1 Christensenellales bacterium
AGCAATATATGGTCTTGTGCTCCGCGCCGTGATACATGAAGGTGCGGCGTATGTCCTTCATCCGCGAGATCGCCCACACATAGCCCACGAAAATGATGATGCGCACCACGCCCTCAAACGCGCTTTGCAAAAACCGCTGATCTGCGAGCCATGGCAGCCCCGCCTGCATCCATTTGTACAGCTGCGTGGGCAGGTACATAAACAGCAAAAACCCCAGCCCCAGCGCGAGCACGAGCGCGAGCGGCATCAATACCGCCGTGTAGACCTTGTCCCAGAAGGATTTCTTCGCCGGATCCTTCCCCGCGTCGTCCTCCAACCCCGCAAGCTCCGCCGAGCGCATCAGGCACTTGTACCCGAGCTTTAGCGAATCGTACATGTTAAATATCCCGCGCACAAACGGCGCTTTGAGGACTTTGGGGCGCTTGCCCTGTTTGCGCTCGATCTCTTCGAGCACGATCTCGCCGTCCGGCGCGCGCACCGCCATCGCCGATCGTTCCGGTCCCACCATCATGATCCCCTCGATCAGCGCCTGCCCGCCGATCGACGTTTTTTTATTCGCCATATTCATACCTCTCATGAACGCAAAAATATACATACTTATTATACACGCGCGAGGAACAAAGTCAAACCCGCGTGCCCGCACAAAACATGGTTGACGCACCCCTGCGGCTTCCTGTATACTCTCATCAAACCGAAGGGAGGGCGCGCCGTGAAGAAGGCGGACCGCATCCGTATGATCTCTCTGCCGATTGCGTTCATCGCAATTGTGCTGTTCGCGCTGTTGATGCCCGGAAACACCCGCTTTGTGTCCGCGGCGGACATCGCATTTGTCGAAATCACCGCGCAGGGCGGCGCGAGCGCGCGCCTGGAAACAGCGGACGAAGTCAGCGCGTTCGTCGCATGGCTCGCGCGCACCGTGCCGCGCGAAGACCTGTGCTTCGTGCGCGAAACCGATGCCTATGGTATAGACGCATCAGATGTACAAATGGTTGCGGAACAGACGCCCGACGGCATGTCCGGGATTGACGAAACGGTGTCGTTTGCCTATTCCATCTACCGCATGTATGTCTCCCTCGCGGGCGACGATTTATACTACAACGGCGTGCACTACGACCTCGCGCCCGCGGACGCCGCCGCGGCATACGAACTGTTTTTGCCATAAAAAAGAGCCGCGATTGATCTCGCGGCTCATCTATTTCCATTACGGAATCAATATCGTTTTCACCCCGCCGTCCGCGCCCGCCGCAAACGCCTTTTTGAATTCCTCAAGCGGCAGCGCCTGCGTGACCACGCCTGCGGTCTTGAGCTTGCCCGACGCAATCCCATCGATCGCGCGCGGGAAGCAATCGGGGCTCAGGCTCACGCCGTAGAGATCCAGCTCCTTCGCGTCCCCGATGATCGACCAATCGATGCTCGCAGGCCCGGAGAACACGCTGAACTCCACGAACCGCCCGCCTTTTTTGATCAGATTCAAGCCCTGCTGGATGGACGCGATGTGCCCCGCCGCCTCGATGTACACGTCGCACCCAACGCCCTCGGACAAATCATGCAAAAACTCCGGCAAATGCGCGTGCGGCCATGCATCCATCGCGTGATCCGCGCCCATCGCAAGCGCGAGCGCGCGCCGTTTGGCGACCGGATCGATCGAGATCAGCGCGCGGGGGTTGAGCATCCGCGCCGCGGCGACCATCGAGAGCCCGAGCGTGCCCGCGCCGGCGATGATCACCACGTCCTCCGGCTCGATCCGCGCGCGATCCACCGCGTGCAGCCCGCAGGCGTAGGGCTCGATGAGCGCCGCTTGCTCGATGGGCATATCCTCCGGAATCCGGTAGAGCCGCGCGTTTTTCGGCATGCGCGCGTATTCGGCAAACCCGCCGTTTAAGTAATGCTTGAATCCGAACACATCGTGCGGATCGCACAGCCAGTATTTCCCCTCGCGGCAGTAGCGGCAAGCGCCGCAGGGCACGATCTGCTCGACCGCGACGCGGTCGCCCACCGCAAATTCGCCCGCATACGCCGCGCCAAGCGCCGCAACGCGCCCGATGATCTCGTGCCCGGGGATGAACGGCGGCTCGGCATACGCCGGGTTCCCCTCGCCGCCCCAAAATCGGAATCCGCCCTCAAAGCACTTCACGTCGCCCGCGCAGACCCCGCACGCCTCCACCTTCAATAGCAAATCCTCCGCGCCGATCGCGGGTATGTCCACCGTTTCGTATCGATAATCGCCCTTCGCGTGCGCCACCACGGCGCGCATTTTGCCGTCCATACGATATCTCCTTCACACACTTTTCACCATTATACGGTTTCATGCAGGCGCTGTCAAACCCGCCCTAAAACGCTTTATCGAAAACTGCCTGTGCGTTCTTCGTTCAACGCGGTTTAATCTATTGTAAAATGGCGTAGATCGTGTTATAATCTTCGTATGCTTACAATCAAAGAGGTGATTGAATGTCGGAATATATACTGGAAATGTCGAACATCACAAAGATATTTCCGGGCGTCAAGGCGCTCGATCAGGTGCAGTTCAACTTGAAAAAGGGGGAAATCCACGCGCTGATGGGCGAAAACGGCGCGGGCAAATCCACCTTTATCAAAGTGCTCACCGGCGTTCACCGCCCCGATGGCGGCACGATCCGCTTAGGCGGCGAGACCATCGCCATGACAGACCCGCTCGTCGCCCAAAAGCACGGCATCGCCGCCATCTATCAGCATCTGGCGGCATACCCCGACTTGACCGTCGCGGAAAACATATTCATGGGGCACGAGAAGCTCGGAAAACTCAAAAACATCCAATGGAAAAAGACGAACGAGGAGGCGCGCAAGCTGCTGGAATCGCTCGGCGCGAATATCTCCCCCACGGAGCGCATGGGGGTCCTCTCCGTCGCGCAGCAGCAGCTGGTCGAAATCGCAAAGGCGCTTTCGCAGAACATGCGCATCCTCATCATGGACGAGCCCACCGCGGCGCTCTCCAAGCGCGAGAGCGAGGAATTGTACACCATCGCGCAGAATTTGCGCGCGCACGGCGTGTCGATCATCCTCATCTCCCACCGCTTTGAGGACATGTTCCGGCTCGCCGACCGCGTCACGGTGCTGCGCGATGCCCAGTACATCGGCACATGGGACGTTTCCGATGTCACGAGCGGCGATCTCGTGCGCCACATGGTCGGTCGCTCCATCGACCAATTTTTCCCGAAAAAAACATCGTCCATCGGGCGCGAGGTGTTGCGCGTGGAACACCTCACGCGCACCGGCTATTTTGCGGACGTCTCCTTCCGGTTGCACGCGGGCGAAATTCTCTGCCTGACGGGGCTTGTCGGCGCGGGGCGCACCGAGGTGATCGAGGCGATCTGCGGGGTGACGCGCGTCAGCGCGGGCGCGATCTACATTGAGGGCAAACAGGTTGACATCCCAAGCCCGAACGCCGCGATCAAGCTGGGCATCGGGCTGCTCCCGGAGGATCGGCAAAAGCACGGGCTGGTGCTCCCCTGGTCGATCACCAACAACATCACCCTCCCCGCGGTCGATCGGTTCAAAAAACGCGGACTGTTGTCCGCACCCCGCGAGCGCGCGGAGGCGGATAAATACAAAAATTTACTTAAAATCCGCGCGACCGGCGTCGAGGATTTGGCGAGCTCGCTCTCCGGCGGCAACCAGCAAAAGGTGGTCGTCGCGAAATTGCTCTCCGGAAACTCCCGCATCCTGATCCTCGACGAGCCGACCAAGGGCGTGGACGTCGGCTCGAAGGCGCAAATTTACGAGATCATGTGCGAATTGACCGACGCGGGCTACGGCATACTGCTCGTCTCCTCGGAATTGCCCGAGGTCGTGAACATGTCGGACAACATCGCCGTGATGCGCGAGGGGCGCATCTCGCGCATCATCCCGCGCGCGGAGGCGACGCAGGAAATTGTATTGCAGGCGGGCATGCCGCTCGAAAAACAGGCGTAAGGAGGTTTACCTACCATGGAAACAAAGGCGAAAACCCCGCTCTACGCCATCTTCATGAAGTATCGGGAGCTCGGGCTGCTCATCGTCATGGCGACATTGATACTGATCGTCAGCCTGCGCACGCCCGCGTTTTTCACGGGCGCGAAGATGCTGTTCATCGTCGAGGACACCTCGATTATGATCGTGCTCGCGGCGGGCATGATGTGCGTGCTGCTCGTGGGCTCGATCGATATCTCGATCGCGGCGATCATGGCGCTGTCGGCGATGGTGACGGGCGTCATCATGCGCAGCCAGATCACCGAAACCGACGTCATTCGCATCGTAAACGGCGTGGAGACGACGCTCGCCTACCGCGAGAGCGTGCCGATACTGCTGCTGCTGCTCATCGGCATGACGGTCGGCGGGCTGTGCGGTGCGGTGAACGGGCTGCTCATCTCCTACGGGCGCGTGCTGCCCATCGTCGCGACGCTCGGCATGCAGTACATCCTCTACGGCATCTCGCACATCGTCGGCAACAATACCGCCGTGTACCGCAAGGACATGTCCGACGATTTCGTGCAGTTCACCCGCTGGGAGCCGCTCGGCATCGACACGAAAATTTGGATCATGGCGGCGGTCGTGCTGCTCGTGTTCCTGTTCGCCACCTACCTGCGCTCCGGGCGGCATCTCTACGCCGTGGGCTCGAACCGCGAAGCCGCCGAGATGCGCGGCATCAACGCGAACCGCACGATCCTCACCGCGCACATCATCATGGGCGTGCTCGCGGGGCTCGCGGGGCTGATGTACGGCTCGCGCGATACGAAGATCACCCAGGACATGGCGAACGGCTATGAGATGTTCGTGATCGCCGCTTGCGTGATCGGCGGCGTGGCGGTGACGGGCGGCTCGGGGCGCATCACGGGCGTGGTGCTCGGCGCGCTCACCATCGGCATCATCAACAACGGGCTGCCGATGCTCCGGCTCGTCGGCAACGCCGAGTTCTGGAAAAAGGCGATTCAGGGCGCGCTGATCCTGATCGCGGTGGTCTCCAATGTGCTGATGCAGCGCTCGATGAACCGCCAAAACCTCAAAAGGAGGCGGATTTGATGAAAAAGCTCTTCATGCGCTGGGAATGGCTGCTGGTTCTGATGATCGCCGCGGTGTACCTGTTCTTCCATTTCATGATGCCGCAGACCTACACCTTGAAAAACCTGCTCGGGCAGACGCGCGTTTACATGGTGGACGTGGGCTTCCTCGCGCTCGGCGCGATGCTGATTTTGATCCTCGGCGACATCGATATCTCCGTCGCGTCCACGGCGGGGCTTTCCGTCACCATCATGGCGGTGACCTATAACGCGGGCGACGGCATCCCCTTCTGGGTTTCGATGATGCTCGCGCTCGTCATCGGCGCGGTGTGCGGCGCGCTCAACGGGCTTTTGATCACGCGCTTCAAAGAGCTGTTTGCGATGATCATCACGCTGTCTACCATGACTTTGTACCGCGGCATCGCCTACATCATACTAAAAGACCAGTCCGCCGGCGGCTTCCCCGCGTGGTTTACAAAGGACTTGGGCTACGGCACAATCGGCGCGACGCCCATCCCCATCATGCTGCTGTTCATCCTCGCGATGTTCCCGCTGTTTCATGTGCTGCTGCATAAAACGGCATCCGGCAGGCGGCTGTTCGCCACCGGCGCGAACATCTCCACCGCGCGCTATTCGGGCGTACGCACCGACCGCATGAAGCTGATCATCTTCATCATAAACGGCGTGCTCGCCGCGGTCTGCGGCATCTTCCTGAGCGCGCGCACGGGCTCTGTCAAATATACGATCGCCACGGGCTTTGAGATGCAGGCGATCGCCATCGCCGTGCTCGGCGGCGCGTCGCCCAACGGCGGCAAAGGCAGCGTGCCCGGCGTGTTTCTCTCGCTCGTACTGATGACCTTTCTCAAAAACGGGCTGACGCTATTGTTCAACGACCAGTTCATCTTAAACCTCTCGGTGGGCGCGCTGCTCATCGGCGTGGTGCTCGTGCCCAACATGATCGCAACATTGCGCGAGCGCGAGGCAGTCGCGCGGCGCAGGCGCGAGACGCAAATCGAATCCGGCGGGGCGATCAACACCCCGTTGAAATAAAAGGAGGATTTTCACATGCGCAAGATTTTGACCATGGTTCTGGCCCTGATGCTGGTACTGACGATGGCGCCCGTGTTCGCGGAAGGCGAAGCGGTGCTCATCGGCGTTGTCTACAAGCAGACGGGCAACCCCTTCTTCGACGCCGCCGTGCGCGGCTTTGAGGAAGCATCGGGCGAGCTGGGCTTCGAATTCATCCACAACGGACCTGCGGATTCCTCAAACGAGGGGCAGATTCAGATCATCGAGGGCTACATCCAGCAGGGCGTCGATGCCATCGCCATCTCCGCAAACGACGCGGCGGGCTCTGTGGCGGTGCTGCAGACCGCGATCGAGCAGGGCATCTATGTGGTGTCCTGGGACTCCGCGGTGAACCCCGAGGGACGCATGCTCAACATCGACCCCTCGAACGCCGAGAACATCGGGCGCGTGCAGATCGAGGAGATCTCAAACCAGATCGGCGGCGCGGGACAGATCGCCATCCTCTCCGCGGGCGCGACCATGGACAACCAGAACACCTGGATTGAGTTCATGAAGATCGAGCTGGAGAAGGAAGCATACGCGGACATCGAGCTGGTGACCGTGGTGTACGGCGACGATTTGACCGACAAATCCTATCAGGAGATGCAGGGGCTGATCGACACCTATCCGGATCTCAAGGGCGTCATCTCCCCCACCACCGTGGGCATCGCTGCGGCGGCTGCATGCATCCAGGACAATGGGCTGACCGGGCAGATCAAGCTCACGGGGCTCGGACTCCCCTCCGAGATGGCGGATTACATCAAAACCGGCGTCTGCGAGGGCATGTACCTCTGGAATCCCATCGATCTGG
>JBMNUA010000133.1:0-6876 GCA_050945995.1 Christensenellales bacterium
CATTGCAACACCTTCTGGCGCAAATAGCGCGCCGTTTGCGATATCGATCAACACGGAGGCACAATATGGAACAAAAAACACCGCTCTACGACCGCCATGTCGCGCGCGGCGGCAAGATGGTGCCCTACGCGGGCTATCTGCTGCCCGTGGAGTACGCGCCCGGCATCCTCAAGGAGCACGCGGCGGTGCGCGCCGCCTGCGGGCTGTTTGACGTCTCCCACATGGGCGAGGTGACGTACCAGGGAAAGGACGCGCTTCAAAACCTTCAGATGCTTCTCACAAACGATCTGTCCGGCATGAAGATCGGGCAGGCGCGCTACAGCCCCATGTGCAACGCGCGCGGCGGCGTGGTGGACGATTTGCTCGTGTACAGGATGGGGGAGGAGGAGTACCTCCTCGTCGTCAACGCCGCCAACCGGCACAAGGATGTCGCGTGGATGCGCGAGCATCTCTTCGGCGACTGCGCGCTCTCCGATATCTCCGACTCCGTCGCCCAGCTTTCGCTGCAAGGGCCGCGCGCGCTGGATGTGTACCGAAAGGCCGCGCCGAACGCGGCAGTCCCCGCGCGCGCCTTCCGCTTTTTGGACGGCGAGGACGTCTGCGGCGTGCGCTGCCTCGTCTCGCGCACGGGCTACACGGGCGAGGACGGGCTTGAGCTGTACTGCGACGCCGAACATGCGCCCGCGCTGTGGGACGCGCTCCTCGCCGCGGGCGAGGAATACGGGCTGCTTCCCTGCGGGCTGGGCGCGCGCGACACGCTGCGCTTTGAAGCCGCGCTCCCACTCTACGGGCATGAGATGAACGAGGACATCACGCCGCTCGAGGCAGGGCTGGACGTGTTCGTCAAATTCGCCAAGCCGGATTTCATCGGCAAACAGGCGCTCGCCGAGCAGGGCGCGCCGCGCAGAAGGCGCGTGGGGCTTATGCTCACCGGGCGCGGCATCGCGCGCGAGGGCTGCGCGGTGATGCTGGACGGCGACGAGATCGGCGTCACCACCTCCGGCACGCTCTGCCCGCATTTGGGCTATGCGGCGGCGATGGCGCTGGTGGACAGCGCGTCCATCGAGCCGGGGAAGACGGTCGAAATCGCGGTGCGCAACCGGAGGATCGAGGCGCGGATTGTGCCGCTCCCCTTCTACAAGCGCGGCTGATTGGAGATTATCATATAAAATCGGGAGGTCATTTCTATGAAGTATCCGCAGGAGCTTTCCTACACCAAGTCGCACGAGTGGGTGCGGTTCACCGGCGACGACACGGCGGAGATGGGGCTGACGGCGTTCGCGCAGCACAGCCTGGGCGATCTGGTGTACGTCGAACTGCCGGAGGTCGGCGACGAAACCGAGGCGGGCGCGCCCTTTGCGAACGTGGAATCCGTCAAGGCGGTGTCCGAGGTGTTCTGCCCGCTGACGGGGACGGTCGCGGCGGTGAACGAGGAACTGCTCGACGCGCCGGAGCGCATCAACGAGGACCCCTACGGCGCGTGGATCGCGCGCATCGAGGGCATCACGGCGCGCGCGGAGTTTTTGACCGCCGACGCATACGCCGAATTCGTGGAATCGTCGGACGCGTAAGCGCGCCCGAGCTATTTCCGGAAAGGATCATACGCGAATATGGGAAGCTATATCCCCTCTACGGAGCATCAGGTGCGGCAGATGCTCGATGCCATCGGCGTATCGTCCGTCGAGGATCTCTTTCAGGCGATCCCGGACGATGTGCGGCTAAGCCGCCCGCTCGATCTGCCCGCGGGCGCAAGCGAGATGGAATTGGGCGAGAAGATGCGCGCCCTCGCCGAGAAAAACACGGTGTTTCAAACGGTGCTGCGCGGCGCGGGCGCGTACCGCCACTATATCCCCGCGATTGTGAAGTACGTCACCGCGAAGGAGGAGTTTGTCACCGCCTATACGCCGTATCAGGCGGAGATCAGCCAGGGAATCCTCCAATCCATCTTTGAATATCAGACGATGATCTGCTCGCTCACCGGCATGGATGTGTCCAACGCCTCCGTGTACGACGGCGCGAGCGCAGCCGCCGAGGCGGCCGCGATGGTGCGCACCGCGCGGCGCGACCGCGCGCTCGTCTCCGCCGCCGCGCACCCGGATGTGATCGCGACCATGCGCACCTATGTCGAGGGCGCGGGCGGGCGGCTGGATGTGATCCCCGCCGCGGACGGCGCGACCGACCTTGACGCGCTTCGCGCGATGATCGACGAAACCGTCTCCTGCGTGTATGCGCAGCAGCCCAATTTCTTCGGCATCATCGAGGATGCCGAGGCGCTGGGCGCATGCGCCCACGAAGGCGGCGCGAAGTTCGTGATGGGTGTAAACCCCATCTCCCTCGCGCTTCTCAAAACGCCCGCGGATTGCGGCGCGGACATCGCCGTGGGCGAAGGTCAGCCGCTGGGCATGCCGCTCTCCTATGGCGGACCGTACCTGGGCTTCATGGCGGCGAAATCGCCGCTCATGCGCAAACTGCCCGGGCGCATCGTCGGGCAGACGACCGATGCCGAGGGCAAGCGCGCGTTCGTGTTGACCTTGCAGGCGCGCGAGCAGCACATCCGCCGGGAGAAGGCGTCCAGCAACATCTGCTCGAATCAGGCGCTGTGCGCGATGACCGCGGCGGTGTACATGGCGGCGATGGGCGCAAGCGGCATGGCGGAGGTCGCGCGCCAATGCGTCGCCAAGGCGCATTATCTTGCCGACCGGCTGTGCGAGATTGACGGGGTCGAGCGGCTGCATGCCGGCGAATTCTTCCACGAGTTCGCAACCTCGCTGCCCGTGCCCGCAGAAACCGTGCTCGCCGCGCTCGAGCGCGCCGGGATACTGGGCGGTCTTCCCATCGCGGGCGGCGTTTTGTGGTGCGTGACCGAGATGGTCGGCAAAGACGCGCTCGACGCGGCGGTTGAAATCGTGCGCGCGGCGTGCCGCGCTTGAGGAAAGGGGTGCCCGAAATGGATTTGATATTTGAGAAAAGTGTCAGCGGCAGGGGGCTCTCCCTCCTCCCGCAGATGGATGTGCCCGCGCACCCGCTGCCGGACGTTGTCGCGCGCAAGGACGCGCCCCAATTGCCCGAGCTCTCCGAAATCGACATCAGCCGGCATTATACGCGGCTCGCCCGCCACACCCATGGGGTCAACGACGGCTTCTACCCCCTCGGCTCTTGCACCATGAAGTACAACCCGCGCATCAACGAGGTGATCGCCGCGCTGCCCGGCTTTGCGGACATCCACCCGCTGCAGCCCGCGCACACGGTTGCAGGCTGCCGAGAGGCGCTCGCGCTGTGCGAGAAGTACCTGTGCGAGATCACGGGCATGGACGCCATGAGCTTCCAGCCCGCCGCCGGCGCGCACGGCGAGTTGACGGGGCTGATGCTCATCAAGGCGCACCACGAGGCGCGCGGCGAGGGGCATCGCACGAAGATCATCGTCCCGGACTCGGCGCACGGCACGAACCCCGCCAGCGCGGCGATGGTCGGCTACCAGGTGGTGGACATCCCCTCCGGCGCGGACGGGTTGGTCGATTTGGATGCGCTTGCGGGCGCGGTCGGCGCGGACACCGCCGGGCTGATGCTCACAAACCCGAACACCGTCGGGCTGTTTGAGAAGGACATTTTGAAGATTTCGCAGATCGTGCACGACGCGGGCGGGCTCGTCTACTACGACGGCGCGAACTTGAACGCGGTGCTCGGCATCGCGCGCCCGGGCGATATGGGCTTTGATGTGGTGCATCTGAATCTGCACAAGACGTTCTCCACCCCGCACGGCGGCGGCGGGCCCGGCAGCGGGCCGGTGGGCTGCAAGGATTTCTTGAAGCCGTATCTGCCGCACAGCGCGCTCGGCGAGCCGAACGCGGACGGCGCGGGGCGGAGCATCGGTCAGGTGCGCGCCTTTTACGGCAACTTCCTCGTCGTGGTGCGCGCGCTCGCGTATATCCGAAACCTCGGCGGCGCGGGGCTGAAGGCGGTGTCCGAGCACGCGGTGCTCAACGCCAACTACATGATGGCGCGGCTCAAGGGCGCATATGACATGGCGTATGACGGGCCTTGCATGCACGAGTTTGTGATGCGGCTTGACGCGCTCAAGGAGGAGACGGGCGTTTCCGCGCTCGACGTCGCGAAAGCGATGCTCGACCACGGCGTGCACCCGCCCACCATGTATTTTCCGCTGATCGTGCCCGAGGCGCTGATGATCGAGCCGACGGAGACGGAATCAAAGGAGACGCTCGACGAGGTTTCGGAGCTGCTGATTCAAATCCGCGAGGAAGCGGCGCGCGACCCGGACGGCGTGCGCCAATCGCCCACGCGCACCCCGGTGCGCCGGATCGACGAGGTGGGCGCGGCGCGTAAACCTGTGCTGAAGTACGACTTCTCATAATATCTTCTTCGCCGATCCGCGCTTGCCGCGCGGATCGGCTTGACAAACCCATCCTTTTGCCTTACACTATACACACATATTGAGCGCGGCATGAAGCCGCGTCACATGAATGTTCTCATGTCCCGTCATGAAGACTGATCGCCCCTGCATGCAAAAATGAATATCGATACATCAAAGGAGAGGGTTTTATGCGCTTTTCCACACGCAACTTGGCTTTGTCCGGGCTTTTTATCGCCATCGGCTTTGTGCTGCCGTTTCTTACGATGAACATTCCCACCATCGGCAGCGCGCTCAGCCCCATGCACATCCCCGTGCTGCTCTGCGGTTTTGTCTGCGGCGCGCCCTACGGCTTGATCGTCGGCGTGATCACCCCGCTCTTGCGCTCGGTGATCGTGGGCATGCCGCCCATCTACCCCACGGCGCTCGCCATGGCGTTTGAGCTTGCGGCATATGGCTTGCTCGCGGGGCTTCTGTACAAGATGCTCCCCAAAAAGCCCCTGTATGTGTACGTCAGCCTCGTGCTCGCGATGCTCGGCGGCAGGGTCGTCTGGGGGCTCGCGCAGCTGATACTGCTCGGCATCCGCGGCAACGCGTTTACATTCACCGCGTTTTTGAGCGGCGCGTTCATCAACGCCGTTCCTGGCATCATCGTGCACATACTGCTCATCCCGGCGATTGTGCTCGCGCTTCAAAAGCTGAACCTCATGCGGGCGGATTGACCGCATGGAGTTGAGGGATGTTCTTTTGCGCCACGCGGCGAAGTACCCGCATTGGGAGCTGCGCGACGCATGGAAGCTCGTCTATCAAAACGAGTTTGGCTGCGGGCATTTTCTGGACGACGCGGACGCGAGCCTTGCGCGGCTCACGGAGGAATGGAGCGGCGTTCCCGAATCGCCGGGCGACGCCTGCGAGGATGTGGGCAACGGCTACTGCCGGCTGCACCTCGCGCCGGCGAAGGCGATGCGCCTTTCTCCGAATACGCTGAACCGCTTTTTCGTGAACACCGCGAACGCGCGCACCGGGACGGTCGCGGGTTTCGAGGAGAAGCTTCGGCTGCTCGGCGAGATGTGCGCGCAGGGCGCGCTATCGTTTGATCCGGGCGCGTTTGCGCAAGCGGTCGCGCGCCATAAGGACGCGGGCTATCCCGCCGTCAGCCACAGCGCGGCGTACCGCGCCCGCTACGCGCCCGCGTATCGGCTGGTGGATCGCGCGTACTGCGAATTTCTTTCGCTGTTTGCGCGCATCGACGCGCGTTTGCGCGAAAAGCCCAACCCCGTGATCGCCATCGACGGCAACGCGAGCGCGGGGAAGACCACGCTCGCGGATCTCCTCGCATCGGTCTATGACTGCAACATCGTGCGCATGGATCATTTCTTCCTGCCGCCCGAGAAGCGCACCGACGCGCGGCTGCGGGAGGTCGGCGGAAATGTGGATTACGAGCGGTTTTATGATGAGGTGATCGCCCCGCTCGGGCAATCGCAGCCGTTCTCCTACCGCGTGTTCGATTGCTCGATCATGGATTTTTGCGGTCAGGCGGATGTCGATCCGCTGAGGCCCACGGTGGTCGAGGGCTCGTACAGCCATCATCCGCATTTTCAAAATCCGTATGATCTCACGGTGTTTCTCGCCGCCGATCTTCAGACGCAAAAGCGCCGCATCCGTGAGCGGAACGGCGCGGCGATGCTTAAAAAGTTTGTCGATGTGTGGATTCCCATGGAGAATGCGTACTTCGATGCGCATGGCATCCGTGAATCGAGCGATCTTGTATTTTAGCTAGAAGGCGCGATACACGCGCCTTCGCTTTGATCGCCCAAAAAATCCCGCAACCGCAAACATTCCTTCCGAAAAACTTGAATGGAAGGAATGTTTGCTTGCTGCGTCAGGACAGCCTGCCGATTTGGTCACTTACGTCCGTGTAAGCTCCCGCATCTGCACGCTGCCCTTCCTTGCCTTGCAGGTTTTTTGAACGATCGGCATCCTGCTTAGTTGTACATCCCGTTCTGCGCCATATAGTTATACAACCGCTCGCCGTGCTGCTGCTCTTCCTTCTGAATGTGGTTGAGCGCATTGCGGATGTTCGTGTCCTTAAACTCGAATACCGCCGTGTTGTAGACGGAGGACACATGCTTCTCCGTGGACAGAAGATCGGTGCATAAATATGCGTCCTTCTCCTTGTTCGGATCGTTCGTGCCGACGTTGTAGGTCGCTGTGAACTGCTCCGGCTGCTGCGATTGTCCGCCGCCGCCCGATTGCATCTGCGGCACCGTGCCGCCCATGATCTGGTTGATGGTGTCCAGATGCTGCTGCTCGATCTGCCCGATGTTTGTAAACAACCCCTTGAGCTGCCCGTCGTGAGCATCGGCTGCGTATTGATTGTATTTCGTTACGCAGATTTGCTCCTGCTCCTTCAAATCCTTCAGAAACGATGTTTCTTTTTGTGTCAACTGCATGGTCTATCACCTCGCGCATAGTGTGCCATGCGCGCGGCGTTTTATGCGCGCGGCGCA
>JBMNUA010000134.1:0-6786 GCA_050945995.1 Christensenellales bacterium
GCGCCGAACCGAGACATCGCCGATGAAGCCGCCGAGCGTCTCCATCAACTGCTGCCCCTCGGCGCGCTTGGGCAGCACCACGGATTCGCGCATGCGCGGGTAGTAGCGCGCGCGCTCGCTCAGCCCAAGAAAATCGCCGCCGTAGAGCGTCGCGCCGTTGAAGGTATAGCGCCCGCGCGCGCCGAGCGACACGGTCACCCGCCGCGTCATCTGCTGGCGGGGCATCATGTAGATGGAGGAGTTGATGCGCGCGCGCCCCTCGTCGAAGCCGACGGTGTACATCCGCGCGCTGATGCCGAGCACGCGCGGCACATCCTCGCTGATTTTGATAAAGGGGATGAACCGGCGCGAGGTGTTGCGCACGGTGGTGACGACATCGAAATTCTCGCCGATCTCGACAAGCGAGCGGGAGAGCCGCTGGTCGTAGACGACGCCGTCGAGCGCGTGCTCGATCGACCACCGCTCCACGACGAAAGCGGCGACGAGCAGCAGGATGATGAAAGCGAGCATCGCTATCTCTTTTCGAGGGGCACAGGCACCTCATCGATCATGCGGGTGAGCAAAATCTCGGCGTCCCGGGCGCGCGCGCCGCCGCCGGAGGTGATGCGGTGGGCGAGCACGGGCGCGGCGACCGCGCGGATGTCCTCCGGGATCACGGCGGCGCGCCCGGCGAACGCGGCGTTTACCTGGCACGCCTTGTAAAGCGCGATTGCGCCGCGGGTGGACACGCCCGCGATGAAGGCGGATTCGCCGCGCGTTTTCTCGATCAAGTCCATGAGATAGCCCTGCACATCCGGGGTGAACTCCACGTTTCGGAAGTTGGATTTGACATACGAGGTCTCCTCGGGGGTGACGACGGGGGCGAGCGATTCGATGATATCGATGGTCGATTCGCGCGCGAGCACGGACAGCTCCTGCGCGCGCGACATGTAGCCGAGCGAGAGCTTCATGAAAAAGCGGTCCACCTGCGCCTCGGGCAGCGGGAACGTGCCGTAGCTTTCGAGCGGGTTCTGGGTCGCCATGACCATGAAATCGCGCCCGAGCGGGTAGCTTGTGCCGTCCACGGAGATTTGCCGCTCCTCCATCGCCTCGAGCAGCGACGACTGGGTGCGCGGCGTGGCGCGGTTGATCTCGTCGGCGAGCACCACATCCGCGAACAACGGACCGCGGCGGAACTCGAAATCCGCAAGCTTTTGGTTGTAGAAGTTGATGCCGGTGAGGTCGGAGGGCAAAAGGTCAGGCGTGAACTGGATGCGCTTGAACGCGCCGCCGACCGATTTGGCGAACGCGCGCAGGAGCATCGTCTTGCCTGTGCCGGGCACGTCCTCGAGCAGCACATGCCCCGAGCAGACGTAGCAGTTGACGCAGAGCTCGATCTCGCGCTCCTTGCCGACGATCGCCCGAGAGACCGATTGCACAATCTTCTCTTTATATGCTATAAACTTTTGAATATCCACATTTGCGCCGCCTTTCGCATCGCATATTACATCAAGGAAACATTGTTATCATATCCCATTTTACAACAGAGTGTCAAGCGAGCGTGGGGGATGTTCAAAATTCGTTCATGTTTATCGGTTGCGGGCGCGGGGCATTTTTGCTATACTCATGGCAGAACGGAGGTTCAGATCATGAAAATTTGGATGATCATCCTATTGATGCTATGGATGCCGGGCGCGCTGGCGGCGACCGCCGAGCCGCCGGAGGAGATTGTCATATACGATTTGGAAGATGTGCCGGCGGACGAGGGCGCGCATTGGGTGCGGTTTGACGCGGCATTTCGGCTCATGATACCCGAGGGTTGGAAGCAGTACGCGCTTTCCGAAGCGCAGGCGGAAAACAACATGATCGCCTGCTTCGGGGACGGCGAATATTACCTATTTGTGAGCCGCGAGGCGGGCGCGTATGCGGACATGGCGGAATATGAGGCGGCGCTTGCGGCGAGCGGCGCGGCGGAGGCAATCTTCCCGGCGCAGTTCGGGGGCGCGGATTTTCTGTGCTATTCCGATTACGAGAGCGAATCGTCCAACTGCGGGGCGCTCGTGGCGGACGCGGTCTACACTTTTTACTTCTATCCGGCGAGCGGGGACGAGGCGCTCGCGCAGACGACCATCGATATCATGGAATCCTTTGCTTTGGAAGATACGGAGGTGGCAGATGAATAATTTTACCATTGCGCTCATCATCGTGCTCGCGCTCACGCTGTTTCAGACGATCTACGGGCTCGCCGTGAAGGCCAAGAGCGTGGCGCTGATCGGTCTGATCCTCGCGCTCATCTGCGCGCTCGCGCTGGCGATCGATTATTTTTACGGCGGTTCGATTTATCTGACGGGGGATCATTTTTTGCTTTGAGGAAAATTCACCCAGCCTACATGAAAAAAAGCGGCGCGCGCCGCTTTTTTCAACATATCAGGCGGATGCTTCCTCTGGATTTTTACGCGTGATGGTAAAGCTGAACCGGCTGCCCACGCCCTTTTCGCTCTGCACGGTGAGCGTCTCCCCCATCCAATTCCACAACTCGCGCGCAATCGAGAGCCCGAGCCCCGAGCCCTTGCCGGAGTGCGCCTTATCCACCTTATAGAAGCGATCGAACACATGCGGCAAATCCTCCGCCGAGATACCGACGCCCGTGTCGGAGACATGCACGATCAGCTGATCGGGCGTTTCATCGACGGAAACGGTGATCGAGCCGGCTTCGGTATATTTCATCGCGTTGTCGAGCAGTATCACCATCATCTGCTCCAAGCGGTCGGGGTTGGCGTAGACCTCGGGCAGGCGTTCAAAATCGCCTTTGACATGAAACGCGAGGTCGTGCTCGGCGGCGATGGCGGCGTAGCGGTCGCACACATCGCGCATGAGTTCGCCAATGTGCATGCGATTTTTTTCGATGGCGAGGGTCGCGCTTTGGAGCCTTGAGAGCTCCATCAAATCGTTGATGAGCCGGGACAGGCGCATCACCTCGCGCAGTATGATGTCGTAATAGCGCATCCGCGCGTCCTCTGTTTTGACCATGCCCTCCTTGAGCGGCTCGATGAGCGCGCGCATGGCGGTCAGCGGGGTGCGCATTTCGTGGGAGACGTTTGCCACATAATCCCTGCGGGTGCGCTCCAAGCGTTCCTGCTGGGTGATATCGGAAAACAGACCGACCGCGCCCGCCGTCTCGCCGATTTCGTCGATGATGGGCGAGATCACCACGCGCACGATTTTTCCGCGCGCCTCGATGTTGCGCTCGGTGCCCGCGCCGGTTTCGATGGCGCGCTTGAAGTCCGCCCAGATGCGCCCGCCGTCCATGCGGTGGAGCATCGGGTCGGTGATGCGCGCGCCGCCGCCCATCAGCGCATCGATCGAGGGGTTCTGATGGGTGAGCTTGCCCTCCGAATCGACGGCGACGATGCCTTCGGATAAATTGTCGAGCATTTGGATCAATCGGTTGCGCTCGAGGATGAGCTGGTACATGTTGCGGGAAAGCTGATAGGAGAGGTTATTGATCGCGCGCCCAAGTTCGCCCAACTCGCCCGGTGCGCGCTCGCTCGCGCGCGCGTCGAGGCTGCCGCCGGCGATGCGCACCGCAGCGTCGCGCAGCACGGTGACGGGGCGCAGGGTTTCGCGCACGAAATAGGTGACGAGGAGGTAGGTCGCGCCCGCCGCGCCCGCCGCGCCGAGCAGCGCGCTGAGCACCACCACCGCCCAAGCGGGCAGCGCGGTTGCAAGCGCGAGTATGAGCCCGGCAATCAACATCCAAGCGACCGCCGCGGAAACGACGATCGCCGATGAGATGACCACGCGCTTTGTCAGCACGCTCCCGTTTTTCATATCATGCGTTTACCTCGAATCGGTAGCCCACGCCGTAGACCGTTTTGAGTGCCCACGGCACGTTTTCCTGCGGAAGTTTTTGGCGGATGCGCTTGATGTGCGCGTCCACGGTGCGCGTGTCGCCGAAGTAATCGTAGCCCCACACGCGCGAGAGGATCTGCTCGCGGCTGAACACCTGCCCCACGTTCGAGGTGAGCATATGGAGAATCTCCACCTCCTTGGGCGTGCAGGCGATCACCGTGCCGGCGGCCTTGACCTGATAGTTTTCCAGGCTGATTTCAAGCTGCGGGAGGCGGACGATGGAGGAGTCTTCCTCCGCGGTCTTCTCGGAGAAGCGGCGCAGCACCGCCTTGATGCGCGCGAGCACCTCGCGCGGGCTGAAAGGTTTGACGATGTAGTCGTCCGCGCCGAGTTCGAGCCCGAGGATGCGGTCGATCTCCTCGCCCTTGGCGGTGAGCATGATGATGGGTGTAGCGCTCGTTTGGCGGATTGTGCGGCACACATCGATGCCCGACATCTTCGGCATCATCAAATCCAGCACGATCATATCGGGATGCAGGGTTTCAAACAGCTCAATCGCCTGCTGTCCGTCGTAAGCCGACTGGTGTTCGTAGCCCTCGGAGCTCAGGTACAGACCGAGCGACTCGTGAACCACCGGGTCGTCGTCGCAGATTAAAATTAGCGGATACATAGACATAACAACACCTCTTGCGCCACATTCATGCATACATTATACATATTTACGTTTGTTTCTGCAACACTTGTCAGAAAGTGCCTCATTAAAGCCCAATTCGACAAAAAAGAGGCGATGGCGGGCGGATCAATCATTGGCAGGCATAGCGTTTGCAGGCGGTGCGGAAAATACGCGCGGAGGTGCTTTGAAACATGAACCAGACAACCGAGCTGCTCGCGCGCGTCGCCGAGAACGCGCGCACGGGGCGCAACGCGACCGACCAGCTGCTCAAGCGCGTGGACGACGAGAGCATGCGTGCAGAGCTGACGACCCAGCGCGATTTTTATTCCGGCGCGGAACAAAATGCCGTACAAAAGCTGGGAGGCTTCGACGAAAAAGCGCCCTGGGAGAATCCCGTGGCGCGCGCGGGCATGTGGGCGGGCATCCGCATGAACACCGCCTTTGACAAGTCGAATTCCAACCTGGCGGACATTGTGATCCAGGGCGCGACGATGGGCGTGATCGACACGACCAAGGCGCGAAACGAGTTCCCGGACGCGGGCGCGGAGGCGCAGGATGCGGCGTCCGCGTTCATCACCCAGCAGCAGGACGCGATCGAGCGGATGAAGAATTTTCTGATGTAGAAAGGTCGGTCAAAGGCGCGTGAGGGCTGCGCGATCGACGCGGTACAATGCGCCGATCTGCGCGCCGGCGAGGTCGCCCGTGTCGGTGCAGGTGATGATGGTCTGCACGCCTTCCAGATAGGTGATGAGGCTGCGCCTGCGCGCGGGGTCGAGCTCGCTCATCACGTCGTCGAGCATCAGAATCGGCCATTCGCCCAGCACATCGCGCATCACGCGCAGCTCCGAGAGGCGCAGCGAGAGCGCGGCGGTGCGCTGCTGACCCTGCGAGCCGTACATGCGCGCGTCGCGACCGTCGATCAATATCCCGATGTCGTCGCGGTGCGCGCCGATCGTCGAGGTCATGCGCCGCATGTCGGTTTGGCGTGCGGCGCGCAGCTCGCCGAGCATGTCCGCGCCCGCGCCGGGGCGGTATTCGAGCGCGAGCTGTTCCCGTCCGCCCGAGATATGCCGGTGCGTCTCCCCCGCCGCCGCGCCCAGCAGCTGCACATACCAGCCGCGGTGGCGCATGACCTCCGCGCCCGCGCGCGCGAGCTCCTCATCGAACGCGTCCAGCGTCTGATCCGCCTGCATGCGAAGCAGCGCGTTGCGCTGGCGCAGCGCGCGCGCGTAGCGTTGGAGTGCATAATAATACGCCGGGCGGATCTGCGAGAGCGCGATGTCCACGAATTTCCTACGCTCCGAAGGTCCGTCCTTGACCATCGTCAAGTCCTCCGGCGAGAACAGTACGCCCGTGATATGACCCATCAGTTCGCCCGAGCGCGCCGCGCGCTGACCTGCGATCTCGATCACGCGCCTGCCGGTCGCAGGGATCTTGATCTCCACCTCATGCGACCCATCGCGGCGCATCGCCTCCACGCGCACGCGCGCGAGCTCCGCGCCCCAGCGGATCAGCTCACGATCCTGGCGCGTGCGGTGCGAGCGGCCCGCGCACGTCAAATACACCGCTTCCAATGCGTTCGTCTTGCCCTGCGCGTTGTCGCCCGTCAATACGGTGACGCCGTCGCAGGGCTCGAACGTGCAAGCCGCGTAGTTACGAAAATCGGTCAGTTGTACGGTTGTGACGCGCATGGTACCTCGCTTTGCGGGGGGCGATCGGTAGGAGGAAACGGGAAGGGACGGCGAGGGAAGAGAACGGCGAGGGCTCTGCCCTCGCGCACCCGCCAAAGGGCATTGCCCTTTGTAAACCCTTGCTCCGCCGCTTCGCGGCGGGGAACGGGAGATGAGGGTAAGGCGATACGGTGTCCGAATCGCTTATACGAACTTAGTGGATAATTTTCTATAAAGCTTTATGCAAGCGCCGAATATTTATACATTCATGTCCCCGCCGCGAAGCGGCGATCATGGGGATTCCAAAGGGCATCATGCCCTTTGGCGGGGTTCGGGGCAGCGCCCCGACCGTTCCTCCGCCTCTTGAAAATCCCTTGCCCCCGCCGCGAAGCGGCGGTTATGGGGTTTCCAAAGGGCATCATGCCCTTTGGCGGGGTTCGGGGCAGCGCCCCGACCGTTCCTTCCCTCGACCGTTCCTCCCCCACTCCTACGCCTTCTTCTTCGACTCCGCCCTGCGGCGCGCGTCGCTGCCGAGCAGTCGCTTGCGCATGCGGATGGACTTGGGCGTGATCTCGACGAGCTCGTCGTCGGTGATGAACTCAAGCGCCTCCT
>JBMNUA010000135.1:0-6762 GCA_050945995.1 Christensenellales bacterium
TATCTCGTCCATCTCCGAGATCGGCGCGGTCGGTCACCGCGTGCTGCACGGCGGCGACAAATTCACCGCCTCGTGCATCATAAACGACGAGGTGATCCAAACGATCGAGGACTGCATCCCCCTCGGCCCGCTCCACAACCCCGCCAACCTCATGGGCATCCAGGCGTGCCGCGCGGTCATGCCCGGTACGCCCATGGTCGCGGTGTTCGACACGGCGTTTCATCAGACCATGCCCCGGCGCGCGTATCTCTACGGGCTGCCGATGAAATACTATAAAAAATATGCGATCCGCCGCTACGGCTTCCACGGCACGAGCCACCGCTACGTCTCCGCGCGCGCGCAGAAGCTGATCGGCGGAGGCGAGAAGAGCAGGATCATCGTCTGCCATTTGGGCAACGGCTCCTCGCTCAGCGCGTGCGTCGGCGGCAAGTGCGTGGACACCTCGATGGGGCTTACGCCGCTGGAGGGCGTTTTGATGGGCACGCGCTCGGGCAGCCTCGATCCCGCCGTGGTCGAGACGATCGCCAACAACGAAAACCTGACCATCGCGGAGACGATCGACGTGCTCAACAAAAAATCCGGGCTGCTCGGCGTTTCGGGCGTGTCCTCCGACATGCGCGATGTGAACAAGGCGGCGGACGCGGGCAACGAGGACGCGCGCATCGCCCTCGAAATGTGGGCATACGGCATCCGCAAGTACATCGGCGCGTATATGGCGGCGATGGGCGGGCTCGACGCGCTGGTGTTCACCGCCGGCATCGGCGAGAACGACGCGCGCAGCCGCGGCTGGATTTGCGAGGGGCTCGAGGAGCTCGGCATCAAGCTGGATGCCGAGATGAATCTGCGCGAGCGCGGGCGCGAGGTCAAGGTTTCGACCGAGGACAGCCGCGTGCAGGTGTGGGTGATCCCCACCAACGAGGAGATCGCCATCGCGCGCGACACGTTGGAGCTGGTCGCGGGCAATTGAGCGCGCGATCCTAAAAATAAGAATTTACTTTACAAAAGGGATCGATGTGGATATAATGGTTTGGGTTAGGGGGTAGCGCTTTGGCGAATCTGTTTGATGTAACAAGTGCGCTTCGGACGCCCGGGCAGGAGTTTCCGGTTGTCAAGAACCTCCAAATCGAGGATTTGGAGCTCTCGGGCGACCCGATCCGCTTTGAGAATATCGCGCTTCGCGGCGCGGTGATGAGCGCGGAGGATCGCGTGAGCCTGCGCGCGCATGTCGATGCGCAGCTCAAATCGCGCTGCGTGCGCTGTCTGGGCGGCGTCGAAATGCCGATCAGCGCCGAGGTTGACGCCGTTTACGCGCGCGACGAGGACGCCGAGAACCCGGATCTATATCTCTTCAAAGCCTCTGCCATCGATCTTGCGGAAGCGGCGCGGGACGCGCTCTTGCTCGAGGTTCCCATACGGATCCTCTGCGGCGAGGACTGCGCGGGGCTGTGCCCCGTGTGCGGCGTCGATCGCAACGCCGAATCCTGCACATGCAAGGCGGGCGGCGGCGCTGTCAATCCGTTTGAGGCGTTGAAAGAATTTGTTCATAACGATGAGGAGGTGTAACCATGGCCACACCGAAGGGAAAAGTATCCAAGGCGAGGCGGAATTCGCGCCGCAGCTCGCATTGGAAGCTGTCTGCGCCGGGCATAGTGAAGTGCTCGCGCTGCCAGAAAATGAAGCTCGCGCACCGCGTGTGCAAACATTGCGGGTATTATGACGGCGCGCAGGTCGTCAAGGTAGACGAGACGAAGGCGGCGCGGTAACGCGCGGTTTCATAAAAAGCCCCTCCCGCGCGGGAGGGGCTTTCAAGTCGTCAAAAACCTCACAGTTTTTGACGAGAAGGAGGAAGTCTGCGATTTGCTGAAATTTCACAATTTCCGGGCGCAAATCTGACTGGCAGGAATTCATGTTCAGTCGAAAACGCAAGCGTTTTCTTTATGAACATGCAAGTTTGACGTACACGCCGCCATACTTGATTGATCAGGCTGTTCTGCAATCTTCTTTTTTCTAATCGACATCGCTTTTTAACAGTCTAAAAACCTCTCCTGCTCGGGACGGGCTTTGCGCGTTTGGGCGATGTTTTTCCCGCCTTTGCTTTACGGGCGGGGCGAAGTATTGTATACTGAAGGAAACCGTGTTTTGAAAGGATGAATTGATATGGCAAGGGGATTTCAGGGACGACCCGGCGGCGGGAATATGCAGGCGATGGCGCGCCAGGCGCAGAAATTGCAACAGCAGATGGCGAAGATGCAGGAGGAGCTCGAGGCGCGCGAATTTGAAGCGTCCGCCGGCGGCGGCGTCGTGACGGCGAAGGTCAACGGCAAAAAGGACTTGCTCGAGATCAAAATCAAGCCCGAGGCCGTCGATCCGGACGATGTGGAGATGCTCGAGGACTTGGTAAAAGCCGCGGTCAACGAAGCGATGCGCATCGCGGGCGAGGCCACCGACCAGGAGATGGGCAAGCTGACCGGCGGGTTCAACATCCCCGGTCTGTTCTAACATGGCGGAGGTCGAGGCGATCGCGCGGCTGGTCAACCAGCTGTCCAAACTGCCCGGCATCGGCAGAAAAACCGCGCAGCGGCTCGCGTACCACATCCTCTCCCAACCCGAGGAACAGGTGCGCGAGCTGGCGGTCGCCATCTTCAACGGCAAAAAGCAGGTGCATCTCTGCCCCGTGTGCGGCGATTATACCGATGTCGAACTCTGCCCGGTCTGCGCCGATTCGGGGCGCAGGCGCGACATCATCTGCGTGGTGCGCGACCCGCGCGATGTCAACGCCATACAGCGCATGCACGATTACGACGGACTATACCATGTGCTCCACGGCGTGATCTCGCCGATGGACGGCGTAGGCCCGGACGACATCCGCATCCGCGAGCTGATGAGCCGGCTCGCCGCGGGCGATGTGCACGAGGTCGTGATCGCCACAAACCCCGATGTCGAGGGCGAGGCGACGGCGGCGTACCTCTCGCGGCTGATCAAGCCCATGGGCGTGAAGGTGACGCGCATCGCCCATGGCGTGCCGGTGGGCGGCGAATTGGAATATACCGACGAGGTGACGCTGTCGCGCGCCTTCGAGGGCAGGCGGGAGCTGTAAAAGCGTCCCGCCTTTATTTTTTCCGCGCCCCCGCGCGCGGGAACTGCGCAGTGGCGCGCATCGTCTTATTTTGGCATAAATTAGGGGAGGTGACCTTCCATGAATCGACGCATATTGCCGGCAATTCTCGCCATACTGCTCCTGATCCCCGCATTCGCGCAAGCCGATTCGCTGGACGACGGTCCTATTCTCACCGCACAGCTTCCGCGCGACGTGTTCTACATCGGCACGGAGGAGATGGAGGACGGCTATGTCGAATGGCTCATGACCAGCGACGAACTCGTACAGATCACCATGATGCGGCTTGACGGCGCGATGTCCCCATATGACCTGCTCAGCGCGCTGTATCCGTATGCCTGGGATGTGCTCGAAATCGACCAGAACCCGATCTCCTACTATCCCGCCACTCGCTTTATCTATGTGCCCGATCTCGATGGTCAGTTTTACGGAACCCTCGTGGTGATCCCCACGGACGGCTACACCCTCGCCTTTGCCGTCGATGTCTACATGGACGCCTACGACGGCGAGGACGGCTATTGGGAGCTGATCGAATGGTGGATCGAGTCGCTCGATGTGTTTGACGAAGGCGGCTCGGCGCGTAACGACATTCCGCTGGATTCGCCGACGGGGCTGTCGCTCATGACGGATCTGCCCGAGGACGCGTATCCGCTGGGCACAGATTTTTATGAGAACGGCGATTTTAACGAACTGTTCCTGCTGCCAGAATACAACGTGCTTTTGACGCTTTCGCGCCGCGCGGGCGATGTCGATTTGCCGACCGTGCTCGAATCGCTCTATCCCCTCGCGCGGGATGTGATCTTCGTCGATCAAGACCCGGTGCTCGCCTATCCCGCGACCAGGATATTGTTTAATTCCGGCGAAAACGAGGACACGCGCACCTGCGCGCTCATCGTGTTCGCCACCGATACCCATACCTTCGCGCTCGCGGTGGACGCGCCGGCGGATTTTATCATCGATGAGGAGATCGAGTGGTTCGCCGATTCGCTGATCGATACCGCAGACCTGATCGAACGATGAGTAAAGCACAAGCCCCGCCGGTATTCTCCGGCGGGGCAGTTTTTTGATGGGTTACCTTTTTGCCTTCACCCAGCTGTCCTTGAGCGGTACGGTGCGGTTGAACACGGGGTTTTCGGGCGTGGAATCGATGTCCTTGCAGAAATACCCCATGCGCAAAAACTGGTTGACCGTGCCGACCGGCGCGTCCACGCACACCGGCTCGCAGTAGCCCTTGCGCACCATGCGGCTGTTCGGGTTCAGGCGATCCATGAAGTCCGCGGGCGCGGCGGCTTCCGCTTCCGCGGGCGCGTCGATGTCCTCTGGCTCGGCGGCGCGCGCGGCGGCGTCGTCCTCGAGCAGCACCGGCTCGTACAGTCGGAACTCGCAGGCGCGCGCGTCATGCTCGCTCAGCCAGTGGAGCGTGCCCTTCACCTTGCGGTTCGCGCCCTCCGTGCCCGAGCGGCTGGACAGATCGACCGAGCAGATCACCTCGACCACCTCGCCCGACGCGTCTTTCACGAAATCCTCGCACTTTACGATGTACGCGCCCTTCAGCCGCACCTCTTTGCCGGGCGCGAGCCGGAAGAACTTCGACACGGGGGTCTCCATGAAATCCTCGCGCTCGATGTACAGGTTGCGCGTGAAATGAAGCGTGCGCGCGCCCATCTCCGGATGATCGGGGTGGTTCTCGATCTCAAGCGCGTCAACTTTATCGGCGGGCCAGTTGGAAAGCGTCACCTTTAGGGGGTTGAGCACCGCCATGGTGCGCGCCGCGTCGCTGCCGAGCGCCTCGCGCACACAGTGCTCGAGCAGCCCGAACTCGACCGTGGAATCCGCCTTTGCGACGCCCACGCGCCCGAGGAAGTCCTTGATCGCCGCCGGGGGATAGCCCCGCCTGCGCATCGCGGCGAGCGTGGGCATGCGCGGGTCGTCCCAACCGTCCACATAGCCGGACTCCACGAGCCGGCGCAGGTGGCGCTTGGACATCACCGTGCGCTCGATGTTCAGCCGCGCAAACTCGATCTGCCGGGGCGGCTGCACGGTGTAGCCCGCCTGCTCGACCACCCACTCGTACAGCGGGCGGTGAATCTCGTATTCCAAGGAGCACAGCGAGTGCGTGATCCCCTCGAGCGCGTCCTGCAGCGGGTGCTGGAAGTCGTACATGGGGTAGATGCACCATTCGCTGCCCGTGCGGTGGTGGTCGATGTGCATGATGCGGTACAGCGCCGGGTCGCGCATGAGCACGTTCGGCGACGCCATGTCGATCTTCGCGCGCAGCACGCGCGAGCCCGCGGGGAACTCCCCGTTTTTCATGCGATGGAACAGATCCAGGCTCTCCGCCATCGGGCGGTCGCGGTAGGGACTGTTCACGCCGGGGCGGGTGAGCGTGCCGCGGTTTTTGCGCATCTCCTCGGGCGACTGGTCGTCCACATATGCAACGCCCTTTTTGATCAGATCGCACGCGATGTCAAACATCTTCCCGAAAAAGTCGGAGGCGAAGTGCAGCTCGTCCCATTCAAAGCCCATCCAGCGGATGTCCTTTTGGATGTTCTCGACAAATACCGTGTCCTCTTTCGCGGGGTTCGTGTCGTCAAAGCGCAGGTTGCACTTGCCGCCGTATTTTTGGGCGATGCCGAAATTGATGCACAGCGCCTTCGTGTGCCCGATGTGCAAAAAGCCGTTCGGCTCGGGCGGGAAGCGCGTGTACACATGGTCGTACCGCCCGCTCGCGAGATCCTCGTCGATGAACTCCTCGATAAAGTTTGCGGCGCGTCGTTCCATTTCGGACATATGCAAACCTCCTTCTTTGTATGAACCAAAAGTATACCAGTTGCGCGTCGATACAAACAGCACAATCAAGTAAAGATGGGGATGTCAACCGCCCGTTCAGTACGCGAACTCGTAAAACGCCTCGCGGTTTTTCTCAAAGTCCACGTTCGTGAGGGTCGAGCCGTTGTCGATGTAGCTGCCGTCTATGGGCAGGCGCAGCTGCTCCGCCTCGGGGCGCAGCGCGGCTTTGATGCCGATGGACGCAAGCTCCACGGCGTTCATGTTCGTCTCCAGCCTGCCGACCAAAGCGCGCGCGAGCCGGTACGCCGTCAGCGGATGATAGAAGTTGCCTCGGAATTTTTGCAGCGCAGCGTTCATCAGCGTGCGCTGGCGATGGGTGCGCGTAAAATCGCTGTCGATCTTTCGGATGCGCGCGTAGCCCAGCGCCTGTATGCCGTCCAGATGCGCGGTGACGCGTCCGTCCGCGCCCGCGTTTGTGAAATTAAGATCGAGCGCGTGCGTCGCATTTCGCGAATAGCCCATCTGCCCGAACACCTTCCACGAATCCTGCACATTTTGGTTGATCTGCGTCTGCTCGCTTTTCGTGATCGCAATCTCCACCCCGCCGATCGCGTTGATGATGTCCGCGAGCGCGGCGAAATCGACCACCATGTATTTTGTGATGTTGAGTCCGAAGCTCTCGTTGAGCGCGCGCGCGGTCAGCTGCGCGCCTCCGTAGGAGTAGGCGGCGTTCAGCTTCTGCTTGCCGTGCCCCGGGATGTCCACCAGCGTGTCGCGCATCACGGAGGTCAGCCGCAGCTTGTTGTAGCCCACCGTCGCGATGAGGATGGTGTCCGCGCGCTGCGCGCCCTCGTTTA
>JBMNUA010000136.1:0-6711 GCA_050945995.1 Christensenellales bacterium
CATAAGATGATATCGATGGGGTGATTGTTTGTCGATGATCGAGGCGTTTATCCTGGGCATGGTGCAGGGGCTGACGGAGTTTTTGCCCGTCAGCTCGTCGGGGCATCTGCTCATTTTGCAGCGGGCATTTGGCCTGCATGCAGAGGGCGGCGGCATGCTGCTGCTCAACATACTGCTCCACGTCGGCACGCTCGTCGCGGTGCTCGTGGTGTACCGCGCGCGTATCCTGCACATGCTCCGGCATCCCGTGCAGTCGGAGCTCAAATGGCTCGTCGTTGCGACGATCCCCGCGGTGATCGCCGCGCTCACGATCAACTTTGACGAAGCGTTTGAGGGCAAGTTCATCGTCTGGTCGTTCTATCTGACCTCGCTTGTGCTGGTCGTCTCCGGCTTCATCGCCGAGCAGCGGCGCAGGCAAAAAAAGCAGCACAAAGAGGTGCGCTGGCAGGACGCGGCGGCGATGGGCGTGATGCAGGCGGTGGCGATACTGCCCGGGCTCTCGCGCTCCGGCAGCACCATCGCGGGCGGACTTGCAAGCGGGCTCACCCGCAAGCGCGCCGCGGATTTCTCGTTTCTCATGTCCATCCCGGCGATCCTCGGCTCGGTTGTGTTTGAGCTCAAGGGCATCCTGGAGATGGGCGCGGCGGGCAGCGCGGCGTCCCCCGGCGCGATCATCGTGGGCATCCTCTCGGCGATGGTATTCGGCTTTCTGGCGATCAAGCTCATGCTGTGGATCGTGCGGCGCATCAGCCTGAACTGGTTCGCGCTGTACACCTTCCTGTTGGGGACCTATCTATTGATCGACAAATACATCCTCCACGGCTTTATGGCGTGACGGCGCGCTTTCGCGCCAAAAATGAAAGGGACCGGCGCGGTATCCTTCCGCACCGGTCCCTTTTGCCTCGTGTCAGCCGATGATGAACGGCTTGATCTCATCCATGAGATCGTCGCAATCGTCGGCGTACACCTCCAACGTGATGGGCTTTGACAAATCCAAGCTGAATATCCCCAGTATGGATTTTCCGTCCACCACATGGCGTCCCACGCGAAGATCGATATCGTAGGGGTAACGGTTCGCAATGTTGACGAAACTCTTCACGTTTTCCGCCAGGCTGAGCTTGATGTTTACGGCCTTCATGCAATTCACTCCACATCTTGCCACAGGTTCGCGGCTGCTGATTTTATTCTATAATTACTATATGAAAGTTTCAACCCCCGCATCATCATTTACCTACATTTAAAGGCGTTTTTCGCCCCAAAATCCGATTAAATCGTTTGAAAAACCGAGGTTCTCAAAAACATAACATCGCGATTGACCGACGGATTGGGTTTGTGCTATACTTCACCCGCCGGGGGTTCCGGTGATTCCCGAAAAGGAGGACAAGGGCATGGCAGATGATTTTCGCACCTTTCATTCTCGGAGGGCAGAGGCGAAATAACCCTCCGCAATTTAGGAGGAAACAACCTTGGATTTTGAAACCATCGCACGGCATTGGTATGCCCATTGGTACGAACACAACGAGACGCAGACCCATGATGTACAATTCCTGCTCGATGTGCTGCGCGAACAGGGCGCAAAGGCGCAATCACGCATACTCGAAATCGCATGCGGCGGCGGGCGGATCGCAATCCCCCTTGCGCGCGCGGGCTTTGATGTGACGGGCTTCGACCGCGACACAGAGATGCTGCGCCACTTCCGCCGCAAAGCGCGCGGCATCCCCAACCTGCGCTGCCATCGGCTCGACGCGGAGACGGATGATTGGGGGCAGGATTTCGATGTGGCGGTGCTGGCGGGCAACTTTTTGATCAACATCGAATCCGATTTGGTTTATCAGGATGCGCAGAAGCTATTATTCCATAAGGCTGCCGGCGCGCTCAAACCCGGCGGACATCTCTATCTCGATTTTGACCTGCACGACGATCCGGCTTCCGTCTTTCATTCGTCGAGCGGCGGGGAGGAAGCGCATACAGACGACCTCGGAACCGTCGGGCAAATGCGCGGATACGGGAGCGTGTACGACCCGGTGACGCAGATTTGCGCAGGCGCGGGGCATATTGAGCTGACAACAAAGAACGGCGAGCGAACCGTTCTGCCCGACGTCTGGTACAAGCACATCCCCACGCAGGCACAGGTTTGCGCATGGCTGGACGACGCGGGCTTTGCCATCGAACGCACCTATCGAAATTTCACGAGCGACCCCTTGCCCAGACCGATCACGCCGGGCACGCACCGCGCAACGATCTGGGCGCGTAAAAACTGACCGAAACACGCGCCGCGCTTCAACGCCCGTGCGGCGCAATCGATACGACCATCGCGCGAGGTATGGCATGAAAATGATCCGGGCTGAGATAAGCGGCACAGACCTATTTAGCGAAAAAGAGTTAGCCCACGGCGCGTGCTGCTTTTATACGGAAGATCGGAAGTGCAAATATATCTTCGCGATTTCCGGGCGCGGGGCGACGCTTTATGCAAACACCGATCAATATATCGATCAGGCGATCGAAGAATTTTTGTTTTACTCCGGCTTCATCACATCGATACGCGATGCGAAGGGCAATGTGATCGCGGAACGAACGCCGAGCGAACCCTTCCTGTGCGACATCAAAGCCATACAGCCGAGCCAGTTCTATGTCAACATCGAAAAGCTCAACCGCTGCAAGACATGGATCAAAAGCCAAAAAGATATCATCATACCCATCATACGCAAACATGATAGGATCATCTCACTCGACGGGCATACAAGATTGAGAGCCGCGCTTGATCTGGGCTATGCATCAGCATACGTTTATCTCAGCCCGTTTGACAAAACCATATTCCATTTCGTCGATGAAGCGATTCGGCGCGGGATTTACGGCGTCCGGGATATGGAACTGGTGAGCGGCGATGAATACAAGCTGAAATGGGACAAATTCTGCGACGATTTATTTGCCGACCTGCCGTCACAGGGCGAACACGCCTGATTTTGCGCCATCCGCCCGCATCAACCGCGCGCCATGATTGACCGCGCGCCGAGAACCTTATATAATACAAGCATGATCATGCGATCAACGCAAACGGAGGGAAGGGAGATTGCGATATGTTGAATTTTGATTTTTATTCCCCGGCACGCATCATCTTTGGCAAAGACACCGAGCAGCAGATTGGAGAGTTGTTAAAGCCGCACGCACGCAAGGTGCTGCTTCACTACGGCGGCGGCAGCATCAAGCAGAGCGGTCTGTACGACGTCGTCGTCCATTCGCTCAACGAAAGCGGCGTTTCCTATGTCGAATTGGGCGGCGTCGTGCCAAACCCTCGGCTGTCATTGGTGCACGAGGGCATTGCGCTGTGCAAGCGCGAGGGCGTCGATCTGATCCTCGCGGTCGGCGGCGGCAGCGCCATCGACTCCGCGAAGGCAATCGCCATGGGCGTGTACTACGAGGGCGATGTGTGGGAGGTATACGAGGAGGGCAAGGAGATTAAAAAGGCGCTGCCCGTCGCAACCATCCTCACCATACCCGCCGCCGGCAGCGAGGCGAGCGGCGACACCGTGATCACCAACGAGGAAAAAGAGCTGAAATACGGCTACGGCAGCCCGCATCTGCGCCCGCTTTTGAGCATCATGAACCCGGAGCGTTTCTTCACATTGCCGAAAAATCAAATCGCCAACGGCATTGCGGACATGATGAGCCATGTGTTCGAGCGCTACTTCACCAACACCACCCACACCGATTTGACCGACGGCTTATGCGAAACGGTGCTGCGCACCATCATGAAAAACGCGCCGGCGCTGATGGACGATCCCCAAAACTACGAGGCCTGGTGCGAGGTCGGCTTCGGCGGCACAGTGGCGCACAACGGGCTGGTCGGCATGGGGCGCGAGCAGGACTGGGCGTGCCACGGCATGGAGCACGAATTGAGCGCGATATACGATGTGGCGCACGGCGCGGGGCTCGCGGTGCTGACCCCAGCGTGGATGCAGTATGTCTACAAGGACAACATCAACATGTTCGTGCAGTTTGCGGTGAACGTGATGGGCGTGAGCGGCAGCTTCCGCGATCCGGATGCGATCGTGCAGGAGGGCATCGCCCGGCTGCGCGCCTTCTTTGGCAAGATGGCGCTTCCCGCCACGCTCGGCGAGCTGGGCATCGGCAGCGATAAGCTCGAACTGATGGCGAAGAAGGCGACCGGCGAGGCGTTCGGCGCGGAATCGCCCATCGGCGGGCTCAAGAAACTTCGCTGGCAGGACGTGCTCGCAATCTATCAACTGGCACAATAACACTTCGGGCAGGGTGCACATCCTGCCCTTTTCGTAGCCATACCCCCGCTTGTAGGACGCGCGCGATTGTGATATACTTGCGATATCAATACCATCGATGATAGGAGTGCGAATATGCAATACCGTGAATTTGGTAATACAGGACGCAAGGTCGGCGTGATCGGGCTCGGCTGCGAGCATCTGGACAACAAACCCTATGCGCAGGTGAAGGAGACCATCGACGCCGCCCTCGAAAGCGGGATCAATCTGCTTGACGTGTTCATGCCGGGCAAGGAAGTGCGCGAGAACATCGCCAAGGCATTGGGCACGCGCAGAAAAGATGTGATGATCCAAGGGCACATCGGCTCGACCGACCTCAAGCAGCAGTACGACATCTCGCGCGATCTGCCCACGGTGAAGCGCTATTTTGAGGATATGCTGCGCATCTTCGGGCGCATCGAGTTCGGGATGATGTTTTTTATCGACTCAGAGGACGACTACAAGGGCGTGTTCGAGACGGGGTTTGCGGACTATGTGCAAAAGCTCAAGCGCGACGGCGATATCGGGCACATCGGCTTTAGCTCCCACAACCCGCACACGGCGATCCGCGCAATCAACACGGGGCTTCCGGAGATGATGCTGTTTAGCATCAACCCGGCGTTCGACATGCTGCCCGCGGGCGAGTATGTGTTCGACCATTCCGAAAAGGGCTTTGGCAGCGAGCTGTTCCGGGGGATCGACCCCAAGCGCGCCGAGCTATACAAGCTGTGCGAGCAAAAGCAGGTCGGCATCAGCGTGATGAAGACCTTGGGCGCGGGCAAACTCATCTCCCCCGAGCACACGCCGTTTGAGAAGCCTCTGACGGTGGCGCAGTGCATCCATTACGCGCTCTCGCGCCCGGCGGTCGCCAGCGTGATGCTGGGCTGCCAGACGCGGGCAGAGGTGCTCGACGCGGTTTCCTACTTCAACCTGAGCGACGCGGAGCGCGACTACGCCGAGGCGCTGGGTTCGCTGCGCAACGATTTCCGCGGCAACTGCGTGTATTGTAACCATTGCCTGCCCTGCCCGGCGGAGATCGACATCGCCGCGGTCAACAAATACTTAGACATCGCGCGGCTCGACAAGGCGAACGTGCCGCCGATGGTGCGCGCGCATTATCAGGGCATGAACGCAAACGGCAAGGACTGCATCGAATGCGGAAGTTGTGAGGAGCGCTGCCCCTTCGGCGTGCCCGTGATCGAAAACATGTCCGAGGCGGCACAACTATTGGGATAAACGGCAAAGAGAGGGATCGAAGGATGAACCGGTCTGCATTTGATGGCTTTTTGTGGCTCAACGAGGGGACGGCGCGGTTTGAAGAAGGCGCGCTCGTCATCGACGCGCCCCCGTCCAGCGATTTTTTCAATGGCGGAGATGCTTCCGCGACGTCAGAGGAACTGCCGCAGAATTTGAACAACGCGCCCTTTTACTACACGGAAGCGGCGGGCGATTTTGTGATGCGCGCGCAGGTGTCGCTCGCGTTTCAAGACAACTACGACGCCGCGACCCTCATGCTGATGGAGAATTTGGACATCTGGGCGAAGGCGTGCTTTGAACAGACGGACTTTGGCACGCGCGCCGTCGTCAGCGTCGTCACCAACTGCGTGTCCGACGACGCAAACGGCTGTAACGTTGACACCGATCATGTGTGGCTGCAAGCGGTGCGGGTGGGCAACTCCTTCGCGTTTCATTACTCGTTGGACGGCGAGCGCTTCGACATGATGCGGTTTTTCACCCTCCCGGTCGGGGAGACGATCAAGGTCGGGCTCGTCGCGCAAGCGCCGATCGGCGCGGGCGGGGCGCGCGTTTTCCGGCATTTCTCGCTTGAGAAAAAGACGGTGGAGAACATACGCTCCGGCGTGTAAACATCGCGGCTGTAAGCGCGCTTTGCGGGATGAAACGTGCCCATGCGGGTATATGGATACAGGCAATCAGAGAGGAAGGTGATCCCCATGCGCATACGGCACATCACCCTGCGCGTGAAAGATTTGGAACGATCCCTCGCGTTTTATGAGACGATGGCGGAGCTCACCGTAAACCGGCGGTTTCGCGCGGACCCGGCGGAGCTCGCGTTTCTGTCAAACGGGGCGGGCGAGACGGAGATTGAGCTTCTCCATATCCCGAACAGTCCGACCTTCGAGGGCAAGGGCATGTTCATCTGCTTTGAGACGGATCGGATAGACGAGATGCACGCGCGCGCCGGGAAACTCGAGCTGAACCCCTCGCCCATCCAAGACCCCGGGGATGAAACCCGCTATTTCTATGTGTACGACCCGGACGGGGTGTCCGTACAGTTTCGCAGTTTCCCGAAAATCGAGTAGGAGGGTAGTCATTAGTTGGCTACCCGACCTCTCCCACCACCGTGCGTACCGTTCGGTACACGGCGGTTCCAAAGTTCACACAAGTTTCAGGTAATAGTCAGTCATGGTTATAAAGC